>NZ_CP058409.1:2427248-2748831 GCF_015239775.1 Trichlorobacter lovleyi
AGGATCAGATCCGAGTGGGTCATGGCCATGTTGGCGGCATAGGCACCATGCATTCCCAGCATCTTGAGAGCCAGGGGGTCATTTTCAGGAAAGGCCCCCAGCCCCATCAGGGTGGTGGTCACCGGAAACTGCAGGGTACGGGCCAGCTCAGTCAGCTCCTCGGCCGCATTGGCAAGGATGACCCCGCCGCCGACATACATCACCGGGCGCCGGGCATCCAACAGCATCTCCACCGCTTTTTCAACCTGCTTCTGGTGACCTTCCAGGTTCGGCTTGTAGCCGCGGATATCAATTGACTCAGGCCACTTGAACTCGGCCTGGCTGATCTGGACATCCTTGGGGAAGTCGATCAGTACCGGGCCGGGACGGCCGGAGCGGGCGATGTAGAACGCCTTGCGCACGATGGTCGGGATATCCTTGGCATGCCGGATCAGGAAGCTGTGCTTGGTGATCGGACGGGTAATACCGATGATATCCACCTCCTGAAAGGCGTCGTTGCCGATCAGGGGCGTAGGGACCTGACCGGTGATGATGACCATCGGGATTGAATCCATGTAGGCGGTGGCAATGCCGGTAATGGTGTTGGTGGCACCGGGACCGGAGGTGGCTATGGCCACGCCGACCTTGCCGGTGGCACGGGCATACCCGTCAGCCGCATGGGTACCGCCCTGCTCATGGCGGGGCAGGATATGGCGGATCTCCCGCACATTCATCAGTTCATCATAGAGATTGATCACCGTTCCGCCGGGGTAGCCGAATACCAGATCCACCCCTTCACGCTTCAGGCTTTCAAGCAGGATACGTGCTCCATTCATTTTCATGCAAAACCTCGTTAAGTCTAAAAATTATTGGGATTACCGGTTACAATATTAATAACCGTATATTTTACATCACCATTGCCATCAACCAGCTTGCGCTGCTGGCTGACATTATCAAAGAAGACCTTATAGCAGGCGCTGGGGGCAAAGTTGGCATTCCAGTTGCTGAAGCAAAGCTGCCCCTCCTGGGTGATGTTCCAGTTGCCTTTGTTCTTCTCACCATAGGAACCCTTGCCGATCACGACGCCACCACGGTCAAAATAGTAGGTATCGCCGTTTGCCGCGGTAACCGTGTTGCCAAGCAGCAGCTCCTTGACCTCTCTGGCGCCCAGCAGGGTTGAGCTGGAATCACGCAAAGCCGATTCGTCGGTCTTGCAGGCGGTGACACTCAGGGCCAGAACAGCGGCAGCAGCGAGGGTAAGCAGACGTTTCATGGCAGGTTCCTCCTTTGATACACGTGGTTTAGTTGGGGAAACGAGGCTTTTTTTGTTCTGGTTTCCATAGCCGGGGAACGACGTGGAGGCGTTCCGAAGACTAGCGGGACCAGGGCGAAAAAGGGCCGTTTCCTAGTCTGCGGTGGTAACGGCCCCCGTGTAGGCGGATGTCACCACTTTGGCATAACGGGCCAGCCAGCCGGTCTTGATCTTTGGCTCCGGCGCCGTCCAGGCCGCCCGGCGAGCCGCCACGGTTGCCTCATCCACCAGCAGATCAAGCTTGCGATTCGGGATATCCAGCAGGATCCGGTCGCCATCCTGAATCAGGGCGATCGGGCCGCCTTCTGCTGCTTCCGGCGAGACATGGCCGATACAGGGACCACGGGTACCGCCGGAGAAACGGCCGTCGGTGATCAGGGCCACCGAGTCCCCCAGGCCAAGTCCCATCAGGGCAGCGGTGGGTGCCAGCATCTCGCGCATACCCGGTCCGCCTTTGGGACCTTCATAGCGGATCACCACCACATCACCGGCCTTGATCACCCCTTCCATCAAGGCTGCCATGGCCAGTTCCTCTGAATCGAAACAACGGGCCGTGCCTTCAAACAGCATCATCTTGTCCGAAACACCGGACTGCTTGACTACCGCCCCCTTCGGCGCGATGGAACCGAACAGCACCGCAATGCCGCCCTCCTTCTTCACCGGCGCCGATAGGGGACGAATCACCTCTTGATCAACATTTTCTATGCTTGCCGCCAGCTGGCGGGTGGTCAGACCGAACAGGGTCTGGGTATCAATCACCTTGTCACCCAGCTGTTTCAGCACGCCGCAGACGCCACCGGCAATATCCAGATCTTCCATAAAATGCTTGCCGGCCGGGTTCATGGAGGCCAGCTGCGGCGTTTCCTTCGCCAGGATATCAAAGGTCTCCAGCGGCAGATCCACCCCGGCTTCACGGGCAATGGCCAGCAGATGCAACACGGTGTTGGATGACCCACCCAGGGCCAGGTCAACCCGGATGGCGTTTTCAAAGGCAGCCCGGGTCATGATATCGCGGGGTTTGATATCATTATGGACCAGTTCAACGATCTTCTCGCCCGACGCAAAGGCGATCCTCCGCTTCATGGCGGAGACCGCCAGGGCCGTACCGCAACGGGGCAACGACATCCCCAGGGTCTCGGTCAGGATCGCCATGGTATTGGCGGTAAAGAGTCCCTGGCAGGAGCCCATGCCGGGACAGGCGTTATCCTCACAGGCCTGCAGCTCTTTGGCGTCGATCACTCCGGCCTTGTAACGGGCCATGGCCTCAAAGGTATCAGTCACAAAGGAATAGGCACGGCCCTCCACCCCTCTGCCGCTCATCATCGGACCGGCGGTCACGATGATGCAGGGGATGTTCAGGCGTGCAGCTGCCATCAGCATGCCGGGGGTGATCTTGTCGCAGTTGGTCAGCAACACCAGACCATCCAGACGGTGGGCCTCCGCCACTGACTCAACCATATCGGCGATCAGTTCACGGGTCGGCAGGGAGTAGTGCATCCCTTTATGCCCCATGGCGATACCGTCACAGACTCCGGGAATGCCAAAAAACTGGGCATAACCGCCGCCGCTGTGGATCCCCTTTTCAATAAACCGCTCCAGATCACGCATCCCGACGTGGCCGGGAATCAGGTCGGTAAAGCTGGTGGCAACGCCGATAAAGGGGCGGTCCATCTGACTCTGCGGTATGCCTGTGGCCTTCAGCAACGCCCGGTGCGGTGTCCGCTCCAGACCTTTTTTAATCATATCACTACGCATGCACAGCCTCCTGCAAAAACTTTGTTTGTTATCGTCAAATCAAGCGGTTGGAAGAAGCATGAACACTAATATATTCATGCTTGCGGTGTCAACCGATGATTCACAACCACGTTCATCAGCAATTTACTATATAAATCCAGCATTTTTATGGTACTCTTGCACAGAAACAATCATGATATCGACTATTTATTAGACAACTCTAATCATACCAAAGACCCACCATCCCCCAGAGAAAGGAGTAGTACACCATGAATTTTTATCTTGCGAAACGATTCGTCACCGCCATGGCACTCACCCTTGTTGCCGGCACCGCCTTTGCTGAAGATATCCGCATCGGAGCTGGAGCCGCCCCGACCGAGAACATCCTGAAGCCGATCCGGGCCGCCTTTGAAAAGGCCAGCGGCATTACCCTCAACACCATCTCCAACGGCCCCAAACAGGCCTTTATCGAACTCGAAAAAGGGACTGTGGATGCAGCCGCAGCAGGTCTGGCCCTGGATGACTGGTGGGCGCTGCTGAAGAAGGAAGGGGTGGCAGTAGCCGATCCCAAGGCCTACACCCCCACCCTGATCGGTAAAGACCGCGTGGTGGTGATTACCCACAAAGACAATAAGATTCCCGCCCTTTCCAAGGAGCAGCTGCAGGGGATCTTCAGCGGCAAAACCCAGAACTGGAAGGATGTCGGCGGCAAAGACATGCCGATCCTGATTGTCTGGGGCAGCCTGATTCCGGGCACCAACAGCATGTTCAGCAAGGTCGCCCTGGGCGGCACCACGGTCACCAAAGAGGTGCTTGATGCAACCACGGCCGAGGATGTCAAGGACAAGGTCAAGAGCAACCCTGAAGCGGTCGGCATCGGACCGGCAGCCATTGTTGACGACAGCATCTGGTCCCCCAAATCACCGGAAGTCGCCCGCGATATCACCCTGCTCACCAAGGGTGCCCCCTCAGCCAAGATTCAGAAGCTGCTGGGATTCATCAAGGGTGATGGCGCCAAGCTGATCAAGTAATTCATACTACTGCTTCCAGGCCAAAAGGGCATCTCATTTTATGACCATTAAGACCAAACTCACCCTTAATATTGTAATTGTGCTGGCCATCGTGGCAACCGTGGTGGTGACCAGCATCTTCGGGATGCGCTTCATCAGCGGCAAGCTTTCCTACCTGACCCAGAGAAGCACGCCCTACCAGATGCGGACCCTGGAGTTTCAGCGGGAGATTCAGGGGGCCACCGCCACCCTGTTCAAGATCAACACCGCTGCAACCCCGCAGGAGCTCCAGAGTTTCAAGGCAGAGGCAGAAAAGGCGCTGGGAGAGGTGAAGTCTTCGCAGGAACAACTGGAGAGCCTGACAGCAGGTGGGGCCAGACTGGACACCCACGAATCGCTGCGCACAGTCGCAACGGAACTGTTCGATATCTCAGCCGGCAAGCTGAAGGCGCAGGAGGACGCGGCCAAGGCGGCCGTTGACCTGAACAGGCGTATGGCCGAGGCAACCGCCAAACTGCGCCAGCTGGACAGCAAGATCAGGACCCTGCAGGGCAATCGTACCGGGGCATTCAGTAATGCCCTGGATGAATCCGGCAAGATTTCCAGCCGCCTGCGCGGGGTGGAGGCGGCACGGCTGCAGCTGAAAGACCTGCAACTGGCCTTCTACGAAGTGCAGCATGCCCAGAAACGCCCGACGCTGCTGATTGCACGGGGCAAGGTCAATGCAGCCGTCAACAAGCTGAACCAGAACGACCACCTGAAAACCACCAAGGGGGCGGCTGCCGAGATCAAACTGCTGGCTGATCGCCTGGATGAGCTGCAGAAGCTGCAGGGCAACTGGCTGTCCCAAAAGGATGATGCCACCAAAGGCAAGGTTGAAGCGCTCAGCCGTGAAATCAGCGAAAAGTTGAATTCACTCTCCCTGTCCATTGAGCAGGATGCCATCCTGGCCGGAGAGAAATATGCAGCCGAGGCAGCCCGTCAAGGCACCATGTTCGGACAATCCAATCAGGCCAACAGCATCCTGATCGCCAATTCCGAGCTGATGAGCCAGGGGCTGGCCATTGAAGCCGGTTCAGCCAGGCTGTTTACCCTGAAATCCATTCAGGAGATCGATGCGGCAACACCGGCCATCCGGGCTGATTTTGCCAAGGCAGCCAGATCGACTGCGATGCTGGAGAAGGACCTGAACAAGCTGGGGGTCAAAGGAGAACTGCAGATGCTGCGCAGCGCAGCCGCTGCCCTGACCGGCATCCAGGGTATGCTGTTGAGTGAAAGCGGTATTGTGGCCACCCTGAAGAAGCGGTTCGAGATGGAGCAGAAGGCGGTCCAGTCAGCGCTGAAGCTGCGTGATATCGTCATCAAACAGGCTGAAAAGGGCAAAGAGTCGGTTTCAGCGGCCCGGGGCGAGCAGGAGAAGGCGATCGCCTCGGTCAACAAGATCGTCAAGACCAGCATCACCCTGCTGGTGATCATCAGTATCGCTGCTGCAGTTGCCGGCACCGTGATCGGCGCCTGGGTCTTTAAATCCGTATCGTCCCCCCTTGCCCAGCTGATCACCGTTTCCGACCATGTTGCCGGAGGCGACCTGAAAGAGGTACAGCTGCGTTCCACCAAAGATGAGTTCGGCAAGGTACTCTCATCCATGGGGGCCATGGTAACCAACCTGCGGGAGATGGCAGGCAAGATCTCCCGTTCAACCGCAACGGTGGCCAACAGCGCCGATGAGCTGGCCAACACCGCCGGGGAGCTGGAGACCGACTCCACCAGCCAGACCAGCCAGATTGAACAGTCAGTCACCGCCATGACAGAAATGGTCCAGACCATCCAGGACGTCTCCCAGAACGCCCTGGCCACCTCCGATGCCGCCGGCAGGATGAAGAGTCTGGCCACGGAGGGCAAACAGGCCCTGGATCTCACCTCCCGTGAACTGTTCGCCTTTGCGGAGGTGGTCAAACAGTCGGTTGCCCGGGTTGAAGCACTGGGCGAACGGTCGGCTGCGATCAACGAGATCGTGAACATGATCAAGGATATCGCTGATCAGACCAACCTGCTGGCACTGAATGCCGCCATTGAGGCAGCCAGGGCGGGCGACAGCGGACGCGGTTTCGCCGTGGTGGCCGACAGTGTCCGCCAGCTGTCGCAGCGCACCACCGAGTCTGCCGATGAAATCGCCGCCACGGTCAAAGGGATGCAGGTTGAGGTGAGCTCATCGATTAGCAGCATGCAGCATGAGCGGCAGGCGATCGACAAGATCGTGGCTGCCGTTGACAGCACCCAGACCGCCATGGAGCAGATCGTCGGCAACGTGGAACAGGTCTTTGAGATGGTCCAGACCATTGCCACGGCCACTGAAGAACAGTCGGCCACGGCCGAGGATGTCAACCGCTCGATGCTTGCCATCCACCAGATCACCGGCAAGCTCTCAAACTCGGTCGAGCAGATCAAGCAGACCTCTGAGGCGTTTGATCAGCTGGCCCATGAACTGCAACAGATGGTGGGCTGGTTCAAGCTATAGCCAACGCCATTCATCCACCATGCAAGAACAGAGGGGGACCGACCGGGTCCCCCTTCTTTTTTCACTGCCCGCCTTGAACAATAGGGCTTTGAACGGTATACTTTCGCATCACATTCCGAGACCGTGAGGATACCACATGGACCAGGTAGCACAGCCAAGCGTCAAGGATCTGCAGAAATCATTCATCTACCACCTGCAGCACACCCTGGTGAAAGACAAATATTCAGCCACCAAGGCCGACATGTACCTGGCGTTGGCCTATGCCGTGCGGGACCTGCTGGCAACCCGCTGGCTGGACACCCAGCAGTCCTACTACCTCAAGGACGCCAAACGGGTCTACTACATCTCGATGGAATTCCTGATGGGGCGCACCCTGGGTAATGCCCTGATCAACCTGGGGGTGATGGAGGAATGGGATATGGCCCTGAAGGAGCTGGGGCTGAGTATCGAAGACCTGCAGGAGGTGGAATGGGATGCCGGTCTGGGCAACGGCGGTCTCGGACGTCTTGCCGCCTGTTTCCTTGACTCGATGGCCTCGATGCAGTTGCCGGCCTACGGCTACGGTATCCGCTATGAGTACGGCATGTTCTACCAGAAGATCGTGGATGGCGGCCAGCACGAGGTGCCGGACAACTGGCTGCGCTACCAGAACCCCTGGGAGTTTGACCGTCAGGAGCACCTGCACCCGATCCGCTTTGAAGGCCGGGTGGTGGAGTTTACCGACCGGGACGGTTCAAAACGCTGCTCCTGGGTGGACTACTACGAGGTCATGGCGTTGGCCTATGACTTCCCGGTGCCGGGCTACAAGAACAACACGGTCAACACCATGCGGCTCTGGAGCGCCAAGGCCAGCCGGGATTTTGACCTGAACTTCTTCAACCAGGGCAACTACATCGGCTCGGTTGAATCCAAGATGAAGACCGAGAACATCTCCAAGGTACTCTACCCGGCCGACCATATGCTGGAAGGCAAGGAGCTGCGCCTGCGGCAGGAATACTTCCTGGCATCGGCCACGGTGCAGGATATCCTCTACCGCTTTGCCAAGAAGCATGACAACCTGGCGGAGCTGCCGGACCAGGTGGCGATCCAGCTGAACGACACCCATCCGGTGCTGGCCATCCCGGAGCTGATGCGAATCCTGATCGACGAAAGAAAACTGACCTGGGAGGCCGCCTGGGAGATCACCACCAGGACCTTTGCCTACACCAACCACACCATCCTGCAGGAGGCGCTGGAAAAGTGGCCGGTGCCGATGATCAGCCGCCTGCTGCCGCGTCACCTGCTGATCATCTTCGAGATCAACCGCCGCTTCCTGGAAGAGGTGGCAGGCCGCTTCCCCGGCGACACCGCCCGCCTGCAACGGATGTCGATCATTGACGACAGCGGTGAGAAGCAGGTACGGATGGCCCACCTGGCCATTGTTGCCAGCCATTCCGTCAACGGTGTCTCAGCCCTGCACAGCGAGATCCTCAAGGATGATCTGTTCCACGACTTCTACGAGGTCTGGCCGGAGCGTTTCAACAACAAGACCAACGGCATCACCCAACGCCGCTGGCTGAAGCACTGCAACCCCTACCTGTCCGACCTGATCAGCGAGGCGATCGGCGACAAGTGGACCACCGACCTGGATGAACTGCAGAACCTGAGGCCGCTGGCAGAAGACAGCGAATTCCGCAGACGCTGGATGGATATCAAGCGGATGAACAAACAGCGGCTGGCCGATCATATCTACCAGCGCAACTGCATTCAGATCTCACCCGATTCGCTGTTTGACTGCCAGACCAAACGGATCCACGAATACAAGCGCCAGCTGCTGAACATCCTGCAGGTGATTGCCCGCTACAACCGGCTCAAGGAGTATCCCGGCCTGGAACTGCCCCCCCGTACCGTGATCTTTGGCGGCAAGGCGGCCCCCTCCTACAGCACGGCCAAACTGATCATCAAACTGATCAACGCGGTCGGCAGCGTGGTCAATAACGACCCGGCGGTCAATCAGCAGCTGAAGGTGGCGTTCCTGGCCAACTACAGCGTCTCGCTGGCAGAGAAGATCTTCCCGGCAGCCGACCTGTCCGAACAGATCTCCACCGCCGGCACCGAGGCCTCCGGCACCGGCAACATGAAGTATGCCTTAAACGGCGCCCTGACCATCGGCACCCTGGATGGCGCCAACATCGAGATCATGGAAGAGGTGGGCAAGGACAACATCTTCATCTTCGGCCTGACCACCCCGCAGGCAGTGGGGCTGCGCTCATCCGGCTACCGTCCCCAGGATTACTACTATCAGCTGCCCGAGCTGAAGACCGTACTGGACCAGATCTCATCCGGCATGTTCTCGCCGGGCAACCCGGGCCTGTTCCGCCCGCTGGTGGACAACCTGCTCAACAGCGACTACTACCTGCTGCTGGCGGACTTTGACGCCTACATGGATGCCCAGGCCGATGTGGACCGGCTCTACATGATACCGGATGAGTGGGCCAGAAAATCGATCCTGAACACCGCCGGCATGGGCAAGTTCTCCAGCGACCGCACCATTGGTGAGTATGCCCGTGACATCTGGGGCATCAAGCCCCAGCCGGTGGAACACAAAGGGATCCACCACTGGTAATGAACAGACAATCCGCTCTTTTTGACCAATCCCTGACGCCACCGCTGGCAGAACGGATGCGCCCCCGCAGCCTCGGGGAGTTCTGCGGCCAGGAGCACCTGCTCGGGCCGGGCAAGGCCCTGCGCAAGATGATTGAGGCAGACCAGCTCCCCTCCATGATCTTCTGGGGCCCGCCGGGCTGCGGCAAGACCACCCTGGCCCATATCATTGCCCACGAGACCAGCTCCCGCTTCGTCTTCTTCTCCGCCATCATGGCCGGGGTCAAGGAGATCCGCGAGATCTTCAAGGATGCCGAGACCCATGCCGCCGGCGGCACCCGCACCATCCTGTTTGTGGACGAGATCCACCGTTTCAACAAGGCCCAGCAGGATGCCTTTCTGCCTGCGGTGGAAAAGGGGCTGGTCACCATCATCGGTGCCACCACGGAAAACCCCTCCTTTGAAGTGATCGCCCCCCTGCTCTCCCGCTGCCGGGTCCTGCGTCTGAAACAGCTTGAGGCAGGCGAGCTGGCCGCCCTGCTCAAAAAAACCCTGCAGGATACCGACAAAGGCCTGGGAGGTCTGCAGCTTGCCATTGCGGACGAAGCCCTTGCCTTTCTGGCTGAGGCAGCCCAGGGGGATGGCCGCAAGGCCTTGAACACCCTGGAGGTGGCAGCAGGACTGGCCCAGGACGGCCTGATCTCTCTTGAGATCGCCCAGGAGGCGATGCAGCAGAAGGCCTTGCTGTACGACAAAGGTGGCGAAGAACATTACAACGTCATCTCCGCCTTTATCAAATCCATGCGGGGCAGCGATCCCGACGCAGCCCTCTACTGGCTGGCCCGCATGCTTGAAGCCGGTGAAGACCCGCTCTTTATCCTGCGCCGGATGATCATCCTGGCCTCTGAAGATATCGGCAATGCCGATCCCCGCGCCCTGCAGATGGCGGTCTCTGCCCTACAGGCCTTCCAGATGGTGGGGATGCCGGAAGGGCGGATTATCCTGGGGCAAGCCGTCACCTACCTGGCCACCGCCCCCAAGTCCAACGCCTCCTACCTGGGGATCGATGCCGCCCTGTCGGAAGTACGCAAATCCGGTGCGCTGGAGGTACCGTTGCATATCCGCAATGCCCCCACCAAGCTGATGAAGGAGCTGGGCTACCACCAGGGCTACCAGTACGCCCACGACTTCAGCGCCGGTTATGTACAGCAGGAATACCTGCCGGAGAAACTGCAGGGCCGGAAATTCTATGCCCCCAAAGGGCACGGCTACGAGAAGAACATCCTTGAACGGATGGAATGGCTGAAGAGGCTGGGGAACAAAAAAACAACCGAATGAAGGAATACGTATGTTTTTTATCAACCGCTTGTATCGCCGGCTTCTAACGAAAGCGATCTGCATCAGCTCTTTTTCGCTTCTGGCCCTACTGGCACAACTATCCTTATCGGGTTGTATCAGCACACACCAGGAGCGCCCCCTGGCAACGGTCTTGGCTGATATAAACAGAAATGCTCTCGAAAAAGACTACAACCCCAATGCAAGGGAAAAATTGAATGAGACCTGGAACGTATATCCATTAAGCATCGCTGCACTTGAAAATCAGCCTTTAACGGTGACCATGTTGCTGAATAAAGGCGCCGATATTGATGCTTCGATACAAGATTTGAAACAAATAGCATCCATGCAGGTTCCGTATTTAAGTTATGCACGAAACAGAATTATGTATGACAAGGCCAATTCCGCCATAGAACGACTCAATCAGCTCAAATCACAACACGTAAAGCCGGTCAACAACACTAGTCCCCCCGTTCGCACGCAGGAAGAAATCACGATCAAACCGGTTGCGGACGAGCTTCTGAACATCAAGACCAAGCCCGGCAAACCGGCAGGCAGATACGACATTGCCGTAGTAATCGGCAATGCCAATTACTCTACCGGCGGCACCCCCAATGTGGATTTTGCCCTGCAGGATGCGCGGGTCATGAAGCAGTACCTGACCACGACCTTTGGCTACGATCCGGCGAACATCATCTACCTTGAGAATGCCACGCTGGCAAAAATGTATGAGGTCTTCGGCACAGATAACGACTACCAAGGCAAGCTTTTCAAATGGGTCAAACCAGGCCAGAGCAGGATCTTTATCTACTATGTCGGCCACGGGGCGCCGGACCAGGAATCAGGTGAAGGTTACTTTGTGCCGGTGGATGCCACCCCCCAGTACATCCGTACCAGCGGCTACAAACTCTCCACCTTTTATGAAAACCTCGCCAAGATTCCGGCGGTTCAAAAGACCGTGGTGATCGACGCCTGTTTCTCCGGCAGCTCTGCCAACGGCCAACTGCTGCAAGGAGTCAGCGGCCTGACAGCCAGGCTCAAATCTGAACCCAAGGCATCAACAGCTGCAGATATCCTGCTGACCAGCGCCGGCATGAATCAGGTGGCTGGCTGGTATCCTGAAAAAGGGCATTCCCTGTTCACCTACTTCTTCCTGAAAGGGATTCAAGGCAGTGCCGACACCAACAGAGACGGTACAATCACCCTGGGAGAAATGAAGGCCTGGTTAAACGATCAGGTTCCCTACATGGCCAGGCGCCTGACCGGTAACGAACAGCAACCGGTGCTGCTGGGCAGGGACAGCGATGAGCTTGTAGTGCTGAAACCATAGTCGAAACCTACACGGGAGGGAGCCATGAGCGTCCGCAACATGCAGGGCAATCCGCACATCTGGGAGCAGTTGGGCTGGGAGGATATGAGCGCGACGGAACAGCAGCTATGGAGCGCATTGGGCTGGGATCAGGACCACTGGGACAACAACGATGCCCCGCCAAGCTCGGACAAGGAATGGAGCGAGCTGAACCAGCAGGAGCAGTATGCCGCCCGCGGCCTCGGGTTTAACGAGCAGCTCTGGAACGGCACCGAGGATCAATAATGCCCTTACAGGCCAGACATCACCGATACACCTCTTTCCGGTGGCCAACCTTGACCACCCATACGGTCAACTCGGTATCCTGAATAGAGTATACGATACGGTAGTTCCCCTGACGGACCCGGTAACGATCCTGCCCCACCAGTTTTTCAGAACCGGCAGGGCGAGGATTCTCTGAAAGTGCGGAAATGCGCTCCATAATCCGTTTCAGATCATGGTTTGCAATATCAACCAGGTCTTTCCGAACCGACTCTTTGAAAAAGATACTATAGGCGGCCATCAGCCTTGAGTTCTTTCAGAATGGTTTCATAACTGACCAACGGTTCATGCACACGCTCGGCAAAGGCAGCCAGATCATCTGCATCTTCAGCCAATGACTGGCGTACAGCCTCGTTCACCAGATCTGAAAGACTGCGTGATGTTTCAACCGATTTATGACGCAAGGCCTGATGCATTGCAGCGTCAAAGTACACCGTTGCTCGCTTAACCGCAGTATTCATAATCAACCACCTCCATATGAATTTTAACGTTATGACGTCACAACGTCAACCAATTAACAACCTGCGTAAGGAGACACCCCATGTCAAAACGGATGAAGATCTGTATCAATACCGGCGGCGGTGATGCACCGGGCCTGAACGCGGTGATTGAAGCGGTCACCATGGCTGCCTATAACCGTCAGTGGGAGGTCTATGGCATCAAGTCCGGCTACACCGGGCTTTTGAACACCGACGAGATCATCCGCCTGACCCCGGAAAAGGTGGACGGCATTGCCAGCGTGGGCGGCACCATCCTGGGTACCACCAACAAGGGCAACCCCTTCATGATGCAGGTCTGTAACGCTGCCGGCGAATGCGAACAGCGCGACCTGTCGGACAAGGTCATGGACAACTTCAGACGGTTGCGCTTTGATGCCCTGGTGGCGGTGGGGGGCGACGGCAGCCTGGAGATCGCCCACCGTTTTGCCCAAAAAGGGATGCCGGTGGTGGGGGTGCCCAAGACCATTGACAACGACATGGGCGGCACCGTGATCACCTTCGGCTTTGACACCGCCGTCAACATCGCCACCGAAGCGATCGACCGGCTGCATTCCACGGCCAAATCCCACGACCGGGTGATGGTGGTGGAGGTCATGGGGCGCAATGCCGGCTTCATCGCCTTAAACAGCGGCATCTCCGGCAACGCCGATGTGATCCTGATCCCGGAGATCCCCTTTGATCTTGAAAAAATCTGCGACAAGCTGATGGAAAACGAGCTGAATGGCCGCAAGTACGCCATTGTGGTGGTGGCCGAAGGGGCCGTGCCCAAGGGTGGCGAGGTGATCATCAAGGGTGAGGCCGAAGGGGGGCGTCAGCATGTGGTGCTGGGCGGCATTGCCGAGTATGTGGCCAAAGAGATCAGCAAGCGCACCGGCAAAGACTCCCGCTCCATGGTGCTGGGCCACCTGCAGCGGGGCGGCTCCCCCACCACCTTTGACCGGCTGCTCTCCCTGCGCTTCGGCGCAGCTGCGGTGCGGGCCATTGAAGCAGGCAAGTTTGACCATATGGTAGCGCTTAAATCACCGGATATCGCCCTGGTACCGCTGGAAGAAGCACTGGGCATTCAGAAACGGGTGGATGTCAACGGCGACACCGTGCTGACCGCACGGGATATCGGGATCTGTTTCGGGGATTAAGGGCTTAGGCAAACGGTTTCTTTACCGCAAGGAGACAACAGGAGCATCGGTATGATCAAAAGCATCCTCGCCTACAGCCTGCTTGTGCTGGGGCTGCCACTGATTACGGCCTGGCTGGCAAGCTATCTACCCAATGCGCTGGTTGAAAAAATCTGGCCGATTGAAAGGATCAGCGCTGTCTACTACATGGCCAAGAGTTCGCTTGAAGGCCTGATTGCCATACTCTGCGCCTATCTGTTGTTCAAACTGTTGCAGGTTGAGATCACGATCTGGATACCGGTGTTGGTCTGTACCGTTTCCACGCTTTGGAGGCTTGTGCAGAACGAAGGCTTCATGGTGGTATTCATCAATATCGGTATTTTGGTTGGTTACAAACTGTTTCCGCATTTGCAGGTATTTTTCAATCAATGGTAGCGACCCGTCGAATGGCCCTTTACCGCTGAGTGTTCAGATTCAAAAAGGGAGCTGCGATGAAAAAGCAGATCGGATCAGCCTGCTGACAACAGTCGTAACTAAATGGTTTTGTGATTTGGAACGGGAAAAGAGGACAGTCCCCCTTTTCTACACGCTCAAACAGCCGGCCTTCTTTGAGGACCGTGCCGCAGCCAACCCGCGACACCGTTGTGTCGCACAGGAGCACTCATGGTGACACACCAGGCTGGACTTCTCAATACCGGTATCAGACTGTTTGTATTTTGCCTTGCAGCCTCGCTGCTGCTGTCAAGCACGGCTTTGGAAGCCAAAGAAAAAGCACCATCAGGCTCAGTACGCAAGGGGTATCAGGGGTATCTGGTGGCAGACGAGGTGCCGAACGGTTTAAAGCTGCTTGCAGCCCCTCCTGTTGCCGGTTCAGCGGCATATTCAGCCGATGAAGAGGAATATCGCTCAACGAGAAAACTGCGGGGAACCATCCGCTGGAACATGGCGGTGCAGGATGCCGACCTGTCCGTTCCCGATGCTTCAAGCCGTTTTGCATGTACCCTGGGGGTACCCTTATCACCCCAAACAGCACCGCAGCTGTATGATCTTTTACTGCGTGTTGAAGCTGATGCCAGGGCTGCAACCGTTCAAGCAAAGAATTATTATCAGCGTGTGCGCCCTTTTATTATCAATCATCACGCAAGCTGCACACCTGCTGCAGAACCGCACCTGAGAAAAACCGGTTCATATCCCTCCGCCCACGCAACCATTGGATGGACCTGGGCACTTGTGCTCGCAGAGGTTGATCCGCAACAGGCTGAAAATCTGCTTGCCCATGGACTCGCCTTCGGACAAAGCCGCGTCATCTGTGGCGCACATTGGCAAAGTGACGTAATGGCAGGCAGAATACTTGCTTCTGCGGTGGTAGCCGGTTTACATGCAAAATCGGCTTTCCGCCACTAGGTAGAGGCAGCCCGGAATGAGCTTGCAGCATTAAGGGCCCAGAACCTGCAGCTGAAGTGCAACTGTTCAGACGTGCTTACAGCGACACCATGATCCACTCCTGTTGATCAGGTTCCTGCATGAGACCGCTTGGCATGCATGAAGTAAAAGTCTGCGTGGTCTGGTCCCAGTGCTTGACGTAGACATCAGCTGCGGGGATTAACCGGTTTACTGGACATTTGAACCACAAGGGATTATACAAGCAGTATCAAGAGCTACACGAGGATCGCCCATGCGAACCCGGCAACCAAGCCAAACATATCGTACCCACACGAAGACCCCGCCTCAACAGGCGGGGTCTTCGCTTTTTAAGGGTGTAAAGAAATTTTACAGTTTTTTCATAACACAGCAATATCACCCAATAAAATAGCATCGCAAAACCGTATCGGGCGGTCTGTAGGCCTTAAACAGCAAAAGGGGAGATACGATGAAAAACACAGGTCGTGGCAGCCGGCTGACACGGGCATTGATTCCATCCAGGTTGTAAGCGGGGTAATACAAAATGGCCGTAACAATAATGTTGTTTTTAATACTATCGCTTGCCTTTACCCTATCAAGCTTCCTGTTTATGGTGCTTGCATATTTTAACAACAGCAACTCAAGCAAACTGAGTGAGCTAGGTTCAATTGTTTTCTTCATCCAGTACATCAACAACGAACTCCATAACAACAACCAGTCCATCAGGCTCTGTGTAAGAATATTCTGGGCAAGCCTGCTGATAACAGTTTTAACCAAATGGCTTTTGTGAATTGGAATGGGAAAAGGGGATAATCCCCACTTCTGCCGGGATTGATCAACCACCCACTTTAGGGGGATGAGCGGTTCACGCGCGCACGCGCGTGAACCGCTCAATAAGATGTTAGCTAAAGATTTTTACAAGGGTTAAGCAATGCAAATCCATGAAGATGCAAAATCAAGCTTCGATAATAAAGGCAACGATCTACTTACAAAAGTTGAAGAAGCACCTCCTGAACAACCTCGCTCGACTTTCTCCTCGGATGTTCACATCAAGCATCATTTTACCGATAAAGACATGATTAGCATTCATCCAGGCACCCTCGTTGACGGTTTCGGAGAAGAACATGGATTTTTCTTTTTCCATGAGGGAAAGAAATATGGGATTTTTGATGACAAATACAAAGAATTATTGAAACTTGCCGAATCAATTACCAGGATTCCAACAATTAGACAAAGGATAAGTCAGAAAACAATCAAAGACCTTATATACGAGTGGATAAACAAGAAAAGTAATAGACTAATTACTGATGAATTAACCGAATATATATTAAGAGAGGCGTCAAATAAGGTTGCATTTCAAGAAGTATGGTTGCCTATAAGGTTCTTGCAAATAGAGGTACCATTCACAGTCGGAAGAGTCATGACCACCCGCAGAGCGGGTGGCTTGAGGAAAGCCCCTAAAAGGGGCTAGGTATTTTGGGTAAAGTCCAACTCTTCTTGTTTGTCCAGATGTTCCTGATCACGGACGTAGGCTCGGATCATTTCTTCATCCAGCCCAACTGTGCTGACACAGTAACCTCGTGACCAGAAGTGCCGACCGGTAAAACCTTTCTTGACGCCTTGGGCTTTGCGGTGGATATGGATCGCTGACTTACCCTTCAGATAACCGATAACCATCGCAACGCTGTACTTCGGCGGAATACTTAATACCAGATGGATATGGTCTGCCATGGCATGACCTTCGATAAGTTCGACTTCCTTCTGGCGACACAACTGACGGATGATTTTGCCAACTTCTCCTCGAAGCCTACCATAAAGCACTTTCTTACGGTACTTCGGCACTATCACCACATGGTATTTGCACTCCCATTTTACATGCGCTAAGCTTTGCCACTCTCGCATGGCATTTCCTCCTGTTGATTGCCTCTAGGGGCTTTCCTCAGGAGGAAATGTCGCTGGAACGGCATAGCCTTTTCAAGTCTCACCGGCAGAGCCGGTGGTTTACTGAAAACCTACAATTACTTTTAAACCGATAACAAGAGCAATGATTAATGGACTTGAGAGCAAATGGATTAATGACTCTCCAGACAACGAAGATAAAATTAGAAAATTGTTCGACAAAGATATGCGAGATTTTCAGGGGTACGCAGCTGCAACGCTGATAGTCGAAGCAGACCCAAGTCGTGCTGAAGAAATAGCCCTTGAAGAAACTCAGAAATCGTTGTTAATACTTCGACTTTTTTCTGCTGCCGCGTTTCATCCTAAAATTACGACTAAATACAACATATGGGGATCAGAACAAATTGATCGAGCAAAAATATTATTCTTAAAAGAGGATAAGTTATCATTATTCAATGATCGCTTGCTAGACAGTCCACATACAATTGAGAATATGGACCAAGAGTGCATTAAGATGCACATGGCTGCTGGCCTTAATATAGTGAGTGATTTGCTTACAAGAGAGAGTGCAAACCCATTTCAAAAAATGCGCTCGATGCATTTTTCATTTTTGCCCGTTGTGCTACTTCAAAAGATCCAGCGGATAAACTCGTATACATATTAGTTGCTTTAGAAAGTTTATTTTTACGGAATAACACTGAACCGATACAACAAAATCTCGCTGAAAGAATGGCTTTCCTTATCGAAAATAATATTGAGAGCAGAAGAAAGGTCATCAGAGATGTCAGAAACGCATACTCAATTCGGTCATCTTTTGTTCATCACGGTGCTTCTATTGACGATTTCGATGCACTTGAAAAATTTATGTGGCATGCTTGGCGAGCTATCACTGTAATAATTTCAGCAACTAAATCTATTAAGACCAAGGAAGAACTTCTGGATCATTTAGACGAACGAAAGCTTGCCTGAAGCTAACCATCGGCGACAGTCGGTTTCCGTTCCGCTAACGCTCCACTACACCGCTGCGCCTCAGCACCGTTGACCTTCACCTTCACGAGGAGTCTTCTATGACAAGGATACAAAATTACTTTAACGGAGTGGCGGACAAGATCGCAAGTGCTTCGCTAATTGCAAGCACTGCGCAACACCGGCCAGACATTGGGGCGAACAGGGAAAATATCATCAGAGATTTCCTGCATCACCATCTACCAAGGCGACTCTTTGCCACTCTTGGTGGCCAGATTATTTCTCATGACGGTAGAGAATCAGGCCAAGTAGATGTGATTGTCTCAAATGACCTTGGCGTAAGGTTTGACGAGAATGAAAAGACTTTCGTCACAGCGGAAAGCGTTGCAGGAGCAATTACAGTAAAATCCACTCTAAATCAGACTACCTTGGTTGATGCGCTGACCAATTTGTCAACTATTCCTGAACCGAGTATAGAAGCATTTAGCTTCAAAATTCTAAAACCCGGTGCCGCCGAGGCATTTCTAGAGTGCCACCCTTCGCTATATCTATTTGCCTATGACGGCATCAATGGCGAAACGTGTCTTGCTTATGTAAAGGACTTCTATATTAATCACCCTGAAATTCCAGTAAGGAGATATCCGAAAGGAATCATCGTTAACCGTAAGTATATAATTAGGTTTTTCCGAAATGAAACATGTACGTCGACGGGTTGCACCATTTCTAAAGATACTTTCTATCTTATGCCATTGGAAGAGTCGCTACACGGTTATCCGTTTGTGCAGCTACTAAACGATTTGTCGTCGTACGCAGACTGGCTAAACCATATGGACGTTTCTATTCATCATTACTTCAATTCTGGATTTGGCTTAAACAATGCGTAGACCCAACCTACCGACCTAGCGCTGCTTACTCGTCAGGTACGGTGAATTCAGACGCTACGATGATATGAAAAAGGATAACAGGACTATGTCACTGCCAAAGTTGAACAGAAACTTGCTGCCCATCGGCCCTGAAATGAAAATCCTGTCCGAGTTTTACAAGGATATTGATAAGCCCAGTGTTGTGGCAACCGGTAGAGCAATATCAACAGCAGTTGAAACATCAACGACCTTTCTATTGCCGTTACAACTCTGGTCGGAAAAACGAAAACGCATTTTTCAACATAATATCAACATGCTCGAGAAGGAATTGGTCGCGGCTGCTAAACAAGGAAAGACTGTAATTCCTGCTGCTCCTGAGATAGCCAACGCACTTCTCGATAAACTGACCTACATAAGTGACGAGGATCTGTCTGCTTTATTCGTTCGGCTGTTACGGAGAGCATCAATTGAAGAGGAGAGCGGCTTAGCACATCCAAGGTTTGTGGATATCGTTTCGAGCATTTCTCCGGATGAAGCGAGAATTTTAAAAGCTACTGCTCAGAATGATTATTTCCGTTGCCTGAGTGTCAGCTGGGAAAAAATTGAGGAAGATGATGACGGAATTATAACAAAGATCATTTATATGTCGGACAGGTGCCTGACGAGACTTGAAAGCAAAATTACCATTCTATTTCCGGATAATGTCTACAAGTACCTTGTTTCTTTGGAAAGCCTTGGGTTGCTGTTAATTCACGAAGATACTTCTCTGGATGAACATCTTGTGCCAAGCAAAGAATATCGTGCCTTGAAAAGATTCTACAGAGATCGGATAAAGGACGGAGTTATGAAAGAGGACGGGCACGTGTCTCGTGTTTCATATGGAAGAATCCAATACACAGAGTTTGGCCTGTTCTTTTTAGATGCCTGTGTACGGTCGAACGACACTGTCATAAAGCCACAAAATAACGAAAAAAAAGCTTCGGCTGAATTTACATCCACTTCGCTATGAACGCGCAGATCAAAGAAATATGTTGATTAAATGTTAATTTGAGGGATGCCATCCCAACTAGGCTTACGACCTGCCTAAAAAAGGTGGCAGGCTACTTTTTAGTAAAAAGCAGCCTGTCCCCTTTTCCCATTTGCATTAAATCGCCTCCTTTGCTGACCGATCCACGGTATATACAATCGGCCTCAAAAACTCACACTGCTTCACCGTTGCCGCCAAAACGCAGTAGACTTTTGCTACGCCAATGAAAAATCTACGCGACCTGCTTGCATGCCACCCGTAACCGCGCTATCGTTCACGGCATAAAATCACCAATTGAATTGAAATCACCAATCCCTTGAGGAGAATTCCATGAAGCGACTTGCCATTCTGACCAGCGGCGGTGACTGTTCCGGCATGAACGCCACCATCCGGGCTGCGGCCCGCACGGCCATTGCCAATGATGTGGAGATGATCGGCTACCGCAAGGGCTATGCCGGACTGCTGAAGAACGAGTATATCGTGCTGGACAGCATGGCGGTGTCAGGCACGCTGCAGCGGGGCGGCACCTTTCTGCAATCAGCCCGTTCCCAGGAGTTCCGCACCGAGGAGGGACGCAAGAAGGCGCTGGACAACCTGATGAAGGAACGGGTGGAAGGCCTGATCGTGGTGGGGGGTGACGGTTCCCTGTCCGGCGCCCTGGCCCTGGATAAGCTGGGCTTTCCGGTGATCGGCATTCCGGCCAGCATTGACAATGACATCGCCTACACCGATATGGCGTTGGGGGTGGATACGGCCCTGAACAACATCATCTATGCGGTGGACTGCATCAAGGATACCGCCTCATCCCATGACCGGGCCTTTATTGTTGAGGTGATGGGCCGCAACTCCGGCTATCTGGCCTCCACCGCCGCCATCGCCACCGGGGCCGAGTTTGCGATTGTGCCTGAGGTGGAGCTGGACCTGACCGACATGTGCCACCAGTTGCGGCGACGCTACGAAGAGGGGCGCACCAATGCCCTGATCATCATGGCGGAAGGGGCCGGCCATGCCCAGTCCATTGCCGACGGGATCAAGGACGCGGTGGGGTTTGAGACCCGCGTGACCGTGCTGGGGCATTACCAGCGCGGCGGCGCCCCGTCGGTCTTTGACCGTCTGCTGGGCAGCCGTTTCGGCAGGAAATCGGTGGAGCTGCTGCTGTCCGGCACCAAGGGGGTGATGGTCGGTCTGTCAGCCAATTCACTGACCACCACCCTGCTTGAGATGGTGGTCAAGGGTGGCCAAAAGAAGCTGAACGAAGACCTGCTACGGATGGCCGACATCCTGGGGATTTAAGCCATGAGACGCACCAAAAAGCTGTTTAGAACCCGGGCCTCCAAGGAGGGCCTGCCTCCGGGCAGCCTGATCCACATTGGCGAAGCGCCGGCTGATGCGGTCAGCATCTCGGTCTTTTCCTACAGCGAGCAGGGGCTGCAGGAGAACTGCTCTGAAACCCTTGATCTCAGCCTTATTCAGCCCCAACCGTCCGGTGTAGTCTGGGTGGATGTGGAGGGGGTGCATCAGGTTGAGACCATCCGCAGCCTGGGCGAGGCCTATAATCTGCATCCCCTGGTGCTGGAGGATATTGTCAGTACGGTGCAGCGCCCCAAGGTTGAGGATTATGATGACTACCTGTTTGTGGTGGTCAAGATGCTGCTGCCCCTGCCGGACGGCGATTTTGCCGCGGAACAGCTGAGCCTGGTGCTGGGCAGGGGCTACGTGCTGACCTTCCAGGAGGGGATCCGGGGCGATGCCTTTGAGCCGGTCCGGGAGCGGATCCGTTCCGTCAAGGGCAAGATCCGCACCCTGGGGGCCGACTACCTGCTCTACACCCTGCTGGACGCGGTGGTTGACCGCTATTTTACGGTGCTGGAAGGGTTCGGGGAGCGGCTGGTCAACATCGAGGAAGAGGTTGCCATGCACCCCCATCCCCGTACCCTGGTGCAGCTGAATGACCTGAAGAAAGAGGTGATCTACCTGCGCAAGTCAACCTGGCCGCTGCGTGAGGTGCTGTCGTTTCTGGAGCGGGACGATACCGACCTGATCTGTGATGCCACCCGCCTGTTTCTGCGGGATGTCCATGACCATGCGGTGCAGACCATTGATACGGTTGAGACCTTCCGGGACCTGCTTTCCGGCATGCTGGATCTCTACCTCTCCAGCATCAGCAACCGCACCAACGAGATCATGAAGTTCCTGACCATCATCGGCACCATCTTTATCCCGCTGACCTTTGTGGTTGGCCTCTACGGCATGAACTTCAAGTATATGCCGGAGCTTGAGTGGCACTACGGCTACTTTGCCGTGCTGGGACTGATGGCGCTAATGACCATCGGGATGGTCCTCTACTTCAAACACCGGAAATGGCTGTAACCGCCGCACACATGCCTGCACCAATCCACCACAAGCTGCTGGACGCCATCCAGCGTTTCAACCTCTGTAGGCCCGGTGACTGCCTGATTGTCGGGGTCTCGGGCGGTGCCGACTCGGTGGCGTTGCTGGACCTGCTGGCCACCCTGCCCGGCTTTCCGCTGAACCTGGTTGTGGCCCACCTGAATCACTGCCTGCGCGGTGATGAAAGCGATGGCGACCAGCAGTTTGTCCAGCAGCTGGCAGACCGCTACCAGCTGCCCTGTGAGCTGCGTTGCGTTGATGTCAGCCAGCTGGCCCGGCAGCAGCGCCTCTCCCTGGAGGAGGCCGGACGCACGGCGCGCTACGCATTTTTTGACGAACTGCGGACCAGGCACCATGCCGCTGGCATCGCGGTTGCCCACCATGCCGACGACCAGGCCGAGACCCTGCTGTTACGGCTGCTGCGGGGTGCCGGCACCACCGGACTGGCCGCCATGGTAGCGCGGAACCGGGCCGGGATTATCCGGCCGCTGCTGGCGATCAGCCGCCAGGAACTGCGGGAGCACCTGACCGCCCGTGGGCTGACCTTCCGTGAGGACAGCAGCAACCGTGACCAGGCCTACCTGCGTAACCGGGTCCGCCATGAGCTGCTGCCGCTGTTGCAGGAGTACAACCCTGCCATTGCAGAGCGGCTGTCAGCCACCGCCAGCCTGCTGGGGGAGGACGAGACGCTGCTGCTCCACTGCACGGAGACGGCCTTCAGCCAGCTGGCCTGCAGCGGTGCCGGCTGGAACGCCCTGGCGCTGGCCGGTCTGAGGCAGCAGCCGCACGCACTCAGGCTGCGCCTGTATCGTATGGCAATCGAATCACTGCAGGGTCATCAGCAACGCCTTGAACTGCGCCACTACCAACTGCTGGACCGGCTGCTGCTGGAGGGCAGCACCGGTGCCGGCCTGGACCTGCCCGGCAGGCTGACCGCCCTGTTGACCGCAGACCGGCTGCTGCTTGCCCCCAAAGAGCTGCTGCGGCCCGCCCCACCCCGCTGCTGCGGGATTGACGCCCTGGGCAGGTACGAGCTGGGCAACGGCCTGTCACTGCTGGTCGAAGCTGCGGCGGCACCGTCCTCCTGGCACAACCTGCCTGCAGCGGTCTGCTATGTTGACCCGGAGCAGGCCCCCTTCCCCTGGCAGGTACGCCCGGTTGCCCCCGGCGACCGTCTGGAACTACTGGGCAGCACCGGCAGCCGCCCGATTCAGGACATCCTGACCGACCAGAAACTGCCCCGCCACCTGCGGGGATGCCTGCCGCTGATCAGCCAGGACAACCGGCCGCTCTGGCTGGCCGGTATCCGCCGCAGCCGTCATGCCCTGGCTGTTCCCGGCTGCCGGCAGGCGATCCGCATCACCCTCTCCGGGCAGGATCAACTCCCGCTGTTCCCCTGATTCTCTGGCCCCTCGACTCTTAAAAGCCTTGTCGTTGAAGTACAAAGTATGTTAATTTTCCTCAATTTCGCCAGATACTCGAATACACTTAGTTGTTCCGCTCGTGGAGGATTAAACTCTTGAACCAGTTCTACAAAAATCTCGCCCTGTGGCTGGTCATCAGCCTGATGATGATCATGCTGTTCAACATGTTCCAGAAGCCGCGCGTTGTTGAAGACAAACTCAGCTTCAGCGAATTCATGACCCAGATTGATGACAACCGGGTCAAGTCGGTCATCCTGCAAGGCAATGAACTGACCGGTAAATACCTGGACAAGGACAACAAGGAAAAGGCGTTCCGCAGCTACAAGCCCACCTTTGATGCCGACCTGACCGAAAAACTACTGGAAAAGAAGATCACCATCCAGGCCAAGCCGGAAGAAGAGCGGGTCTCCTGGTTCTCAATCTTCATCTCCTGGTTCCCGCTGTTGCTGCTGGTGGGGATCTGGATCTTCTTCATGCGCCAGATGCAGATGGGGGGCGGCAAGGCCATGTCCTTCGGCAAGAGCCGCGCCAAACTGCTGACCGAGGCCCAGGGCAAGATCACCTTTGAGGATGTGGCCGGCATTGAAGAGGCCAAGGAAGAGCTGGAAGAGATCATCGCCTTCCTGAAAGAGCCCAAGAAGTTTACCGCCCTGGGGGGCAAGATCCCCAAAGGGGTGCTGCTGGTCGGCCCTCCCGGCACCGGCAAGACCCTGCTGGCCCGCGCCGTGGCCGGTGAGGCCGGAGTGCCGTTCTTCTCCATCTCCGGTTCCGACTTTGTGGAGATGTTCGTAGGGGTTGGCGCCAGCCGGGTGCGTGACCTGTTCCTGCAGGGCAAGAAAAACGCCCCCTGCATCATCTTTATTGACGAGATCGACGCGGTCGGACGCCATCGCGGTGCCGGACTGGGCGGCGGTCATGACGAGCGCGAGCAGACCCTCAACCAGCTGCTGGTGGAGATGGATGGTTTCGAGTCCAACGAAGGGGTGATCCTGATCGCCGCCACCAACCGCCCTGACGTGCTTGACCCGGCCCTGCTGCGTCCCGGCCGTTTTGACCGGCAGGTGGTGGTTCCCCGCCCGGATGTCAAGGGACGGGAGCAGATCCTGACCGTGCATGCCAAGAAGGTGCCGCTGACCCCCGAGGTTGACCTTGGCGTCATTGCCCGCGGCACCCCCGGTTTCTCCGGTGCCGACCTGGCCAACCTGGTCAATGAGGCAGCCCTGCTGGCAGCCCGTGGCAACAAGACCCTGGTGGATATGCAGGACTTTGATGCTGCCAAGGACAAGGTCCTGATGGGTGCCGAACGCCGCAGCATGGTGATCTCCGACGAGGAGAAGAAGAGTACCGCCTACCATGAGGCCGGCCATACCCTGGTGGCCAAGATGGTGCCGGGCAGCGATCCGGTCCACAAGGTATCGATCATCCCCCGCGGCCGTGCCCTGGGTGTTACCATGCAGCTGCCGATTGAGGACAAGCACAGCTACAACCGTGAATCCCTGCTGGGCCGGATTGCGGTGCTGATGGGCGGTCGTGCCGCTGAAGAGCTGATCTTCAAGACCTTTACCACCGGTGCCGGCAACGACATCGAGCGCGCCACTGAAATGGCCCGCAAGATGGTCTGCGAATGGGGTATGAGCGACCTGATGGGACCGGTCTCCCTGGGCAAGAAGGATGAGTCGATCTTCCTGGGCCGCGACATGGCCATGCACAAGAACTTCAGTGAAGAGACCGCCATCAAGATCGATGAAGAGATCAAGCGGATTGTGGACGAGAGCTACACCCGCGCCATCACGATCCTGCGTGAGCATGAAGAACACCTGCATCAGCTCTCACTCTGCCTGATTGAGAAGGAAAACCTGACAGGCGCCGAGGTTGACGACATCATCGCCGGTAAAGGCCCGGTCTGCACCGGCAAAAAGGCTGATGAACCGGCAAAGCCCGCTGCCGAACCGGCCGCAGAGGCCGTTGAAGAGCCGCAAAAGCCGGTGGACATTCAGGCGTGACCGACGCGCAGGGCCTTGGGGCACAAACTGCAGGGCGCGTATCGTTTGTGCGCGCCCTGAGCCTCAGCTCCCCTGCGGCGGCACAAAAAGAACTGGAGCGGATCGGGGTTGATCCGGCCGGCATCGTCCGGATGCTCCCCAAACTGGAACAGCAGGCCCTGCTGGTACCGCAGGTCCGGGCTGCAGCCGCCAACATCCTGAAGCAGGAGATGCTCTCCCTGGGGGGCGATGCAGCGGTGGCACGGGGTACCGTGGCCTGTTCGGTCAGCAGCACCGACGTGTTGTTGACCGGCACCCGCAAACAGCTGCTGCTGCTCTGCAGCAAGCTGGCAGGACAACCTTTCGGCCTCAAGGCCCTGGCCCTTGAGATAGCAGCCGTTTTGAAAACCGTTCAGCAGCCGCCATCCTGCTGGCAGACCTCCAGACGTCAACTATCCCTGGAGCGTCCGCTGATCATGGGCATCCTGAATGTCACCCCGGACTCCTTTTCCGACGGCGGTTGCTACGCCACGGTTGAGCGGGCGGTTGAGCGGGCCCTGCAACTGGAGGCTGAAGGGGCTGACCTGCTTGACATCGGCGGCGAAAGTACCCGGCCCGGCGCACCGCTTATCTCTGCAGAACAGGAGCTCGCCCGGGTACTGCCGGTGATTGAGGCGCTTGCCAACAGGCTCTCCATCCCGATCTCGGTTGACACCTGGAAAGGCAGCGTGGCTGAGGCCTGTCTGGCTGCCGGGGCAGAGATCATCAATGACATCAGCGGCCTGCACTTTGATCCTGATCTGGCAGCGGTGGTCGCCCGGCATCAGGCCGGTCTGGTCGTGATGCACACCCGGGGCACACCCCAGCAGATGCAGCAGGATACCGCCTACACCGACCTGCTGGGTGAGGTGGCGGCCAGCCTGCTGCAGTCGGCTGCCACCGCACGTGCAGCCGGCATCACCCAGGCGCAGATCTGCCTGGACCCCGGCATCGGCTTTGCCAAGGATCTGCACGGCAACCTGGAACTGCTGCGCCGGCTGCCTGAGCTGGCAAAGCTTGGCTACCCGCTGCTGGTGGGAACCTCACGCAAGGCCTTTATCGGCAGGGTGCTGCAGCGGGAGGTTGCTGCTGACCGGCTGTTCGGCACTGCCGCCACCGTGGCCCATGCCGTAACATCCGGCGCCCGGATTGTGCGGGTGCATGACGTGCAGGCCATGAGAGATGTTGCCCTGATGGCCCATGCCATCAACACCCGCTAACCCTGTACCCCCGAGACAACCAATGAGCTGCCCCATCGACCTTACCGGCATCAGTGACAGCATTATCCTGGCCGCACTGATCTATCTCTTTTCCCTGCTGATCCGGCGTGACGTTGCCCTGCGCCTGCTGGGGGTGATGGGGATCCTGGTCGGCTTCTCGCTGCTGGCCCGCCTGATGCAGGTTGCCCCGCTGATTCGTGTCATCGACGTGATTGTCCTCTCCATGCCGGTTATCCTGGCGATCATCTTCCAGAACGACCTGCGCCGCGCCCTGCTGATGCTGGGCAAGCGCCAGCAGCAGACAGCGGATCAACCGGCGGATGACGGGGCGGTGGATGAGGTACTGCGGGCACTGGCCGACCTGGCCAGCCGCCAGATCGGCGCCCTGATCGTGGTGGTCAGACAGCAGCCGATTGAGCACCTGATCCAGGTGGGCACCGACATTGATGCCAAGGTCACCAGTGAACTGCTCAATTCCATCTTCCTGCCCTACTCGCCGATCCACGACGGGGCCGTGATCCTGCACAAGAGCAAGATCACCCGGGCCGGCTGCCTGTTGCCGCTTTCCCACAATCCTGATATCTCGAAAAGCTTCGGCACCCGGCACCGGGCAGCCCTGGGGCTTTCAGAGCTTTCCGATGCCCTGGTGCTGGTGGTTTCGGAGGAGACCGGCAAGATTTCAGCGGTCCATGACAGCAAGATCACCTACGACATCGACCAGAGCGACCTGAAAAAACTGTTAAAAAAGGCCATGGCGCACCATGGCTGAGAAGCATAAAGGAGTGCATCACCTATGAAAAAACTGTTCGGCACCGACGGCGTCCGCGGCGTTGCCAATATCCACCCCATGACCACCGAAACCGCCATGCAGCTGGGACGGGCCGCCGCCTACATCTTCAAGAGCAGCAGCCGGCGCCGCCACCGGATCGTGATCGGCAAGGACACCCGCCTTTCCGGCTATATGCTGGAAAGCGCCCTGGTGGCAGGGATCTGCTCCATGGGGGTGGATGTGCTGCTGGTGGGGCCGCTGCCCACCCCCGGCATTGCCAACATCACCAAGTCGATGCGGGCTGACGCCGGTGTGGTGATCTCCGCCTCCCACAACCCGTTTCAGGATAACGGGATCAAATTCTTCTCCGGCGACGGCTTTAAACTGCCGGATGAGATCGAACTGAAGATGGAAAAACTGCTGGACTCAAAAAAGATCGAGGCGTTACGCCCCACCGCCACCGAGGTGGGCAAGGCATTCCGGATTGATGATGCGGCCGGACGCTACATCGTGTTCCTCAAAAACAGCTTCCCCCCGGAGCTAGACCTGGCCGGCCTCAAGATCGTGCTGGACTGCGGCAACGGTGCCGCCTACAAGGTGGCGCCGGCAGTGTTTGAAGAGCTGGGGGCCGAGGTAATCCCGCTGGGGGTCAAGCCCAACGGCACCAACATCAATGCCGGCTGCGGCTCGCTGCACCCGGAGGTGATCAGCGAGGCGGTCAAGCAGCACCGGGCCGATATCGGGATCGCCCTGGACGGTGACGCTGACCGGGTAATTGTCTGCGATGAGTTCGGCAACGAGGTTAACGGCGACCAGATCATGGCGATCTGCGCCACCGACATGATCGCCCGCAAACAACTGAAGAAGAAGACCCTGGTGGCCACGGTCATGAGCAACATGGGTCTGGATATCGCCCTGCGCAAGGTTGGCGGCAAGATCATCAAGACCGCCGTAGGTGACCGTTATGTAGTGGAGGAGATGCGTAAAGGGGGGTATAATCTGGGGGGTGAGCAGTCCGGTCACCTGATCTTCCTGGACAACAATACCACCGGTGACGGCGTATTGGCGGCACTGCAGCTGCTGGCCGTGATGCGGCGCCGGGAAAAACCGCTCTCGGAGCTGGCAGAGGTGATGATCCCGCTGCCCCAGGTGCTGGTCAACGTACGGGTCAGGGAGCGCCAGGATATCATGACCATCCCCCCGGTTGCCGCCGCCATCAAAGGGGTTGAGGAGAAACTGGGCAATGAAGGCAGGGTTCTGATCCGCTATTCCGGCACTGAGCCGCTGCTGCGGATCATGCTGGAAGGGCAGGATAAATACGAAATTACCGGATGGGCCAACGAGATCGCCGATCTGGTCAGGCAGCAGATAGGAGAGAAGTAGCATGGCAAAGCTGGGCTTGAATGTTGATCATATCGCCACGGTACGGCAGGCCCGCGGAGGGACCGAGCCGGACCCGGTCACCGCTGCAGCCATCGGTGAGCTGGCCGGGGCCGAAGGGATCACGATCCACCTGCGGGAGGACCGCCGCCATATCCAGGATCGTGACCTTGAGATCCTGCGCAGGACCGTGCAGACCAAACTGAACCTTGAAATGGCTGCCACCGACGAGATGATGGAAATCGCCTGCCGGATCAGGCCGGAACAGTGCACCCTGGTGCCGGAAAAACGTCAGGAGCTGACCACCGAAGGCGGCCTGGATGTGCTGGGCAACCTGGCCGCCATCAGCGGGGCAGCCGGCAGGCTGCACGGGGCCGGGATCCTGGTCAGCCTGTTTGTTGATCCGGCAGCGGAGCAGATCAGGGCCTCAAAGGAGAGCGGTGCCGATGCGATCGAGATCCATACCGGCCGCTATGCCGAGGCCCGCGGTGAAAAGTCCCGCCACCATGAGCTGGCTGCGATCCGTGAGGCGATCAGGCTGGGCAATGAGCTGGGATTGACCGTGCATGCCGGGCATGGCCTGAATTACGTCAACATCCTCCCCCTGACCGGGCTGGCCGGCATCGAAGAGTTCAATATCGGGCACAGCATCATCTCCCGTGCCATGCTGGTGGGCCTTGACCGGGCGGTGCGCGAAATGGTGGCGCTGATCCGCCGGCCATGATCCTCGGCATCGGCATAGACACGGTGGAGATCAGCCGCTTTCAGCGTTTTCTGGATGAGAACAACCAGCCCCTGCTGAACCGGCTCTTTGCCCCGGCCGAGCAGGAGTACTGCCGTCCCAGAAAACAGGCCGCCTCCTGTCTGGCCGCCCGTTTTGCCGCCAAGGAGGCCTTTGTCAAGGCACTGGGGACCGGGCTGCGGGACGGCATCTGCTGGACCGAGATAGCAGTCGGCAACGATCAGCTGGGCAAACCGTTCCTGAAACTGTCAGGACGCGCCCTTCAGCTATTTTCGGAACAAGGGGCTACAGCCGCACACCTGTCACTGTCCCATGATGGTGGCCATGCGGTTGCGCAGGTCATACTGGAGGCGCCATGAAGATCGTCACCGCCCATACCATGCAGGAGCTGGACCGTCGCGCCATTGACGAATACGGCATCCCCGGCCGTGATCTGATGGAACAGGCCGGGCGGGGCTGTGCCGAGCATATCCTGGCCGCCTACGGCACCCGGAGAAGCAAACGGGTCGTGATCCTGGCCGGCAAAGGCAACAACGGCGGCGACGGGTATGTGATTGCCCGCTGTCTGCTGGAAAAAGAGTGGCAGGTGCTGGTGATCGTGCTGGCTGACCGTGACAGCATCCGGGGTGATGCCGAAACCAATCTGGTGCGGCTCCCGGAGGAGATCATAAGTTTTTGCCCCGGCGAAGGGGAGCTGACCGAGAAACATGCCGACGACCTCCTGCAGGCCGACGTGCTGGTGGATGCGCTGCTGGGAACCGGGCTGCGCAGCGACCTGACCGGGGTCTACCTGGAGGCGGTGGAGCTGATCAACACGGCGCCGGGTAAAGTGGTGGCCGTGGATATCCCCACCGGCATCCACGGCACCACCGGCCGGATTCTGGGAAAGACCGTCCACGCCAACATGACGGTCACCTTCGGAATCGCCAAACTGGGCCATGTACTCTATCCGGCTGCCGAGCATGTGGGCAGACTGGTCATCGTGGATATCGGCATCCCGCCCCAACTGATGCAAGAGGCGGTCGGCTACGACTATCTGAACGAAAAGCTGATGGCCCCGCTGGTCAGGCGCCGTGACCGCCAGGCCCACAAGGGGACCTACGGCCACTGCCTGATCATTGCCGGATCAACCGGCAAGACCGGCGCAGCCGCCCTGGCGGCAAACAGCGCAGTCAGGACCGGTTCCGGCCTGGTGACCCTCGCCGTCCCGGAGAGCCTCAACCAGATCCTTGAGATGAAGACCACCGAGGCGATGACCCTGCCGTTGCCCGATGCCGGCAGCGGACACCTGACGACCCACGCCATTGCCCTGCTTGAGAAATACCTGCCGGGCAAAAACGCCCTGGCGATCGGTCCGGGCATTGACCGCCGCCCTGCCGGTGTCACGGTGGTACAGAATCTGGTGGAGAATATTGCTCTTCCGATGGTGATTGATGCCGATGGCCTGAATGCCCTGGCCGAAGACACGACGGTGCTGCACCGCAGACGCTCCCAGAACATTGTCCTGACCCCTCACCCCGGTGAGATGTCCCGCCTGCTGGGTTCTTCCATCCCTGATGTGGCTGCCATCCGCATCTCGGTTGCCCAGGAATTTGCCCGTACCTTCGGGGTGTATGTCGTCCTGAAAGGGGCCCGGACCATCATTGCCGCCCCCAACGGCATGGCGGCCATCAACGGCAGCGGCAACCCCGGCATGGCAAGCGGCGGCATGGGGGATGTACTGACCGGCATTATCGTATCGCTGCTGGGTCAGGGCTACACAACCTGGAACGCCTGCCGCCTGGGGGTATTCATCCACGGCCTGGCCGGCGACCTGGTGGCCATGGAACAGGGCGAGATCGGCATGACCGCCACCGACCTGATGGCACGCATTCCGCTGGCGCTCAACCGGCTCCTGAACCTTCCCGCTAACTATCATCAACCCGCTTAAACCAAGGAGCGACCCATGAAAACTGTTGCCGAGATCATGACCAAAGAGGTGATCACCGTAGGTACCGAGACAACCATCCGCGAGCTGGCCGAGCTGTTCGTCACCCACCGGATCAGCTCACTTCCGGTGGTTGATGCCGCCGGGTCCCTGATCGGTATCGTGACTGAATCAGACCTGGTTGAGCAGAACAAAAGCGTGCACCTGCCGACCGTGATCAGCCTGTTTGACTGGGTGATCTACCTTGAATCAGAGAAGACCCTGGAAAAGGAGCTGAAAAAGATGGGGGCCAGGAGCGTTGCCGACATCTATCAGCCGGAAGCGGTCTCCATCGCCCCGACCGCCTCACTCAGCGAGGCTGCCGACCTGATGAGCGCCCATCACACCAACGCAGTACCGGTGCTTGAAAACGGCAGACTGGTGGGGATTGTGGCACGTATCGACATCATCCGCACCCTGCTGGTGTAGGGAAAAGCATGTCCTGTCCGGTGACATCGCTGGTGATTGAAACCGGCTCTCCAGAACAGACCGAGGCCGTGGGAACCAGCCTGGGCAGACTGCTTGAGGCCGGTGATCTGGTGACCCTGTCCGGTGAACTGGGGGGCGGCAAGACCTGTTTCGTACGTGGCGTGGTCGCATCGCTGGCCCCTGCCAGCAAAGAACTGGTGGCCTCCCCCACCTTTGCCATCCTCAATGAATATCCGGGGCAGCCGCCGGTGCTGCACTACGACTGCTACCGCCTGCGCGGCAGTGACGATGCCCTGGAATTAGGCATAGATGAGCAGCTCTGCGGAGACGGTGTCTGCCTGATTGAGTGGCCGGAACGGATAACCGCCATCCTGCCGGATGACCGGCTTGAAGTCCTGTTTGAATATGCCGGTGACACCCGGCGTGCCATCACCTTTTTGTCCCATGGTTGCCGTGGGGCAAAACTGCTGGCACAGCTTGCTGCCATCGGCGATTCCTGCAAAAAACCCTTGTCTGAGGAACAGCGTTCTGCTATGTAATAGCCCTTTCATCTTTGAACTGTTCTGCGAAGGAGCAACAGTATGGCACTGGTAGTCCAGAAATATGGAGGTACCTCGGTCGGCACCACGGACCGAATCAAGAATGTCGCCAAGCGGATCATCAAGACCTATGAGGCCGGTAATGAGGTGGTGGTGGTGGTTTCCGCCATGTCAGGTGAGACCAACAAACTGGTGGCGCTGGCCAATGATATGGTGGATATCCCTGACAACCGCGAATACGACGTGGTGGTTGCCACCGGTGAGCAGGTCACCATCGGTCTGCTGGCAATGTACCTGAAGTCGCTGGGCTACAAGGCCAAGTCCTACATGGGCTGGCAGGTGCCGATCATCACCGACAGCACCTTTTCCAAGGCCCGGATCGAAAGCATTGACGACACCAAGATGCGCGCCGACCTGAAGGCCGGCAACATTGTAGTGGTGGCCGGTTTCCAGGGCATGGACAAGGACGGCAATCTGACCACCCTCGGCCGCGGCGGTTCCGACACCTCGGCGGTGGCGCTTGCAGCTGCCCTCAAGGCTGATGTCTGCGAGATCTATACCGATGTTGACGGTGTCTATACCACCGACCCCAACGTCTGCAAAGAGGCCCGCAAGGTTGAGAAGGTTTCCTACGACGAGATGCTTGAGCTGGCCAGCCTTGGTGCAAAGGTGCTGCAGATCCGCTCGGTTGAGTTTGCCAAAAAATTTAATGTGGACATTCATGTCCGCTCTAGCCTGAATGAAAACACCGGTACCATGGTTACCAGGGAGGATAAGGATATGGAAGGGATTCTCGTTTCCGGGGTTGCGTACGACAAGAATGAAGCCAAGATTGCCGTACTGGGAGTACCGGACAAACCGGGCATTGCAGCACAGATTCTCACCCCGCTCTCTGATGCGGCTATTTCAGTCGATATGATCGTGCAGAACGTCAGCCATGACGGCCTGACCGACTTCACCTTCACTGTCACCAAGGCCGACCTGAAGAAGGCCCTGCTGATCACCAACGAGGCCGCCAAAGAGATTCAGGCCCAGGAGGTTCAGTCTGACGAGAACATCAGCAAGATCTCCATTGTCGGCCTGGGCATGCGCAGCCATGCCGGTGTTGCCACCCGCATGTTCTCGGTGTTGGCCAAGAACAACATCAACATCGGCATGATCTCCACCTCCGAGATCAAGGTTTCGGTGGTAATCGATGAAAAGTACACCGAGCTGGCCGTACGGGTGCTGCACGAAGAGTTTGGTCTGCAGGGATAATTCTACTCTATTTAATCCAATAACAGATGGGGACACCCTGCCGGTGTCCCCATCTTTGTTTTTGACCTTTGCAAGCATTCTTGCCTATGACGGATAGCATGGTATGCTTACTATCGCAGGCAAATCTTGCAGTACATGGGATACCGGTATGGCAACCAGCCGTAAAACAACACCTCCAGCCAGGCAGACCGGCGCTGATGCAGAACAGGCCCGCATTGCCCGGAATGAGTTTCTCACCAACATGAGCCATGAGATCCGCACGCCGATGAACGGTGTGATCGGCATGGCGCAGCTGCTGCGGACCACGCCGCTGGATGCCGTCCAGAAGGAATATCTTGACTGCCTGGAAGTCTCAGCCAAGAGTCTGATGTACCTGATTAACGACATCATTGACTTCTCCAAGATTGAAGACGGACAGGTTGAGCTGGAAGAGGTTGACTTCAGCCTGCGCGCCACCATCAACAACATCATCAAGACCCAGCATGCCGACCTGCATATCAAAGGCCTGGACCTGCTGATCGAGATCCCCCATACCGTGCCCGACGCCCTCAGGGGTGATCAGCTGCATACCAAGCAGGTCATTCTCAACCTGCTGGGCAATGCCATCAAGTACACCGTACAAGGAACCATCAGGCTGGTGGTCAGCGTTATCGAGCAGCAGGAGGATCAGGTCCTGCTGCAGTTGAGCATCACCGACACCGGCGTCGGCATTGATGAGGAAAATCTGGACAAGCTGTTTGCACCGCTGCTCCGGACCAGCTCACCGGCAAACCGGAAACTGGGAGCAAAGGGGTTGGGGCTTTCGATCAGCAGACGGCTGGTTGAGCTGATGGGCGGCAGGATCTGGGCTGAAAGCAGCGTTGGTATCGGCAGCAGCTTCCACCTGGCACTGCCCTTTATCGTGGCACGCAGGACCGCTGCCTCCGATACCATGGAGGAGCGGGACGCCATCTCGGCACAGTGGGAAGGTCCGGCCTTACAGATCCTGCTGGCTGAAGACAACGCCATTAACCAGAAATTTGCGGTCACCATCCTAGAACGGATGGGGCACCGGGTTACCAGCACCAACAACGGCAAGGAAGCAGTGCAGTTCTGGAAACAAGGGCAGTTTGACCTGATCCTGATGGATATCCAGATGCCGTTGATGGATGGCCGTTCTGCAACAGCCGCCATCAGAAAAGCGGAAGACGGCACTGGCCGGCATATACCGATCATTGCCCTGACCGCCCATGCCCTGCAGGAAGAAAAGCTGCACCTGCTCAGCTCAGGCTTTGACGGCTACGTTCCCAAACCGATGGAGATCAGTGTGCTGACCAGCGAGATGTACAAGCTGCTCATGCAGCCCTGACAGCGTTGTACTACCCCTCCCCGTGCAGCACAAAGACCCCCCAGTAAAACGGGTTGGGGTACCTGCTGCGCATCTGCTCCCGGGCCAGTTTCAGGGCCAGGGCATGGGGCTTGCCCTGCTTCAGGTAACCGTAAAAGAGTGCGACATACTCCACCGCCGGTTCCGAGGCCACCTCCCACAGGCTGACCACCACGCTGCCCGCACCGGCCGACTGGAAGGCCCGGGCAAAGTTGGCCACCCCTTCCCCCTCCACCTCTTTCCCCACCCCGGTCACACAGGCCGAGAGCATCACCAGCTCGGCATGCAGCCTCAGATCAAGCACCTCGCTCAGGGTAAGAAAGCCATCGCTTCCACTCCGCTTGTCCCGTTGACTGAGCAGGATGAACGGCTCATTCACCTCCTGGATCAGCCCCGGTAGCGAGGCATGGGTGGCAAAGTGCAGATAGCGGTACTCCCCCAGCGGCGACTGTTTCACCATTGCCTCGGAGGCCTGCTGCCCCAGCAGTATATCGGGAGGGGCGACAGCCGTACCCAGCAGGGCTGCAATCCTGCGCACCTCGGTCTCGGTTTCCGGCAGGGGGGGAAACAGGATCTGCTGGCCGTGCTGCTTGGGGGCGATGGCCAGACCACGGAAACCCTGCTGGCTCCCCGCTGCCGTTCCAAAATCAGGATTTCCAAGGGCAAACAGGGTGCGGGTCGGATGCCCAGCCGGCAGGGTACGCTTCAACGCCAGCAGGCTGGCTGACTGGTAGTAGGAGACCGCATACCGATCCCCCACGTAGCGTACCTCTTTGCCGGAGCCGGAGCCGGAGCCGTTGCCGGAGCCGGAGCCGTTGCCGGGCAGGGCCAGGATCTCAAACGGCAGGGTGCCCAGGATGCCGTCCGGCACAATGATCAGACGATCGGCCGGACGCGCTGCAGCCAGGCCTTCGGCCAGCAGCAGCCGGTACAGTTCTGCCGCCTGCGCTTGGGAAAAGTCCTGCTGATGGCGGTTGGTAAGCGGCTCCAGGAAGTTCTTGACCTTCTCTTCCAGTAGCGTCCTTTGCAACGGCAGCCGCACCACCTGCTGCACACCGCCTTTCCTGACCACAAACAGGTAGCTCGCATCCTCCCCCAGGGCATAGGCCAGCAGCAGTTCGTCATCTGCCAGCGGCAACTGTTCAGCCGCCACCGGCCGGGGGTAGTTGATGGCCGCGTAGAGGGGGAACTCCCGTTGCAGCCGGGCAATCAGGCGTTCAAGTCGCTGATTCAGCTCCTGGCGCTGCTGCCGGTACTGCGCATACCGCTCTTTCCCGCCACGCACAGCCTGATCCCGCCCGGCATCCAGACTGGTCAGCTGCCGGCGGAGCTGTTGTTCCTCCTGCCGGAGCTCCCGGGAGATTCCGGCAGCGGCCAGCGAACGCCGCCCGCTCTCGGCCACCCGCTCGATCAGGCTGCGGGCCTTGGTTGCCTCGGCAAAATAGAAGGCAGCAGCTGCAGTGCCGGTGCCATAGGAGCGCAGTTCCGGGACAGGCGCCTGATTGTGCAGGACCTGCTCGGCAACGCTGGCGGTCAGGGCACGATAGGTGCGGAACCGTCCGCCACCACCACCGGCTGCCAGGAACGAACCCCGCTCAGCCACGGAGGCCCGCAACTCCTCCAGCAGCTGATAGGATTTCAGCAGGTGCCGGCTCGCCCCGGCATACTCGCCACGCCCCAGCAAGGCGCGGCCGGTCTGCATCTCATGTTCAGCCACCACCTGATCCCCTGCCAGCACCGCCGGGGTCTGTTGCTGCAGTAATGCCAGGGCCTGATCATAGCGGCCGGTCTGCAGGTAGACCTCCACCAGGCCGGGATGCCGCAGATGGACCCCGCTTTTATCAATATGCAACCGGCGGCGTTCATTCAGCAACTGTTCTGCCGTACCCGGGTCGCCGCTAAAGAGATAGGCAGCGGCAAGATTGCTCAGGGCCAGGGCGATATCGAGCTTATTGCCGATGCTGCGCTTCAGCTCAAGCGCCTGCTGATGCCAGCGGATCGCTTCATCGTAGCGCCTGGACTGATAATAGACCATGGCAATATTGTTCAGATTGGTGGCCATATCCTGCCGGGCGCCGATCTCGCGGTTGATCCGCAAGGCATCCTGATAGTTCGCAAGGGCCTGGTCCTGCTGCCCCAGCGCCGCATACACATCACCAATGTTATTGCTTGCCGTGGCCAGCATCCCTTTGCGCCCCAACTGCCGGGCCAGGGTCAGGGCCTGCTGATAGTAGTTTCGAGCCTGGTCATACTGGCCGGAACTCTTGTGCACCACTCCGATATTGTTAAGTATGTTGGCCTGCTGGCGCCTGTCCCCCAGACGTCCGGCAACCTGCAACGCCTCGTCGAAAGCAGCCAGGGCAGCGGGAATCCTGTGCAGATCAAACTCGTTCAGCCCTTTGCGGTTCAGGCTTGAGCAGAGGTCCTCATCCAGGTGATTGCGACGCTGGATGGCAATGGCCTCATCATAGTAGCCAGCGGCCTGGCTGTAATTACCGGACATATTGTAGGCCTGCCCCAGGGTTGCCAGGGCATTTGAAATCCCCGCATGGTTCCCCAGCCGGCGGTTGATGCCAAGCGACTCCTGCAGGTCGCGGATCGCCTCCGGGTAACGTCCCAGCACGGTCTTGACCGTTCCGGTATGAAACAGCAGCAGGGCACTCTCCTCGGACTTAGCTGAGCGGCGTGTCAGGAGCAGCGCCTCTTCCAGCAGCGGCAGGGCCTGCTGATACTGTTCCAGTCCTTTGTACAAAAGCGCACCAAGGTTCAGCAGGTCGTTGGCCAGATCCTCCGGGTTGTTGCGCCGCCGGCTCATCTGCAGCGCCTGTTCGTAATAGCTGCGCGCCCGTTCATTCTGATCGAGCGCATCATAGACCACCCCCAGGCCGTTCAGATTGGCCCAACGGCAGTCGATATCACTACCGCACAAGGCAAACGAACGTTCAAACAGCCGGACCGCCTCGGGATAACGTTTGGCTTCGGTGGCCCTGCTGCCCTCCTCCCAGAGATTCTCGGCCTCGTTCCTGCCGGCAAAGGCGAGCTGGCAAAAAAGCATCAGCATCAAGCCTATCAGGACTATTGTCTGTACGATACGGGACATGCATCACCTCCTGAATGGAAACCTTGCGCGTAATGTTTCAACAAAGGCGTGATCAGGCCGGCTTGAAACCATTTCCAACGGCGAATAACCTCGTTTCCAGGCCAGATAGAACATCATGACTAACAAACTTCCGGTAATCACAAAATTGGGCCAGGCATTCAGCTCCCATTGACCATCCCAACTCCACTGCCAGACATCTGAAAACGGCATCAGGTAGGGTATCGGCCAATGATCATTTTCCGGCCCACGCGCCCCCAGCAGATCTCCCAACAGGTGTACATGGAAGCTGATTAAGGCCAGCAACGCCACCCGCCAGCGCCGACCGGTACTAATTGCACAGACCGCAGCGACGAACAGGGCAAAGGTTACATTATGCAAAGCCGTATGGTGATACTGCGTCCACCAGAGCAGTTCATGCTTAGTGCCGCGGGTTAAGGCCTCAGCCACCAGGCCAAGACCGTCCAGATCAGGAGCAATGCCAGCCAACGTCACCGCTGTCCGCTCCCTGCGCACGAGCGACTGGTCAGTATTGGCTACAGCCCAACCAAGCAATAGATGGGTAATAGGGTTCATAGGTCTGCCGTGCGAGGTGTCAGCATCACCGCACGCGCCCCACCGGAAAACCCTGCCCGCTGATCGACACCGTGGGAAACTGGGCACGTTTAAAGATCTTTTCTGCCAGGTTAGGCACCTCATCCTCCACATAGGCGGCAAGGTCAGTTGTTTTGACAAAGCCGGTCAGTCCTTTATCTGCCTTGCCTTGCAGTCCCTGCACCAGCGTCCAGGTAAACAGACCATGGCCCTGATAGCCCTCCAGTGCCTCCTGCACCGAGGTGGAGGCGGAGAGGATCGTCGAGCCCACCGCACGGGACAGCACCTTCATGGCGGTCTCCTCACTCATGCCGCGGGTCAGCAGCGCGGTCTGCATGGCCTGGCCCAACTGACCGGCATTGCAGGTATCGATCACGATCAGCTTCTTGGTTGAGGGTATGTTGGCCACCAGCTCTTTCAGTGCAGTCTGGGACAAGGCGTCGCTCTTCAGTTTTTGCGTGCTGAGCGCCCCAACGTTGGAAGTAATCAGAAAATATTCACCTTCGTCAACCGTGCCGTGGCTGGCAATGTAGAGGATAAACAGGTCATCAGGATTGATGGCCTGGTAGCGTTGCAGGGCGCTGACTACTGCATCCCGGCTGGTGACTTCCCGCGTAGTGAGCGAGGTAATCTTCACCTGTTCAAACAGCCCAACCGCCCCGCCACGCAAGGTGGTGGCAAACAGGTTGGCGTCGGCCACGGCATACTTGAGTTGCAACTTCGGGTTACGGAATTCCTGTACGCCGATCACCAGGGCATGCAGGGTCGGCTTTTGAATTGCAGCAAAACCGGCCTGCAGCTGGTGGATCGCCTCATTGCTCTGCATGGTATTGTCGGCATTGAAGGCGATGGCCCGGATGGTGTTGCTGCCGGGGGAAAGCTTGAGGGTATAGCTGCGATAGGTTGCGTCGCCCCCCTCCTTCTGCACCGCCTTAAGCGAGCGGCTGCTGTCCAGCACGACGGCTGAGCCGTTCAGGAACAGCCGCACATCGCCGATGCCGCCGCCCTGTTCTTCCAGTTTCAAGGTCAGCTTGAAGCTTTCGCTGGTTGCAATGACAGCTGTCTGGACGACACTGACCCGGGGAGGCTGTTTGACATCGGCCAGGGTGCGGTACCCCTGCAGCGAACCGCCGGCCAGGGCCAGCTTGACCAGATCGGGCCGAAAGAAGGTCTCGCGGTAGTTCTCGATGCCGTAGATATTTGGACCAACACGCACATTGAGATACTTGTCTCCATTGGCAGAGGCGTTGTAGTAGCCATCCGGGGTGATAATGATCCATTCGCCATCCTCAAAGGCATACAGATCCGCCAGCTGTTGCTTGGTTTTCCTGCTGCGCAGTTCAAGCTTGTGCGCTGTGTCGTGTGTGTAAAAGTCACCGTTATCGCTGGTCAGAAAAATCATCCCCTGCAGTTTTCGGTAATGTTTCTCATCCCGATAATCATCCTTCATGAACTCTCGGGGAATTTTTCGGTACAGGCCTTCCGGGTCAAGCACTTCCCAGGTGTATCCTCCCAGCCCACCGACTTTTGTACCCTTCAAGCGTGACCTGGAGGTCACATTCTGCTGCGTTAAGGCGGCGGCTTGCAGATCCCACAGGTGAAACTGCAGCACCACCTCTTTACTGGATGATGACCACTCTTCACGCCAGTTGAGCAAACGGCTGCCGGAACTTAACGAGCTTCTGAAGCCGGCCGGCCTGACCCCAAAGTTCCTGACCACCTCACCGGTCTGCGTCTGCCAGACCCGTACCCGACCGTCATTAAACCCAACCCCCAGCAGTCCGTTGGCAGCCAAGGCGTAGGGCTGTGCCTGATAATTCAGTAACAGGTGCAGGTTTTCAAACAGAAGCTTTCGCTCCGTGTACATGCCGTTTTTCAGCGGGGTAAGCAGCACCAGTTCCATGCGGGCTGCCTGGGGTGTGTCAGTTGTGTGCGTATAACCGACCAGCAGCCTGCCATCAGGTGTAAATCTTAAAAAAATCTGCTCATCTTTGAGCAGCTCTCTGGGGCTGTAGGTGAGCAGCACCTGTCCGCTTGCCAGGTCGTACAGCTGTATGGCACTGGAAGACGCGCCCCCCTGGTAGGCCAGTTGTTTTCCATCCGGTGAAAGTTTGAACGTGCTTCCATGAGAAATGCTTGGGATGACCAGCGAACCTTTCTTGACAGCATTCAGGCTGTCGTCATACAGCACATAGCCGACAGTGCCCGGTTGGCCAGCCCCTTTATGGAAGACGCCGTAATAGCCGAACCCCAGATCGGTAACGCCATTGTTCCGGGTATAGATCTCATAACTTTTATAGCGACCCAGCTCCGGCAGGACCAGTTCTGAACCATCTTTCAGGCTATAGATCTTTGTGCCGAAGGACTGATTGAACAGATGTTGCCCGTCCTTACTGATGACCGGATTTTGTAAAAAAACAGTCCCGCCGAACGTGGGCAGGGTAATTGAACGCAGTTTCTGCCCATGCAGATCATAGAGCTCGGCTGTTTTTTGATATACAACCATGAAGGTGCCGTCATTGACAAAATAGATATTCGAAGCATGACCATATTCCGTTTGCAGCTTGATGGTCCTGACTTCCCGGCCGGTGGCCACCTCCCACGTCTTCAGGTACCCCTCTGCCTCCTTGCTGACCAGATGACTGGCCGCCGGATTTATGGCCACGAATTCGATGAGACCGGCATGACCGGTTTGGGCAAAAACCGCCGGTTTGTCAGACGCCCATGACGCCCCCGGCAACGCCGACAGCAGAAAGCAAGAGACCACCGCAGCCAGCAGCCAGGTGGTTTGAAAGGCGCGCCCCATAGACTCCTCCAGTCGACACATCACGCTCAACGTACCAGCCTCCACAGAATACTGCCAACCACAGACACAAGCGTTATCACCAGGGCAGCCATCACAAACCAGTGCGGGACAAAGCCGGGATGCTGGCCATTACCACCTGCGGAGGTCCCCCCGGCAGGAGATTGCCGGCGGCGCATCCCCTGCAGCAGTGCTGCTGTCAGGCCGCCGAACAACAGGCTGAAGGCGAGAAATAAAGCTGCACTGCCAGGCTGTTCTGCAGTGAACACCAGAGCGGTGGTCACCAGGCTGAAGATGGTACAACATGCGAAGACAACCAGCATGGCAATGCGCATAAGCCGACCCTTTCTCTACGCTGTACGACCTGATCACCATGATAGCACAATCCTGACAGCTTTCAGGGTTGGCTTGCAGATCTATCTGCGACTGGTATAGTCACAATTGCAATCTCACCCCACAACAGACGAGGACCCCCATGTACCCTGTCCGATTTGCCTGCTACCTGGTATCAATCCTGCTGGCCGCGCCGGGGCTGACCCGGCCGGTGGCCGCTGTCGAACTGCCGGAGCTGTGCCGTTTGCAACCGGTGAAAGGCCCCTGTAAGGCGATGATCGAGGCGGCCTATTTTGACCACAAACAGGGAAAATGCGTCACCTACTTTTACGATGGCTGCGGAGCGGTGAAACCGTTCGATAACCTGGAGGAGTGTCAGCGAACCTGTGAACAGCCCGGGCTGGCACCAAAAAAACGACCGTCATCCGGCCTGTACTACGATCCGGTTGAGGATGACCCGCGTTATGCCGAGGTCTTCAGGAAGATTGATGCAGAAGTGAAAACGGCACTTGATGTGCCTACGAAACGGAGCGGCAGGGGATCTGTTCATATCTTTTGGGGAACAAAAAAAAGAATCCTGAAGCAGAAGTACAACATCGATTGGCGCACCCCGGCTGAGCTAAATCCATGGGTTATTTTTGATTAGCGAGAGCAGGGCTGTCATGCAGCGCCTTGACGACCGCTGCAACGACAGGGGCCCATTCGCCGGGCGCGGACTGACGGAACAGCCGCATGCCGGGATACCAGCAGCACTGCTCCCCTGCCAGCCCCCAGCGCCAGTCCGGCGCAAACGGCAGCAGCAGCCAGGTCGGTTTGCCCAGTGCGCCGGCCAGGTGGGCGACAGCCGTATCAATGGTGATCACCAGGTCAAGCTGTTCCAGCAAGGCCGCGGTATCGGCAAAATCCTGCACCAGCATGGTCAGATCAACCATGGTCAGGGCAGGTTTTTCAACCGGCTCCCCCACCTGCAGAGATACCCACATGGTACCGGTACAGCAGGCCAATTGCGCAAGCAGTGCGGCAGGCAGGCTGCGCCCAGGATCAGGATAGCGCTTGCCTGACCAGCAGAGCCCAATCCGTGTGTCACCGTTGCCACCGGGCAGTACGCTCTGCCAGAACGGCAGCCGCGCGGCAGGCGGGGTCAGATACGGCACAACAGCCGGAATCGTCTCAAGGGTACTGCCCAGCAGGTACGGCAGGGACAGCAACGGCAGCTGGTAATCAAAGTCAGGCAGATCCCGGCCGAACGGCAGTACCGTGATACCGGCGCCAAGGCTCTGCATCAGCGGGACCAGAGGAGGATGGCACTCGAACAGGACCTCTGCCCCCCGCTCCACCAGCAGCGGCAGGTAGCGGCAGAACTGCAGGGTATCGCCAAAGCCCTGCTCGGCATAGATCAGGATCGTCTTGGCGGAGAGATCACCACCATGCCAGCGTGGCTGGGTAAACTCACGCACCGGCGAGGTAAAGCGCCGCTTTTTCCAGCGCCACTCGTATTCCCTGAAGCCTGCCGAATACTTACCCTGCAGCAACAGCAGCAGGGCATAATTCCAATGGGCCTCAGCATGATTCGGAGAGGCCTTCAGTACCTTTGCACATTCAACCAGGGCCTGCTGCACCTCCCCCTGCATCTGCAGGCAGGTGGACAAGGCCACCCGGCTGTCATGCAGGGACGGGGCAAGCTGTAATGCCTGCTGATAGCTTTTGACCGCCTGGTCGAAGAAGCCCATTTCCAGCAAGGTATTGCCGCGGTTGTTCCAGAGCAGCGCCAGGGTTGGCCAGCGTCCGACCGCCTCATCGTACAGGGACAGGGCTTCGTCATAGCGCCCGGCCTCGTGCAACGCTGCGCCTTCACGCATTATCTTCTCCAGCTCACCCATCGGCTACCTCTGGCTACTTCAGGTTTCTGATCTTCTCCAGACTTTCTTCCAGCACCGCCTTCTTAGAGCTAACGTCAGCCAGCTTGGCCTTTTCCTTGGCCACGATATCAGCCGGAGCCCGGTCAACAAAGCTGGGATTCTCGAGCTTTTTCGAAAACTGCTCGATCTCTTTATCCAGTTTGGCGATCTCCTTCAGGAGCCGTTTTTCCTCTTCAGCCACATCCACCAGCCCCTTCAGCGGGACAAAGACCTGAAACCTGCCAGCCGGTTGTACTGAGGCATCTTCCGGCTTTTCCAGGTTCCGCCCGATGGTCAGATCGGCCACCCGGGCCATGCTCCTGATCTTTGATTCAAACAGCCGCGCCAGATCCTCGGCCTGCTGGGACCCGGTTGAAAGGGTGACCGTTATCTCGCGGGAAGGGGGCACCTCCATCTCACCACGGATGGTGCGGATGGCCGAGATGACCTCCATCACCTGCTCCATCCGGCCGGCTGCGTCTTCAAACTGCCAGTCTTCACGGGGCTGCGGATAGGGTGCCAGCATGATGGACGGAGCCCAGTCGCCACCTGATCCGCGCAGGTTGCAGCGGTCTCCCTTGGGCAGGGTCTGCCAGATCTCTTCCGTGATAAACGGCATGATCGGGTGCAGCAGACGCAACAGGTGTTCCAGCACGGTCCAGAGCACGTACTGGGTGGTGCGGCGACGCAGCGGATCATCACCGTACAGCTCCTGCTTGGACAGTTCCAGGTACCAGTCGCAGAACTCGCTCCAGGTAAACTGGTACAGCGTCATGGCGGCCTCGTTAAAGCGGTACTCGTCAAGGGCCTGGTTGGTTGCACGGGCGGTTTCATTCAGACGGTGCAGAATCCATTCATCGGACTCGGTCAACCGCAGGTCTTCAAAAACCAGTTGATCCGGCTCAAACCCTTCCAGGTTCATCATGGTAAAACGGGCCGCATTCCAGACCTTGTTGCAGAAGTTACGGTAACCGGAGATCCGCTCTTCAGCCAGTTTGATATCCCGGCCCTGGGCTGCAAAGGCCGCCAGCGTAAAGCGGAAGGCATCGGTACCGTACTGGTCGATCACCGTCAGCGGATCAATCACGTTCCCCTTTGACTTGGACATCTTCTGGCCGTGGGCATCCCGTACCAGGGCATGGATATAGACATCCCTGAACGGCACCTCATCCATGAAATGCAGCCCCATCATCATCATCCGGGCCACCCAGAAGAAGAGGATGTCAAAACCGGTTACCAGGGTTGCGGTGGGATAAAACCTTTTCAGCTCAGCGGTCTGATCAGGCCAGCCCATGGTGGAGAACGGCCAGAGTGCCGAAGAGAACCAGGTGTCCAGCACGTCGGTTTCCTGGCGCAGTTCATCACTGCCGCACTGACTGCAGCTGGTCGGATCATCCATCGCAACCGTTATCTTGCCGCAATGATCGCAGAACCAGGCCGGGATACGGTGTCCCCACCAGATCTGGCGTGAGATACACCAGTCGCGGATGTTTTCCATCCAGTCATAATAGGTGTTCTCCCACTGCTTCGGCAGAATCCGGGTCCGTCCGTCCTTAACCGCTGCAAGGGCCTTCTCTGCCAGCGGCCCCACCTTGACGTACCACTGCAGGGAGAGGTACGGCTCCACCACGGTCTTGCAACGGTAGCAGCCCCCCACCGACAGACCGTGATCGTCGATCTTCTCCAGCAGCCCGGCAGCCTCAAGCTCCTCCACAATCCTGGTGCGGGCCTTAAAACGATCCAGTCCTTCATACTGATGACCGGCAGCATTGATAATGCCCGACTCGTCAAAGACATTGATCTTGTCCAGACCGTGGCGTGCCCCCACCTCAAAGTCGTTGAAGTCATGGGCCGGGGTGATCTTGACCACACCGGTGCCGAACTCGCGGTCCACATACTCATCCGCAACCACCGGAATCTCACGGTTCACCAGCGGCAACAGCACCTTGGCACCATGCAGATCGGCGTAGCGTTCATCTTCAGGATGCACCGCCACGGCGGTATCGCCCAGCATGGTCTCTGGCCGGGTGGTGGCCACGGTCAGGAAGCGGCCCGGCTGCCCCACCACCGGATAGCGGATATGCCAGAGATGCCCCTTTTTCTCTTCATGCTCCACCTCGATATCTGAAAGGGCGGTATGGCAGCGGGGGCACCAGTTGATCAGACGGTTATCGCGGTAGATCAAGCCGTCTTCGTACAGCTTGACAAAGACCGTGCGTACCGCCTTGGACAGACCGGCATCCATGGTAAAGCGCTCCCGTTCCCAATCACAGGAGGCCCCCAGCCGCTTCAGCTGCCCGATGATCTGGCCACCCGACTCGGCCTTCCACTGCCAGACCCGCTCGATAAAGGCCTCGCGCCCCAGGTCATGACGATCCGTGCCTTCAGCAGCCAGTTGCCGCTCAACCACGTTCTGGGTGGCAATACCGGCATGGTCGGTGCCGGGCATCCAGAGCACGCTGTGACCGGTCATCCGCTTCCAGCGGCAGAGGATATCCTGCAGGGTATTATTGAGGGCATGCCCCATATGCAGGGCACCGGTGACGTTGGGCGGTGGAATGACAATGCTGTAAGGTCTGCGGGGGGAGGCCTCATCTGCATGAAAGTAGCCCTTTTCAGCCCACTCGCCGTACCATTTTTTCTCTACCTCATGGGGTTCATACCCCTTGGCCAGTTCTTTGTTAGACATCACGACTTCCCTGCCTTTGCATGTTTTTACAGCGGATTGTGTTTATATACCGATGCAGCAGCCCCGGTCAAGGTTCTGCTCAAGCAAGGCCCGCCAAGCCATCTTCATTAAAATTGACATTGACCAACTAATACGCAAATTGTTATCTTGACCAATATGCTGGCAATTAAACATCACCGCGTTCTGCAGAACAACCAGGAAAGGATTTCACCATGCAGCATCACTCCTCCATGCGCAACCTGTTGGCCGGTCTCAGTCTCACCACACTCATTGCCGGAATGACCTCGCTTGCAGCTGCCGAGACCGCACCGGCAGCTCCTGCAGAAAACGGGAAAACGGCCTCAGAGGCAGGCCCCAGCGGCTGCGGCGGCATGCAAAAGTGTCCCAAGTGCGCCAAGCATGAAACTAATGGTGCCAGTGGCTGCGGCGGTGCCATGAAACAGCCGCAAGCAGAGCAACCGGCCCCGACAAAAGGCGCCAGTGGCTGTGGCGGGGCATCCGGCTGCGGCGGCGCAGCCAAACCAGACACACCTCCCAAGCAATAAATCCAGTATAGCGATTTGACAATCGTCCTACTATTGCTAAAATCACTTGCGGGCGGTACAGCTACCGCCCTAACAGGGCTGTAAAAAACGTCATGAGGAAGGCCGGATACCAGGCGCACGGAGCACAGTGACTGAGACATAACAACCCGTTAGTCGAAGGAGCGAGTACCGCGCAACGCCGTAGACGGCCTCCGGAATAGTTTTTCAAGGCCCTGTTAAATCCACGCAGGAGGTTTGCTATGGAGAAGGACCGGTTGAAGTCCATCCTGGCAGGAATGGGCATCGCCAGCCTCGTTGCAGGCATGGCGGTTGTTCCGTTCAACGCCCAGGGTGCGAGTGGTTGAGGCGGCAAGGAGGGTGCCGGGAGCACCCCGCAGAAGGAAGCAGGCAAAAGTGGCTGAGGCGGTAAGAGCGGCGCCGGGAGCGCTGAGACCCCCAAAGACAAGGATGGCACACAGACGACGGATGACAAGAAACCGGCAGAAAGCAAGCCTGCAGAAAAACCGGCCCCCAAACCGGGCGGCAGCGGCTGAGGTTCAAGTGGTTGAGGCGGCTCAACCGGCGCCGGGAGCGCCAAATAAAAGATTACTGCAGTAGCATTGACCGGGCGGCAGGGTATACTCATCTCTGTCGCCCGTTGTTTAGAGCAACCACCTATTTCCCTGGAGGCCCGCCATTTTCCCCACGACCCGCAAACTGTTGGGACAGGATGCCTGGAATCGTCTGATCGGCAGATCCCTGAATGAGCTTGATCCTGAGACCGTGCCTGTCCAGCTGGAAAAAGTGGCCGGCCTGACTCACCCGGAATGGCTGCCGGACCTGGCCCGGCTGGAGCTGAGCTGCCACCGGGCCATGAATACTCCACTGCCGCAGCCCGAAGAGCTGCAGGCCCTGACCATCAACCCCTCACTGCAACTGCTGCCGGTCCCCTGGACACATCTGCTGACCCTACTGACCTTTGCCAAAAAGCAGGATATGGAGCGGGTTGAGCCGGGTGAGGAGCTGGTGCTGATCTGGTCTGATCCGGCAAACAAGAATCTGCGTTTTGAATCCGCCCTGCCGGATCACCTGCTTGCCCTGAAGATGGTGGCTGAAGGGATCAGCCCGGAAGAGGCGGCACAACAGGCAAACCAGCCGATTGCGCTGTTCGATGCCGTGCTGTGGGACGCAGTGCGCAAGGGGGTACTGCTGGCACCGCTGTCAAGTCTGCGCCGTACTCCGGCAATTGCATCACAGGCGGTTGACCATCGCTTTGTTGCAGCCGAGGTCTTCACCCTGCAGTGGCATCTGACCCAGAGTTGCGACCTGTCCTGCAAGCATTGTTACGACCGCAGCCAGCGGGCAGCATTTCCGTTTTACCGCGCTGTCACACTGATGCAGGAGCTGCGCGATTTCTGCTGGAGCCGCTTTGTACGTCCCCAGGTTTCATTCAGCGGCGGCAACCCGCTCCTGCATCCGGATTTCTACCGGATCTATCAGGCGGCAGCTGACCACGGCCTGATGACCGCCATCCTCGGGAACGCCACCGAACGCAGCAACATTGAACGGCTAATGGCGATCCAGCGTCCGGTCTACTATCAGGTCAGTCTTGAAGGGCTGGAAGAACATAACGACACCATCAGGGGGGAAGGCAACTTCAGGCGGACAATTGCATTTCTTGAAATGTTGACTGAGCTGGGTGTGCCCAACATGGTGATGCTGACCCTGACCAGGAACAATCTTGATCAGGTGATCCCGTTGGCTGAACAGCTGGAAGGCATTACCGGCGGGCTGACCTTCAACCGCCTGGCACTGTTTGGCGAGGGGGCGCGGCTGGCCCTGCCGACCCGTGAGGAATACAGGGCATTTCTTGAACAGTATGTGGCAGCCATGCCGACCCACCCGGTGCTGGCACTGAAAGACAGCCTGCTCAACTCGATCTACGACGACCAGGGCAAGCCGCTATTCGGCGGCTGTGCCGGATTCGGTTGCGGTGCCGCCTTCAACTTCGTGGCCATCCTCTCCGATGGCGAAGTGCATGCCTGCCGCAAATTCCCCTCGCCCATCGGCAATATCCTGAACCAGAACCTTGAGGAGGTCTACAACTCGGAAACAGCGGCCCGCTATCGCGATGGTTCCACTGCCTGCAACGGTTGCACGCTGCGGGCGGTCTGCGGCGGCTGCCTGGCGGTTACCGCCAGTTTTGGGCATGACCCGTTGACCAGCAAAGACCCTTACTGCTTCAGGACAAAGTGATCCACCACCCAGGCCGCAAAGGGGAAGCTGCAGGTGAATGCCGGCGACACGGCATTCAGCACATGGATGCTGTGCCGGTCTCCTTCCACAACAAAGTCCTGCACCAGCTCCTTGGTAGCGGTATTCAACAGCTGGGCCCGGATACCCGGCTTGCTCCACTGGTTGAAACCGGCCGTATTGATCTGTTTCACCATTTTCGTGGCCAGACCGGTAAAATAGCCGCGGTCGTACTTCTTTAACTCAGACAGCGCCAGCGAGCGAAAGCCGAAGTTGTCCCCCAGAAACAGGCGCGACTCCCAGCCCAGTATCTCCAGCAGTTCCCCGAGCCGGAAATGCTCCAGACCGGCATAGTTCTGGCGCCAGAAGGCCGGTATGGCGGTGGGGCCGATCTTGATCGTCCCATCCACCGTCACCGTATAATGAACCCCCAAAAACGGATTCTTCAGATTGGGTACCGGATAGATGTTGGTGCGGATCGGTTTATCCGTACCGGTGTACTTCAGGTAGATCCCCTTGAACGGGATGATGGTATACTGCTGTGAAAAGCCGTAGTCACGGGCAACCGTATCGGCATACAGACCGGCGGCATTGATGGTCAGACCGGCCTCCAGCACCAGACCGCCGGTTGTCAGAATGGCCGCATCCCCCTGACGTTTCAGATACCCCTGGCCAAACAGAAAACGGACACCAGCCGCCTCAAGATCCTCTTTCAGGGCATGGCAGACCTGGCTCGGATCAACCGTGGCGGTGGTGGGGGAATAGAGTGCGATCCCGCTGGTCTTTGCATTGGGATCGATCTCGGCCAGCTCCTGTTCATCGATGATCCGCACATCCACGCCGTTCTTCTCGCCACGGCGCTGCAGTTCCTGCACCCCTTCAATCTCATTCAGATCCGAGGCGACAACGACCTTGTGGCAGCGATTGATTGCCAGGCCGCGGCCCGCAACGTAATCGGTCATCATCCGGTTGCCTTCACGGGTAAAACGGGCCTTCAACGAATCGGCCGAATAGTAGAACCCGGCATGCAGCACCCCGCTGTTGCGACCGCTGCCGTGGTAGGCCACGTCTGCCTCCTTGTCGATCACCAGGACATCGGCCGCGGGAAAACGGTTCTTCAGCTCACGAGCCAGGGCCAGGCCGATGATCCCGGCCCCGATGATCAGGTAATCCGCCTGCAGACGGGTGGTCACAGCGCTACCGGATACTGGCGGGAAAGCTTCAGAAAGTTATCCAAGAGCGCCATGCCACCTTCGGTCAGGATCGATTCCGGGTGGAACTGCACCCCCCAGACCGGCAGGTCGCGGTGACGCAAGCCCATGATCTCGCCATTATCCACCCAGGCGGTCACTTCCAGACAGTCCGGCAGGCTGGCACGTTCAACCACCAGCGAATGGTAACGGGTGGCATTGAACGGGTTGGGTAAACCGCTGAACAGCTCCTTGCCGTCGTGGTGGATCGGCGAGGTCTTGCCGTGCATCAGGGAGACACTGCGCACCACCTTGCCGCCAAAAGCGGCGCCAATGGACTGATGCCCCAGACAGACCCCCAAAAGCGGTATCTTTCCGGCGTACTCCCTGATGGCCGCCACCGAGATGCCCGCCTCCTCCGGAGAACAGGGGCCGGGCGAGACCACAATCCGGTCGGGACGCAGGGTTGCAATATCGGCAACGCCAATCTCGTCGTTACGCACCACCTTTACCTCTTCACCCAGCTGGGCCAGATACTGGACGATATTGAAGGTAAACGAATCATAATTATCGATCATTAAAAGCATGGCAGACTCCACTCTTCTAGTAAACTGACAACAGACCAACAGGCCGTTGAAAAACGGTATGAGAAAACACGACAACAAGGCACACAACGATTGAGGCACAACAAACCGTCAGACGAAGGAGCGAACAGACTGCTAACGCCGCACCCTGAACCCGGCCTTTTCCATGGCGCTCAGATCAAGACCTCCTGAGGTAACCTTCTGTTCCTGCCTGGGCTGGGCAGCAGCGGGTGCCGTTTTACGCACCGCTGCCCCGCCGGGCTCAGCCTCTTTGATGGACAGGGCGATCCGCTTGCGCTGCGGATCAGCAGACAGCACCTTGACCTTCACCACCTGCCCCACCTGCACCGCGTCATTGGGGTCCTTGATAAAACGGTTGGCCAGGTGACTGACATGCACCAGACCATCCTGATGCACCCCGATATCCACAAAGGCGCCAAAGGCGGTCACGTTGGTCACCACCCCCTGCAGGATCATCCCCTCCTGCAGGTCACTGATCTCGCGGATATCATCCCTGAAGTCGGCGGTCTGGAACTGCTGGCGCGGATCGCGTCCAGGCTTTTTCAGCTCTTCCAGGATGTCCCGCAGGGTCGGCAGACCGACCTGGTCACTGACGTACTTTTTCAGGTCGATCTTTTCAGCCAACCCCGGGGTTTTGCTCAGCTCTTCGAGGGAGACGCCCAGATCTTTGGCCATCTGTTCCACCAACGGGTAGCGCTCCGGGTGGACTGCAGAGTTATCCAGGGGATGTTTACCACCACGGATCCGCAGAAATCCGGCGGCCTGTTCAAAGGCCTTGGCCCCGAAACGGGACACCTTCAGCAGGCCTTTGCGGGAACTGAACGGACCGTTTTCATCACGATGACGGGCTATGGCCTTGCCCAGGGCCGGACCAACACCGGCCACATAGGACAACAGCGCCCATGAGGCGGTATTCAGATCCACCCCCACATAGTTAACCCCCGATTCCACCACCTCATCCAGACTCTTCTTCAGCATGGCCTGATTGACATCGTGCTGGTACTGCCCCACACCGATGCTCTTGGGATCGACCTTGACCAGCTCTGCCAGCGGGTCCTGCAGGCGGCGGGCAATGGAGATCGCACCGCGCACGGTCAGGTCCAGTTCGGGAAACTCCTCACGGGCGATCTCCGAGGCGGAATAGACACTGGCGCCGGCCTCGCTGACCATCACCACCGGCAGATGCCTGCCGGCCCTGGCCAGGGTCTCTTTGGTGAACAGCTCCATCTCACGCCCGGCAGTGCCGTTACCGATGGCGATCATCTCAATCCCATGGGCCTCCACCAGCCGCAGCAGGTCCGCCCTGGCCTGATCCACCCGGCCAGCGCCGGTGTGGGGATAGATGGTGACATGTTCCAGAAAACGACCGGTCTGATCCACCGCTGCCAGCTTGGAACCGGTCCGCAGACCGGGATCGATTCCCAGTACCCGACGGCCACCGGCAGGCGGTGCCAGCAGCAGGTTTTTCAGATTTCTGGCAAAGATGGCAATGGCCGCCTCATCAGCCAGATCCTTGGACTGCAGCCGCAGTTCAACCTCGATCGAGGTGGCGATCAACCGTTTGTAGGCATCCTCGGCCACTGTTTCAAGCCAGGGCCTGAAGATGCTCTCTCCCTTGATCAGGCGGTGCTTGAGGCCGGCCATGATCTCGGCCTGGGGTGCCTGCAGGGAAAGGCGCAGCACCTCTTCCTTTTCGCCGCGCCGCATGGCCAGCATCCGGTGGGACGGGATCTCCTTCAGCGGTTCCTGATAGTCGTAGTACATCTCAAACTTGGTGACCTGCTCCTTTTTATCCGGCACCACCTTGGTGGCCATGACCCCCTGCTCCCAGGTCAGACGGCGTACCATGGCCCGGCAGTCAGCATCATCAGCCAACCGCTCAGCCAGGATATGACCGGCCCCTTCCAGGGCAGCCTCCGGGCTGGGCACCTCTTTGTCAGGATCAACAAACGGGGCTGCCGCCTCCAGGGCGCTGCCGCCGGTCAGCTCCTGGGCCGCCATCAGATCAGCCAACGGTTCCAGACCGCGCTCCTTTGCAATGGTGGCCTTGGTACGACGCTTGGGCTTGTACGGCAGGTACAGGTCTTCCAGTTCGGTCTTCTGGCGGGTCGTCTCGATACGGGCCTTCAGTTCAGGGCTCAGCTTGCCCTGTTCATCAATCGAGGCCAGGATGGTCTGACGCCGGGCCTCCAGTTCCGTGAAATAGGCCAGCCGTTCCTCAATGGTACGGATCTGCACCTCATCCAGTTCACCGGTCTGTTCCTTACGGTAACGGGCAATAAAGGGGACCGTGGCCCCTTCCTGCAACAGGGTGACGGTATTGCTGACCTGGCCCTGCCTGAGCCCGGTCTCTTCGGTAATGATGCTTATGATTGCTGCATGCTGCTGCTGATTAAGTGCCATTCCAGAGTAATCCTTACTTCAACGCAGATCCGTGCTGACGAAACGGTAATAAGCCTATCTATTCAGGTGACAACGGCGTACTGTAAACAGATCAGACAAGGAGAGACCATGATTATCAAAACAGGTGCCATCGTCATTCATCCCGGAGCAGCTGCTTGGGGCGTTGGCAAAATAACCGAGGTAGCAGCCCAGAAGGCAACCATTCAATTCAGTGACGGCATCATCAGGAAGATCGCCTCTTCCCATTATGCCAGCCTGCGCCCCGGCGATCCGGCCGACTTTGTTGCACTGGTGGAAAGTGCCCCGGTTGAAAAGGTCCGCGCAACGCCCAAGCGGACAAAAAAAACAAAAGAACTGGCGGTCTAGGCACAAACCGCCAGCAGCATTCCTTATTCCGGTTCCAATGCAAGGAGGCCCCATCAGGGCGGCGAGGAGTTCGGCGACGCAGACGTACACGCAGTACGTTGAGGAGCTGAAGACAGGCCAACGAAGAGGGGCCCTTGAAACGGAATCGGAATTACCAGCGCTTGGTGACCTCAATCAGGTGATAGCCGAACTGTGTCCTGACCGGTCCCAAGACCTTGCCGATCTCACCGGAAAAGACCACCTCATCAAACTCCCTGACCATCTGACCGGGGCCGAACGCCCCCAGGTCACCACCCCGCATCCGGGAGGGACAGGATGAGTTGAGCTTGGCCACCTCGCCGAAATCGGCGCCGCCCTCTATCTCTGTCTTCAGTTTCAGACATTCCTCTTCGGTTGAAACCAGGATGTGTCGTGCCGTTGCTGTTGCCATGGTGTCGCTCCTTATCTTTAAGCCTCGGTAGTTTTACTTCAGTCCATGCTCTGCAATTTCGATGGCCCGGCGGACTGCCATCGCCTTGTTAACTGTTTCCTGCCATTCAGCGGCCGGGTCAGAATCGGCAACAACACCGCCTCCGGCCTGGAGGTGCACCATACCGTCCTTAATCACCAGCGTGCGGATGGCAATCGCCAGATCCATGTTGCCGGAGAAAGAAAAGTAGCCCACCGCGCCACCGTAAATCTCACGCCGCACCGGCTCCAGCTCGTCAATGATCTCCATGGCCCGCACCTTGGGTGCGCCGGACAGGGTACCGGCCGGGAAGGTGGCCCGCACCAGATCAAAGGCATCCCTGCCTTCCGCCAGCTCGCCATAGACGTTGGAGACGATATGCATGACATGGGAGTAACGCTCGATCACCATCAGCTCTGAGACTGTTACCGTGCCGGTGGCACAGACCCGCCCCAGGTCGTTGCGCCCCAGGTCCACCAGCATGACATGCTCGGCCCGTTCCTTGGGATCGGCCAACAGCTCCTCTGCCAGTCTGGCATCTTCTTGCGGTGTTGCACCACGCGGCCTGGTTCCGGCAATCGGCCGCAACTCCGCCCGTGTTCCCTCCTTGCGCACCATGACCTCGGGTGAAGCACCGGCTATCACGGTATCATCCAGGCGCAAAAAGAACATGTAAGGCGAGGGGTTCAAGGTACGCAAGGCCCGGTAGATGTCAAAGGGATCCGCAGAAAGCGTGCCGCTGAAACGCTGTGACGGGACAACCTGGATGATGTCGCCGGCACGGACATATTCCTTGGCCTTCTCAACCGCTGCCTCATACTCCTCACGGCTGACATTGGAGCGCAGTTCAGACGGTTTGACCGCTTCCGGCGCACCGGCAGCCGGCAACGGACCGCGCAGCTTGCCGATTATCCCCTCAATACGGGCCAGCGCCTCTGCATAGGCCTCCTCGGCAGAGACCGTGCCGCCAAGATGGGCGTTGGAGACCACCTTGATCTTCTGACTGAGATTATCAAAGATGATCAGGGTATCGGTAATCAGAAAATAGGCGTCGTAGGCATCAATCAGCGCCGGTTTCTGCGTTGGCAGATGTTCAAAATGACGTACCATTTCATAGCCGAGGTACCCCACTGCACCGCCAAAGAACCTGGGCAGCCCCGGCACCTCAACCGGCGTGAAACGGCTTAACACGTCACGGATACTGTTCAGGGGGGCAGCGACCGTCTGGCTGTTGGTGACGCCATGTTCAATGGTTTCAACCGTTTTCCCCTTGGCACGGACGATGAGTGAAGGACTGGAGCCGAGAAAGGTGTAGCGTCCCCACTTCTCTCCACCCTCGATACTCTCCAGCAGAAACGAGTAACAGCCGTCATCAATCTTGCGAAAGGCGGTTACCGGCGTATCCATATCAGCCATAATCTCACGATAGACCGGCACCAGGTTGCCCTTTTGCGCCAGCTGACAAAACTCTTTAAAATCAGGAAATACCATGCTATCTCCAAGCGTTGAAATGTTTTTGAAGCTATCACAGGGGGTATTTCGTGTCAATCGTGCACCATCCTCTTTTCATTATAAAGAGTTGTGCTATACTCCCCTGACAAAATCCACGGCAGGAGTCCGCCATGAAACAGACCAACATCCTTCTCGAAAGCGACACCAACGAACTGGAGATCGTGGAGTTCCGCGTTGACGAACTGGACTCCCACGGCAACCTGGTCCCCTGCCATTACGGTGTCAACGTTGCAAAAGTACGCGAGATCATCCGTCTGCCCAAGCTGACCAAGGCCCTCAACACCTCCGATGCCGTTGAAGGGATGATCAAGCTGCGGGAAAAGGTGATCCCGATCCTGAACCTCTCCAAGATCCTGAACAAATATACCGGCGACCTGCTGTCAGACCGGGTGATCGTGCTTGAGTTCAACAACGTCATGGTCGGCGTCCTGGTACACTCTGTCTCCCGCATCTACCGCATCTCCTGGAAAAATGTCGAAGCCCCCTCCTCGGCGGTCTACTCTGATCAGGTCACCGGCCTGGTCAAGATGGATGACCGGATCATCCTGGTGCTTGATTTTGAAAAGATCGTGGCTGAATTCTGCGCCTCCAGCGCCCTGCAGCCGCTGGCCCCTGAACAACTGCTTGAAGGCGCCGGTATTGACCGCAGCAGCAAGAGCATCCTGGTTGCCGATGACTCCCCGTTTATCCGCCACACCATGTGCAGCGCCCTGCGGGGAGCCGGGTACAATGTCGAAGAGGCGGTCAATGGTGCCGAGGCTTGGGAAAAGATCCAGAACAAAATGCAGCAGTGCTCAAGCGATGGCGTTTCATTCCGCTCACGGATGCAGCTCCTGATCACCGATGTGGAGATGCCCCAGATGGACGGCCTGCACCTGACGTCGCTGGTGCGCAAGGAAGACAGCCTGAAGGATCTGCCGATCATCATCTTCTCGTCACTGGCATCGGAAGACAACATCCGTAAATGGCATGACCTGGGCGCCCAACAGATTCTGACCAAGCCGGATCTGCCAAACCTGGTCAAATACGCTGACGAATTTACCGCCTGATCAGGCGGCATCGATCAATGCATCACCAACAGGGGCCCTTTGCGGCCCCTGTTCTTTTTCCTGTTGACATCCCCCGCTGTTTCTGGTTAAGTGCCGCCACCGTAAACGCCATAACTATTCAAAATAACTAAATTTTTTAAGCATAACTAAAAATCGTCGAACGAACCTTTACTACCATCAAAAACAGGAGAACTCGCATGAAGAAAATCAACAAGTTCAGAAAGGTCATGGCTGCCAACCGTGGCGAGATCGCCATCCGGATCTTCAGGGCCTGTACCGAGCTGGGGATCAGCACGGTGGCGCTCTATTCTGAAGAGGACAAACTCTCCCTGCACCGCTACAAGGCGGACGAGGCCTACCTGATCGGCAAAGGCAAGGCACCGATTGATGCCTACCTGGGGATTGACGAGATCATCGCCCTGGCGCTGAAGGCCGATGTGGATGCGATCCACCCCGGCTACGGCTTCCTGGCGGAAAATGCCGAGTTTGCCGAGAAGTGCGAGGCAGCCGGCATTACCTTTATCGGCCCCACGGCTGAAATGCAGCGTGCCCTGGGTGACAAGGTGGCCGGCCGCAAGGCTGCCATGTCTGCAGAAGTGCCGGTCGTGCCCGGCACCGAAGACCCGATTGAGAAGGAAGAAGAGGCACTGAAGTTTGCCAAGGACTCCGGCTATCCGATCATCATCAAGGCGGCTGCCGGTGGTGGCGGCCGTGGTATGCGGGTGGCCCGCAACAAGAAGGAGCTGCTGGAAGGACTGGTCGCTGCCCGCAGCGAAGCCAAGGCCGCCTTTGGCAACGCCACCGTCTTTCTGGAGCGCTACATCGAGAACCCCAAGCATATCGAAGTGCAGGTCATGGGTGACAACTACGGTAACCTGGTGCACTTTTTCGAGCGGGACTGTTCGATCCAGCGCCGCCACCAGAAGGTGGTGGAGTTTGCGCCATCACTCTGCCTGACCCAGCAGCAGCGTGAAGAGATCTGCACCGCCGCCCTCAAGATCGCCGGTCAGGTCAAATACCGCAACGCCGGCACGGTCGAGTTCCTGGTGGATCAGGAGGGCAGTTTCTACTTCATCGAGATGAACCCCCGCATCCAGGTCGAGCATACCGTGACCGAGATGATCACCGGCCGCAACCTGGTACAGAACCAGCTGCTGGTGGCCCAGGGTTACAAGCTGTCCGACCCGGAGATCAACATCCCGTCCCAGTCGGCCATCGACATGCGCGGCTATGCCATCCAGTGCCGGATCACCACCGAAGACCCCTCCAACAACTTTGCCCCTGACTTCGGCACCCTGACCACCTACCGTTCCGCTGCCGGCGCCGGTATCCGTCTGGATGCGGGCAACGCCTTTACCGGCGCCCAGATCACCCCCCACTATGACTCGCTGCTGGTCAAGGTCAGCTCCTGGGGCCTCAACTTCAAGGATGCCGCCTCGATCATGCACCGCGCCCTGCAGGAGTTCCGGGTACGGGGCGTCAAGACCAACATCGGCTTTTTGGAGAACGTGATCACCCACTCGGTCTTCCTGGGTGGCAAGTGCGACACCTCCTTCATCGACAAGCACCCGGAGCTGCTGCAGTTCCGCGAAAAGAAGGACCGTGCCAGCAAGGTACTCTCCTTCCTGGGGGACGTGGTGGTCAACGGTTCCCCCGGCATTGCCAAGCCGCTCAAATCCTCGGAACTGATCGAGGCGCAACTGCCGCATGTGGATATGACCAAGCCCCGGCCGATCGGTTCCAAGGACCTGTTCATGCGCCTGGGTGCCGAAGGGCTCTCCAAGTGGATTCTTGAGCAGAAGAAGCTGCTCTTGACCGATACCACCATGCGGGACGCCCACCAGTCCCTGCTGGCCACCCGGGTACGGACCCACGATATCCTCAAGATTGCCGAGCCCACCTCCTACCTGGGGGCCGATCTGTTCTCGCTGGAGTGCTGGGGCGGCGCCACCTTTGACGTCTCAATGCGCTTCCTCAAGGAATGCCCCTGGCAGCGGCTGCACAAACTGTCCGAGGCGATCCCCAACATCCTGTTCCAGATGTTGCTGCGCGGCTCAAACGCCGTGGGCTACACCAACTACCCGGACAACGTGGTCCAGAAGTTCGTGGAAGAGGCTGCCAATTCCGGCGTAGACATCTTCCGGATCTTTGACTCGCTGAACTGGACCACCGGCATGCAGGTCGCCATGGAGGCGGTGCGCAAGTCTGGCAAGATCTGTGAGGCCGCCATCTGCTACACCGGCGACATCACTGATCCCAAGCGGGACAAGTACCCCCTGGAATACTACGTCGGCATGGCCAAGGAGCTGGAAAAGATGGGTGCCCACATCCTGGCCATCAAGGACATGGCAGGTCTTTTGAAGCCGATGGCCGGCTACAAGCTGGTCAAGGCGTTGAAAGAAAACATCGGCATTCCGGTCCATCTGCACACCCACGACACCTCCAGCAATGCCGGCGCCATGCTGCTGATGGCCTCCGAGGCCGGGGTGGATATTGTGGATACCGCCCTCTCCTCCCTGTCCGGCCTGACCGCACAGCCCAACATGAACGCCCTGGTGGCGGCACTTGAAGGGACCGAGCGTGATCCTCAGGTCAACGCCGCCGGTCTGCAGCACCTGGCCAACTACTGGGAGACGGTGCGGGATTACTACGCCCCGTTCGAATCCGGTCTCAAGTCCGGCACTGCCGAGGTCTATCACCACGAGATTCCGGGCGGCCAGTACTCCAACTACAAGCCGCAGGTTGCCGGTCTGGGCCTGATTGACCGCTGGGAAGAGTGCAAGGAGATGTACCACAAGGTCAACATGATGTTCGGCGACATCGTCAAGGTTACCCCCTCCTCCAAGGTGGTGGGCGACATGGCCATGTTCCTGGTCAAGAACAACCTCCAGCCTGAGGATGTCTACACCTCCAAAGAAGACCTGGCCTTCCCCGAGTCAGTGGTCGGCATGTTCAAGGGGATGCTGGGCCAACCATACCAGGGCTGGCCGGAAGAGCTGCAGAAGATCATCCTGAAGGGTCAGCAACCGATCACCTGCCGTCCCGGCGAGCTGCTTGAGCCGGTTGATTTTGATGAAGAACGCCTGATCCTTGAGGAAAAACTGGGACACAAGGTGGATGACAAGGCGCTGATCTCCAACATCCTCTACCCCAACGTCTATCCTGAATTCGACCGCTATCGCCAGGAGTTTTCCGACACCTCGGTCATCCCCACCCCGATCTTCTTCTACGGGCTGGAACCGAACCAGGAGACCTCCATCGAGATTGAACCGGGCAAGACCCTGATCATCAAGCTGAACGCCGTTGGCGAGCTGAAAGAGGACGGAACCCGTTCCGTCTACTTCGAGCTGAACGGCAACAACCGCTCGGTGGTGATCCGCGATCAGTCGATCCAGAACAGCGACGCCATCCGTGAAAAGGCTGACAAGGGCAACCCCAGCCATATCGGCGCCCCAATGCCGGGCAAGGTCTTCAAGGTCAACGTCAAGGCCGGTGACGAAGTCAAGGCCGGTGATGTCCTGATGGTAACCGAGGCGATGAAGATGGAGACCAACATCAAGGCCAAGGCCGATGGCAAGGTTGCCGAGGTCAAGTTCAAGGAAGGCGACAAGGTGGAGAAGGAAGATCTCGTGATAGTCATGGGCTAAACCATCCTTGTCTGGGTATGCTCCAACACGACAGCCTGCTCCGGTAATCCGGGGCAGGCTGTCGTGTTTCCACTGGACAATCTGCGGGAATTGGGCTAGAAACAGCCCATTACACCAGACCCATGGAAGAGACCGATGACGATCAGTCCACCAGATACCCAATACCCAACGTGAGAACCACCAAAACCCGCCAGAAATGGCGGGTTTTGCTTTTTTCAAACTGTAAAGTTTTTTTACAGAAAATCGCAAACCCGCAGCCCATCGCAGTTCCGGGACTGGCAAATTTCTTTACACCCTGTTCCGTCACGGCGTGAGCAGCCCGAACAACACGGAGGATCAGCAGCATGGCGACACTTTCCGAGTACTTCAGCAAGCACGAAGAACAGGCCTTTATCGGCAAAGCCTTTCTGACCATCTTTGCCATCATGCTGATCCGTGAATACCTGAGCGGCCTGCTCATGCTGTTTTTCATCCTCTTTCCGGTACTGTTCCTGATCTACATCAGACTCCAGGCCGCTGTCCTTGATATGCGGCCAACAGACCTGTTGGCCCAACATATAACCTTCATGCCGGTCATGCATACCGACAAGGAGCTGCTGCGGAAAGAGACACCCTATCTCACCTACGGCATTGTCCTGCTGAACGTTGTTATCTACTACCTGCTTGAAGTCGGATTTGACAACCTGGAATTCATTGAAAAGAACCTGCTCTTTCTCCCGCTGGAACCGAACGCATGGAACATCCCGGCCAGCCTCTTCTCCTCCATGTTCCTGCATGCCGGTAGCGGCCATCTCTGGGGCAACATGCTGTTTCTATGGGCCATTGGCAGTGTTGTTGAACGACGTATCGGCCCACAGCGGTTTGGCATACTGTATCTGGTAACCGGCCTCTTTGGCAGCCTGGCCTATGTGCTGGTTGAGTTCCTTGCCAACGGCACGGCCGGACATGCCTTGGGCGCCTCTGGCGCCATATCGGGAATCATGGGGATCTTTGCCGTGCGCTGCTACTTCAAGAGCATGGTTTTCCCATTGCCTGTCCTCGGCATCTTTTCACTCATTTTTCCGATCAGCCTGAAGGTCAGACTTAATTCTCTGGTCATTATCGGGCTCTTTTTCCTGGCCGACCTTTCAGGCGGTATTGGGCAGCTCGCCGGCACCAACAGCTCCATGATCGGTCATTGGGCCCACCTGGGTGGTATGATCTCAGGCATGATCATTGCCGGCTTCCTGAAACTGGGCAAAGACGCGGTAGAGGAACGGCACCTTGAAGCCGGAGTACAGGCGTCACATGCCAAAACAGGCTATGCCGGTGGAGAAAAGTCCATTGCCCTTGTTCTGCAGAACAGCCCGGACAACTCTGATGCCCTGTTGGCCATGGCCAGACTTAAATCAAAGTTTACCCCCACAGATGAAGGCCGGGAGTACTACGCAAAGGCTATTGCCACGCTGCTTAGAACCCGTCAGCAGGAGGCAGCCGATGTCTTCAAGGAATACTACCAGAAATATCTTAAAGGCCTTGATCCTGCTTTATTGCTGACACTGGCCGGCGTCCTGCAGCGCAGACAGGATTTGAATACCGCTTCACGCTGTCTGGAAATGGCTGCCGACGATCCTGATGCATCTCCCCAGATCAGGGAGCGCGCCCTCCTCCAGAATGCCATCCTGCTGAACAGAATGGGACTTGACGAAGCGACCGGCGCGGCCTATCAAACCTATCTGAGGGAGTTTCCCCACGGCGATAGCGCAGCCAAGGCCAGAATGTATCTGGGACTGCCTGAGCCTGAAATGCAGCCGCATACAGCGCCGCCCCCACCACCGGCTGCCCCACGGCAGACAACAGATCCGATAAAACAGTGCCCGGCCTGCCGGGAAGTTATGATCAAGCGCACGGCAACCAATGGCGAACATGCCGGCAAGCAGTTCTGGGTCTGCACGGGCTATCCGGCAAGCTGTAAAACCGTTGAGGCGGTCGGATAGGGCAACGCTGCAAAAACGAACGTTTGGGGGGAGACACAAGTCAAAATTACTAGGCATACTGGCAATCATGCTGTCCATGTCACAAACAGCCGTTGCAGCCGATAGAGTTGTCAGCTGTAAAATAACCACCGGCAAGACACAGGTCTACAACGGCCCTTGTCTGTTCATGCCTGAACCGGGCGGTTCATTTTCCCTCTCCAACACCAATCGCCAGGGGCCACTGTTTGATGATGTCGGCGTACTATCCGTCTTCATCATTGCCAAAGGAACTGCAGAGGTGCGCGGTCTGACCAGCAGCGGCAACAACTCACGCTGGGGCGAGGCGCGGCGTTCATCCAAAGACAGGGCCTGCTGGGAAGGGGCCGATTTCAGCATCTGCGCACGGTAACAGGCGCAACGCAGAGGGGCGTGAGGTAACAGCCCCGATTGACATCAGCCGTAGCATCTCACCCACCTCCCCAATACACAAACGCCCTGCCCGGATAATCCGGACAGGGCGTTCTGGTTTACATCATCACAACGGGCTGATTAGCGCTGGCTGCGGCCCCGCTGCTGATAGCCTGATTTTGATTTGGGTGCTGCACCGCCCTTACCGGCACCGGCTCCCTGACGGCGTTGGCCACCGGCTGCAAAAGGACGACGCCCCTTGCCTGCAGCGTTGCCGCCACGGCCCGGCACCGGCAGGGTGCTGACCGGCTCAAGGCCGGGGATGGTGTGCATCTGCACGGTTTGGCCGGTGTAACGTTGAATCCGCTGCAGATAGACCGCATCAGCAGGGGAGACAAAGGAGATGGCGACCCCGGTGGCACCGGCACGACCGGTCCGGCCGATCCGGTGCACATAGTCTTCAGCGGCACGGGGCAGGTCAAAGTTGATGACATGGCTGATACCGTTGATATCAAGACCGCGGGCTGCCACATCGGTGGCAACCAGGAAGCGGACCCTGCCGCGACGCAGGTTGTTCAAGGTACGGGTACGGGCACCCTGGGTCATGTCACCATGCAGGGCAGCGGCAGAGAGGCCACGATCATACAGATCACGGGCCAGGGTATCGGCATCCCGCTTGGTGGCAGAGAAGATGATCGCCTGGGTAATGGTTGGGTCTTCCAGCAGGTGATGCAGCATCTTGTGCTTGTGACCCAGGTTGTCGGTCAGGTGCATCCGCTGTTCAATGGAGTCATGGTTCTCCTTGGGGCTGGAGATGGCGATCCGGGTCGGCTCCTTCAGCAGGCGTCCGGCCAGGCGTGCCATCGGGTCATCCATGGTGGCGGTAAACAGCAGGGTCTGGCGCTTTTTGGGGGTGGCAGCGGCAATCTGATCCACGGCATCGGTAAAGCCCATGTCCAGCATCCGGTCTGCCTCATCCAGCACCAGCAGCTCTACCCGTGACAGGTCAATGCGGCCACGCTCAAGGTGGTCGATCAGGCGGCCCGGGGTGGCAACAATCAGGTCAACCGGCTGACGCAGCAGACGGACCTGATCGGGGTACGGCATACCGCCCACGATGGAGCCGTAGCGCATACGCAGGAAGCGGCCATAACGGGCTACCGAGTCAGCAACCTGGGCGGCCAGCTCACGGGTGGGGGTCAGTACCAGCACGCGGGGTCCGATCCCGGCCGGCCCCGGCTTTGCCAGACGCTCAAGGGCCGGAATGATAAAGGCCGCGGTCTTGCCGGTACCGGTCTGGGCAGAGGCGATCAGGTCGCGTCCTGAGAGCGCCTGAGGAATGGCCTCGGCCTGAATCGGTGTCGGGGTGGCATAACCACAGGCGGAAATGGCCTTCTGGATGGAGGCATGCAAATTCAGTTCTGCAAACGACATAAAAATCTCCTGATTCAACACGAGCGGAAACCTGCCGGCATCGCTGTTTAGGTCTGTCGAATCGTCTATACGTGGGTCGTGTGGATGGGCGCGTCGGGACAACCGTTATCCCCGTAGGATCAGCGCAACAACCACGTGTGGCCGGCAGTACTCATTCAGATTCCCGACAGGCATATCAGCCTGCATCAAAAGGGAATCAAGTATCGCAAACCAAACGCGGTGCTGCAGAATCGGGAAATAAACCGGATGCAGAAGGGGGTCAGGCAGCGAAATAACGAGGCGAAAATTAACTTTTGATATTTACGCGAATACGTTTAGAAATACAAGCAAAATAAGTCAACGAAACAAAAAAGCATAAAAAAGGTCATGGGGAAGACCGGATACCAGGCGCCCGGAACGCAACGACTGGGACATACCGAACAGATAGGCGCGGAAGCGGGTACCGCGTAACGCCCTCACCCGGCCTTTGGCCACCCTCTCCCGCAGGGAGGGGGTGTAAGCTTGCCCTTCTCCCTCTGGGAGAAGGCGGGGGATGAGGGACGACGGCCTCCGAATAGTTGTCAGGCAAGCCGTCCCTGCAGCCGCAGCAAGCCATCCAGGATGGTTGCCGGATGGGGGGGACAACCGGGAATATACAGATCCACCGGCAGCAGTGTATCAAGGCCGAGACTGATCCGGGGTGAGCCACTGAACGGACCGCCGGCAATGGCACAGGCACCGCAGGCCACCACGATCTTGGGGGCCGGAATCGCCTCCCAGGTCTTGAGTAGCGCCTCACGCATGTTTTCGCTGACCGGGCCGGTCACCCAGAGACCGTCGGCATGGCGGGGCGAGGCCACGAACTGGATCCCGAAACGTCCCATATCCCAGCCGATGGTGGACAGCACGTTGCTGTCAGCTTCACAGGCATTGCAACCGCCGGCGCTGACTTCACGGAACTTGAGCGAACGCCCGAACAGCCTGCGCAGATCAGGGGGCAACGGTCGGGCCAGCGTATGTTCTGCATTGCTCTGCACCAGCAGATCCGCTCTGCTGGAGACGGCCAGACGGTGGTCATTACTGAAACCGACACAGGCCTCGGCCGGGCAGTCGGCACAGAAGAGACATTTGGCCAGATCAAGCGCCAAGCCACTTTCAGAACAGCTGAGCGCCCCAAAGGGGCACGCTGCCGCGCATGACTCACCATCCAGATGACAGAGTATATCCTTCTGAAGCGTTGGATAGCCCCGAAACCGTTCCGGCAGGGAGACCGGTCCGTCCGGATAGGCCATGGTCCGGTGGCCCTGGATGCTCAGACGTTCTTTAAGGGCACGCAGCATGCTCCACTCCTCCGATCAGAGATCAAATCCGCAATATGAGAGATTAAAGCTCTTGTTACAGAGCGGAAAGTCGGAGATCTGCTCATTACGCAGCGCCATGGCCAACCCCTGCCAGTTGTGGAAGGAGGGGTCGCAGACCTTGTACTGTTTGAAGCGGCCGTCCGGCCCGGTAATGGCCAGGTGGCAGATCTCGCCCCGCCAGCCTTCGGTCAGGGCCACCACCAGCTGATCGGGCTGCAGCGTCCCGAGATCTGCAGCGTGTGCCCCTGACGGCAGCTGACGCAGCTGTTCCACACAAAAATCAAGCGACTTCTGGCACTCCTGCCAGCGCACCGTGCTGCGGCTGCAGACATCGCCATGGTGGGCAGTAATGATCGGTACCTGGGCCATGCGATAGATCCCGAAGGGATAGTCGGAGCGCACATCCCGCTTCAACCCGCAGGCCCGGGCAGCGGGCCCCACCAGTCCAAGCTCACTGGCCGTCTCCGGCGACACGACACCGGTCCCTTCCAGACGGGACATGACCGACGGGGTACTCCAGAGCAGCTCAATGGCACTGGTCAGCTCCAGCCGCGCCGTTGCCAGGCGCTTTTGCAGTTCTTCACGCTGCGCCTGATCCAGACCGAAGACGGTACCGCCCGGTTTCAGCAGCCCGCGGCCAAAACGGCTGCCGCAGATAAAGGCGCTCATATTGAGGAAGTCGCCCCGGATCCGGCCACAGAACGAGGAGGTTGGCAGGTAGCCCACATCACCGGCAATCGCCCCCAGGTCACCGCTATGATTGGCCAACCGCTCCAGCTCGAGGGCAATCCCCCGCACGGCATGGGCAGCTGCCGGCGGACGGGTTTTGGACAACGATTCAAGCACCATGCAGTAGGCCAGACCATGGCCGATGCTGGTATCACCGGCAATCGCCTCCATCTGGCGCAGGGTTTGGGGATGGGGTCCGTTGGCCAGCAGCTGTTCAATACCGCGGTGCTGATACCCCAGTGATATCTCAAGGTGAAAGACCTGTTCCCCGTGACACTGGAAGCGGAAATGCCCCGGCTCGATCACCCCGGCATGGACCGGACCGACCGCCACCTCATGGATCTCTTCACCCTCCACCCGGTAGTACTCCATCACCCCGACCTGCAGCGGCTGCCCATCAGGGCGGTCCCAGGCATCCCGCCCGCTCACCGCTGAACGGACAAAACGGACCGGCTTGAACCAGGGGTGCCCGACAAAACGGATGCCGCACTGCTCTGCAATCTCCCTTTCAAACAGCTGCAGCTGGGGACACTGGACCGCAAGGGAGGGAAACTCCGTGCCGTTGCAGACGGTCTGCATGATCCCCAGCACACCGTCGCCGGGGGAGGCCAGCAGGCAGTACAGGGTGGTTGCCTCATCGGCCGGGAAGCCGCAGTAGCTGCTGACCCGCCAGCCGCGGCCGGTCATATCGAGGATGGTCTGCAGAAAACGATCCTGGTCGCAACAGGGGATATCGCTGCAGGCAACCGCACGGCCATTGTAGATCAGGCGCAGGCTCTCGTTCATGGCCGCACCTCCAGCATGGCAGCCCCATCCTTGAGCAGTTGCAGCAGCGCCTCCGGCGGCCAGACCCCCAACCAGACAATTACCAGCAGCATCACCAGCGGCGGCCCCACCGTCAGCAGCCGGTCATGGTACTCGCTTTTTCCCAGGTCAGTGCGTGGGCTGCCCATCACCATCGGCAGCACGGTCAGGGCCATACCGATAAAGATCACGGCCAGGAACAACAGAAACAGCCCCCCCACCAGGTAGCGGCGTTCGACAAAGATACTGCTGACAATGGAAAACTCACTCACAAAGGGAGAGAACGGCGGTGAACCGGTAATGGCGATGAATCCCGCCAGAAAGAGCCCGCCTGACCAGGGCAGCCGGGTCAGGGCCCCCTGTACGATCTCAGTGGTCTTGCCGCCATAGGAACGGTGGATATTGCCGGAGGAGAGAAACAGCACCCCCTTGGTCAGACCGTTGTTGATCAGGTGAAACAGCACCCCGAACAGGGCCCCTTTACCGATCCCCAGGCCGATGGCCAGGATACCGACATGCTCAACACTGGAGTAGGCCAGCATCCGCTTGAAGTCATGCTGGCGGGCCATGAAGATGGCAGCCACCGCCATGGAGAGCAGCCCCAGCCCCACCAGTACCTGCTGAAAGAACAGCAGCTCGGCCACCGAGGCCAGGCAGACCTGATAGACCCGCAGGATGGCCAGAAAGGCACAGTTGACCAGACCGCCGGCCAGCAGCGCCCCCACCAGACCCGGGGCCTCGCCGTAGGCATCCGGCTTCCAGGTATGCAGCGGCGCCAGCCCCAGCTTGGAGCCGTATCCCACCAGCAGGAAGATAAAGGCGGCATGCAGCCAGCCGCGATTTAACAGCCTGGCATCCTCCAGCAGATCAGGGAGCAGCAGGGTGGCATCCTGATGGGCAACATGGGTGGCGTAGGCCAGAAACAACAGCCCCAGCAGGGCCAGGGCGATCCCCACCGAGCAGATCAGCAGATATTTCCAGGTGGCCTCGATGGAACGGGCATTGCGGTTAAAATAGATCAGCGGCGCCATGGATACGGTGGTGGTCTCAACCGCCACCCAGAGCAGCCCCAGGTGCTGGCAGAGGGTCACCAGCGACATGGCTGCCAGACAGACCAGCAGCCCCAGGCAGAGTACCCGGTTGGAACGTTCCTGACGATAGGCCAGGTAGCCGACCGCATAGACGGCACACACGCAAAACAGGGTGCTGATTGCCAGCAGGGTGATCTTGCCCAGCGGGTCAAGCCAGATCCAGCCGCCATGCTGCGCCGGTGTCGCTGAAGCGATCAGGTAGAGGCTTAGGGCCAGATGCGGCAGGGCAATGGCAGGCAGCAGGAGCGGACGCAGACGGTTGCTCGGTATCAGCCAGGCGGTCAGTCCCCCCAGCAGCGGCAGCAGGACAAGCAGATGGATCATGGCCCTATTCCTCCCGCAACGCCTGCAGGCGCGAGGTATCCACGCTTGAGAACTCACGGCTGATATGGTTGATCACGATCCCCATCACAAAAATCCCCACCAGCAGATCCAGCAGCGCCCCGGCCTCAACCATAAACGGCATCGCCTCGGCCAGCAGCAGTCCGAAGATGAAGATCCCGTTTTCCAGCACCAGGTAGCCGATCACCTGCGAGATGGCCTTTTTACGGGTGGTCAGGATCAGAAATCCGGTCATCAGGGTGGCTATCGAGGCCGGTACGAACAGCAGGTCACGGTGTTCCGGCGCCAACGGCAGTTTCTGGGCAAACACAAAGGCCAGGGCCGTAAAGACGGCCCCCAGCAGCAAGGTCGGCACATAGCCGAGAAACGGCTCAACCTCACGCCGGATCTGGGCCTTCCGGACCGCATCATTGATCAGATACGGGATCACCATCCCCTTGGCCAGGATGATACTGACCGTAATGGCCAGCAAATGCCCGGAAAAGGGATGCAGCAGCCCGGGTATGATCCCCAGCACCACCCCCTGAACCGCCACAGCCCGGATGGCAAAGGCCAGACGGCTGGAACCGAGCATGATGAAGTTGATCAGCATCACCAGCACCAGCAGTTGATCGGCAAAAGATACCATCTAGGGTCACCTCACTATCAGCAACATGGCAAAGGCGGAAAGGATGGTGGCAGCCACCAGCAGTTGCGGAATTCTGACCAGCCGCAAACGGGCCATGACCGACTCCACCACGCCGACCAGCACCGCCAGAAACAGCATGGCCGCCGCAAAGGCAGCCCAGTCAACCAGCAGGTTGCCGCTCTTGAACGGCAGGGCCAGATTGACAAAGACGGCTCCCAGCACAAACAGCTTCAGGGCTGCACCGTACAGGATCAGACCAAAGGCCGGACCGCTGTGATCCAGCACCATCACTTCGTGGATCATGGTCAGTTCCAGGTGGGTGGTGGGGTCATCAAAGGGAATCCGGCAGTTCTCGGCCAACAGCGCAATGAACAGCGCCCCCACCAGCAACAGCATGGCAGCTCCGGCCTCACCCCAGACCGCCGGCGAAGGATAGAGCAGCATCGGGGTCAGGGAGAGGCTCTTGCTCATCCGGGCCAGGGTGATCAGGATAAAGAACAGGGTCGGTTCAACCAGACAGGCAAAGGTCACTTCGCGGGCCGCCCCCATCCCTTCAAAGGCAGATCCGGTATCAAGGGCGGCACTGGTGGTAAAGAAGCGTGCCAGACCGAACAGGTAGGCGAACAGGATCATGTCGCCGTTAAAGGAGATGATGGCAGGGTGGTTGCCCAGCGGCACCAGCAGCGCCGCCACCAGGGTTGCCGCCAGGGTCACCACCGGCCCGGCCCGGAAAACCCAGGTGGTGGTGCTGCTGAAGACCGAACCTTTGCGCAGCAGCTTGGCCAGATCATAGTACGGCTGCAGACAGGGTGCCCCCACCCGCCCGGCAAAGGCGGCCTTGGTCTTGTTGATCACCCCCAGCAACAGCGGCGGCATCAGCAGCAACAGCAGAATATGAAACAGGGTGCTCGGCATCATGGCTGACTCCAGACCATCAGGACAAACAGGGTGGCAAAGACGTACAGGATATAGAGGTGCAGATGCCCGTGCTGCATCCGGCGCAGCCAGGCCAGGCACCAGTCCGCCCCACGCAGGGATGGCATGATCATCAGATCCAGTATCCGCTCGGTGGTGGCACCGGCAAAACGGCTTGAGGCTGGAAAAAGTCCGCTCAGCCCGGACAGCCGGCCTCGTGATCCGACCAGTCCGCTGACCAGCCCGCCAAGCAGCTCGGAAAAGGCGCTGCCGGTGTACTGCATACGCGCTGTCGGCGCCAGGTAGCCGCAGCCCCAGGTACCGGATGCCGCCACAGGGGCCCGCTGCACCAGCACACGCCAGAGCAGCCAGACCGCCACGATTCCGGCCAGCAACAGACCGTTTAACAGGGCAATCTGCCGCAACGGCACCGCTCCGGAAATCTGGGCAAACAGCTGCGGTGAAACGGCTGCATACTGAATCACCACCGGCGCCACCAGTTGCAACAGTAAGGGCGCGCCAACCCCGGCAAGCAGACAGAGTCCGGCCAGAAGCCCCATCGACAGCACCATGGCAGCCGGTGCCTCGTGACCGTGCGCCGGTCCGGGATCACGGGCGGTCCCCAGGAAAATCGCGCCGAACAGCTTGACAAAGGTAATCACGGCCAGCCCCCCCACCAGGGCCAGGATTGGCGCCACAAAACCGATCAGCGGCAGGTCCGAAAACATACCGTCGGTAAAAGCACCGAAATAGAGGAACAGCTCGCCGACAAAACCGTTCAGGGGCGGCAGACCGCAGATGGCAAGGGAGCCCACCAGAAACAGAGGAGCGGTGCGGGGCAGGACGCGGGAGAGCCCCCCCATCCGGTCGATCTGGCGGGTACCGCTGGCGTGGATGATCGCTCCGCTGCCCAGAAACAGCAACGGCTTGAAGAGGGCATGGTTGATGATATGGATGAAGGCCCCGGCCAGGCCGAAGACGGCCAGCACGCGATTACCGGACTGGAGTCCCACCAGGGCCATCCCCAGCCCGATACAGATGATACCGATGTTTTCGATACTGCTGCAGGCCAGCAGGCGCTTCAGGTCACTCTGTACCGATGCCAGCGCAATTCCGGTAACCGCCGAGACCGCCCCCAGCAGCAGCACCAGCCAGCCGAACCAGACCGGCAGCTCCTGAAAGAAGGAAACCGTCCTGATGACACCGTAGATCCCGATCTTGAGCATGATGCCGGACATCAGGGCCGAAACATGGCTGGGAGCATTGGCGTGGGCGCCCGGCAACCAGATATGCAGCGGCATGATGCCGGCCTTGGCGCCAAATCCGACCAGGGCCGCCACCAGCATCACCAGGGTCACCGTGCCGCCCAGGGCCAGGCTGTGGGCAGCGGGAAACGCAAAAGAGCCGCTTTCCCCCTTCAGCAGGCCAAACAGGACAAACAGCGCCATGCTGCCGGTGTGGGTGGCCAGCAGGTAGACCGTACCGGCCCGTTGCACCTGCAGGTTCTGCTGGTCAGTCATCAGCAGCAGCCAGGAAGAAAGGGCCATCACCTCCCAGGCAACCAGCAACAGCACCCCGTGGCGGGCCACCAGCACCAGTGCCATGGAGCCCAGCAACAGACCGGAAAAGAGGGTAACCCGCTTTTCGGCAGCGGGCTGGGCAGCCGCGGGCAGATAGGCAAGACCGTAGAGAGAACAGCAGAGAGCAGCCAGTAACAGCGGGAGCAGAAAGAGTGCAGAGAGAGGGTCAACCGAGAGTTCGCAGGGGCCGAACGGGAGTGGCCAATCAAACAGGTAGCGGGAGGCAGGGGCACCGCCGAGAATTCGCAGGGCCCCTGCCATCCCCCACAAGGCGGCACAGGCAGTGATACAAACCGACAGCAGCTGGCCTGGTCCGGGCCGCTTCAACAGCAGGCCGGGCAGACCAATTAACCCGATCAGCACAATCGCCCACAACAGGCTGCCGACCGGATCAACGTCTATGTTCCAGACAAAGACCATAGTAAAACGGTTCCATTAATTGAGAAATAGCGCTGGACTATCGTTCATACAGAGACAGCGTTTTAGCAAAAGCGGTTTTTCTATACCACATCCGGAAAGAACATGGTATATTTTTTTGCCAGGCCCTGTTAACTGGCCATTGCCACTGCAGAAACAACGTTATTGCACACTCACTGAAAGGCACTCCCAACTATGCAACTCAAGGCAGCCGACGCGGCTCAGGCCCTGCATGTGGATGAAAAAACCGTCCTGCGCTGGATCAGGAACGACAAACTGCCGGCTGAACAGATCCGGGGGGACTACCATATCAACCGGGTTGATCTGCTGGAGTGGGCCACTGAGCGGGGCATCAAGGTCGATCCGGCCATTTTTGAACTTGACGACAGCGACGATACCCGGCCGCTACCGCTCTTGAGCCAGGCCCTGGAGGCGGGCGGGATTCACTGCAACGTCAGCGGCAGCGATGTGCAGTCCGTCTTGCAGCAGGTGGTGGATCTGCTCAATCTGCCCGAAGAACTTGACCCTGATTTTGTGTTGCAGGTACTGTTGGCCCGGGAAGCGATGGGTACCACGGCGGTAGGTGACGGCATCGCCATCCCCCATGTCCGTAACCCGCTGCTGCTGCGTCTGCCGGTGCCCAGGGTATCGCTCTGTTTTCTGGCGCAGCCGGTCGACTTCGGGGCTATGGATGGCAAACCGGTGCAGATCCTGTTCACCATCACCAGCCCCACGGTACGCACCCACCTGCACCTGCTCTCAAAGCTGGCCTATGCCCTGCGGGATGAGCGCCTGCGTCAGGCCCTAAAGAACTCCTGCCGGCCGGAGCTGATTCTGGCAACCCTGCGCCAGATTGAGAGCGAGATCGGCAAGGCAAGCCCATGAGCTGCGCAGCCGGGGGGCTTGATCCAACACTGCTGCTGATCAGCGCGGTGCTGCTTGCCGCCCTGTCCGGTCTGCCAGCGTTGTTAAAGCTGCTTTCCCCGGTCGCTGCCCAGCGTCTGGCCGTCACCCTGATCAGCGCTGCCGCCTTGCTGGGGCTTGGCGCTGCAATCAGCGCCCTGCTTTCCGGCCGCACCGTCGCTTACAGCGTGACCATCCCGCTTCCCTTCGGCCCGCATCTGCTGGGGCTTGACCCCCTCTCAGCCCTGTTCGTGATTCCGATTCTGCTGGTGGCCTGCAGCTGCAGCATCTACAGCCTGGGCTACTGGCCGGCCAACCAACATTCCCGCACTGCCGGCAAGCTCACCTTTTTCTTCGGGCTGCTGGTGGCAGCGCTGCTCTGGGTGCTGATGGCCCGTTCAGCGGGCCTGTTTCTGATCGGCTGGGAGATCATGGCCCTGGCGGCCTACTTTGTGCTGACCACCAACGACGATGACGCCGAGGTGCGCAGCGCAGGCAGCCTCTACCTGATCTGCACCCATACCGGCACCCTGGCGCTGTTTGCACTGTTTTCCCTGCTGGCGGCCCGGACCGGCAGTTTTCTGCTGCCACAGGCCGGCAGCCTTGACGGCGCAGCCCCCCTGGCAACGGCAGCGCTACTGGTTGCCCTGCTGGGCTTCGGCCTCAAGGCCGGCATCATGCCGCTGCATATCTGGCTCCCCGGCGCCCACGCCAACGCCCCCAGCCATATCTCGGCCATCATGTCCGGGGTGATCCTCAAGATCGGCATCTACGGCCTGATCCGCACCCTCTCCTTCTTTAACGCCGTCCCGCTCTGGTGGGGCATCACCCTCCTGGCCCTGGGGGTCATCTCAGGAGTCGTCGGTGTGGCCTTTGCCATTGGCCAGCATGACCTGAAACGGCTGCTGGCCTACCACAGCATTGAAAATATCGGCATCATCTGCATCGGCATCGGGGTGGCTTTGATCGGCGCCGCAAACGGATCAAACCTGCTGATCCTGCTGGGGATGGGAGGGGCACTGCTGCATGTGATCAACCATGCCCTCTTCAAGGCGCTGCTGTTCCTGGGGGCCGGCTCCCTGATCCATGCCATCGGCACCAGAGAGATCGACCGGATGGGCGGTCTGTTGCGCCGGATGCCCTGGACCGCCTGCTTTTTCCTGATCGGCGCTGTTGCCATCTGCGGCCTGCCGCCCCTGAACGGCTTTGTCAGTGAGCTGCTGATCTACCTGGGTCTGTTCAACGGCGCCATGCAGGGCAGCGGTGCTGCAGCGGTTGCCCTGGCAGCACCGTTTCTGGCACTGGTGGGCGGACTGGCCGTGGCCTGCTTTGTCAAGGTCTTTGGGGTGGTCTTCCTGGGGACGCCCCGCTCTGAACAGGCCGCCCGGGCCCACGAAGCCGGCAGCAGCATGAAGCTTCCCATGGCGCTGCTGGCGCTGGCCTGCATCAGCATCGGCCTGCTGCCGGCCCTGCTGGCGCCGCTGTTGGACCGTGCCGTTATCGCCTGGCATCCCGGCCTGGCAGCCTCAGAGCTGCGGCTTGGCGTTGCAGCACCACTGGGCTGGGTCACCCTGCTGGGGCTTGCCCTGCTTCTGGCGATTGCCCTTTTCTACCGGATCAGCCAGCGCCGCAGCAGCGATCCGGCCAGTGAAACCTGGGGCTGCGGCTATCTGGCCCCCACCAGCCGGATGCAGTACAGCGCCTCATCATTTGCCGACATCCTGGTCAGCCTGTTTGCCGGCATCCTGCGGCCCCACTGCCACCAGCCGGAGGTCAGCGGACCGTTCCCGCCATCCACCAGCTTTGCAAGCCACCTGCCCGAGACGGTACTGGAGCGGGTCTATCTGCCGTTCCTGGCCTGGGCCAATCAAAAACTGACCCCATTGCGCCACCTGCAGCATGGCCATCTGCACCTCTATATTCTGTACACCCTGCTGACATTGATTGCCCTGCTGGCCATTCCCCTGTAAACTGACCTCCTGTTCCAGACCAAGGCGTCATCTTCATTGACCTTCAAAATGGAGCCGCCTTGAAATCATCAGTTTGCCGCAAAAGGACACAAAGAAACAAAAAACAGCGGGCTGACAACAGTTCCAGACCTTCCATGCAGCTCTGTTGCAAGCCTGTTCATAACGGTTTAAATTCTTTGCGATCCTTGCGGTCTTTAGCGGCCAATCAGTATCTCAACATCAGGAGAGTACCCATGTCCTTTCTGAATCGACTGTTGTCCCTCGTTGCCGCCGGTATTTTCTGCCTGACACTGTCGGCCGTCCCAGGCTGGTCCGCAGAGCCCCAACGCACACGGGGACAGACCGTCTATGTCCCGGCCTACTCCCATGTCTTTACCGGACCACGGGCCAACCCGTACAACCTGGCCATCAGCCTGACGGTCAGAAACACCGACCCTTCCGCCGGTATGACCGTGACCGCCATTGACTACCACGACCACAACGGCCGGCTGATCCGCCGCTATGCCCCCTCCCCCCTCAGCCTGGCACCACTGGCCTCCAGCTATGTGCATCTGGAAGAGAAGGACACCAGCGGAGGGTTCGCCCCCAAATTCATTGTCCGCTGGGAGGCCTCGCGCCCCATCAGCGCACCGCTGATTGAGGCGGTCATGATCGGCGCCACCTCAGGCCAGGGGATCTCCTTTGTCAGCCGGGGGCAGGTGCTGCAGGAACGCTAACCGCCTGCCGCAAAAAAATGCGGCGCCCACTTGACAGATCCGTTGACTCGGCAGATGATGAGGAGTTTTTATTTTAACCAAGGGGTACATGGTATGAAAAGCAAACAGGAAGACCACCTGAAGGAATGGCAGGGGCTGGAAGAGGCGGCAGAGCAGATTCTGCCCCTGGTTGGCCAGCTCTACCGCGAACGGAATATTGTCTGTACGGTCTACGGCCGTTCACTGGTGCACAGCACCACCATCGACATCCTCAAGGCCCATCGTTTTGCCCGTCTGATCATCGATGAAGAGCTTTCCACCCACAAGACCCTGCCGATTGTCGAGGCGCTCTGCCAGCTTGATCTGGCCCCGGCCCGGATCGATATCGGCAAACTTGCCGTCGGCTTCGGCAACCAGCAGGCACCCACCAGTATCAGCGACTACCTTGCCGCCGAACTGGCAACGGTCAACACCGGACGCCACACCCTGCTGGATGAGCCGCAGGATATCGTCCTGTACGGTTTCGGCCGGATCGGCCGTCTGCTGGCCCGCCTGCTGGTTGAGAAATCAGGCAGCGGCGAGAAGCTGCGTCTGCGGGCTGCAGTAGTGCGTAAGGGCAGCGCCGACGACCTGATCAAGCGTGCCAGCCTGCTGCGCCGTGATTCGATCCACGGCCAGTTCAGCGGCATCATCACCGTGGATGAGGAAGAAAACGCCATCATCGCCAACGGCAACATGATCCGGATCATCTACGCCGATGCCCCTGAAAATGTGGACTACACCGCCTACGGCATCTCCAACGCCATCCTGATCGACAACACCGGCAAGTGGCGCGACCGTGAAGGGCTGGGCCGCCATCTGCAGGCCAAGGGGATCAGCAAGGTGATCCTGACCGCCCCGGGCAAGGGAGATATCCCCAACGTGGTGGCCGGGGTCAACAACGAACTGATCGTTGAGAACGAGACCATCTTCTCCGCTGCCAGCTGCACCACCAACGCCATTGTGCCGGTGCTGAAGGCGATCCATGACCGCTTCACCATCCAGCACGGCCATGTGGAGACCTGCCACTCCTACACCAACGACCAGAACCTGATCGACAACTACCACAAAGGTTCACGCCGCGGCCGCAGTGCCCCGCTGAACATGGTCATCACCGAGACCGGCGCTGCCAAGGCCGTTGCCAAGGTCATCCCGGACCTGGCCGGCAAGCTGACCGGCAATGCCATCCGGGTGCCGACCCCCAACGTCTCCCTGGCGATCCTGAACCTGGGACTGGGCCAGGAGACCACGGTCAAGGAGCTGAACAGCTTCCTGCGGGATACCGCCCTGAACTCACCGTTGCAGAACCAGATTGATTATGTGGTCTCACCGGAGGTGGTCTCCAGCGACTTTGTCGGCTCACGTCATGCCGGCGTGGTTGACTCACTGGCCACCATCGTGCAGGGCAACCGCTGCGTGCTGTACGTTTGGTACGATAACGAGTTCGGCTACAGCTGTCAGGTGGTGCGGATGGTGCAGAAAATGGCGGGGATTGAACTGCCGTCGTTGCCGTAATTAGGGTGGTATAAAACCAGACAGGGCATCCAATCCGGATGCCCTGTTTTTTTAGGACCTCCTACCCAAACGTCCGGCCCACTTCTCCCCTTCCAGCAACAAAAACACCGCCACTGCCGGCAACAGTACCAACCCAAGCTGCTCCCAGGTAAGGGCGGTGGTACGGAAAAAGCCCTGCAACTGCGGCAGGTAGACTGCCAGCCCCTGCAGCAGCAGCACACAGACGGCCATGGCCAGCAGCGGCAGGTTGCTGAACAGCCCCATCTGCAGGAAGGAGCTGCGGAAGGAACGCAGCCCCATGGCCTGGGCGATCTGGGCCAAGGCCAGCGAGGCAAACAGCACGGTCTGCCAGGGACCGCCTGACTGCCAGGTGAACCAGGTAACCAGCATGCAGGAACCGCCGATCAGGCTGCCGGTCAGCAGGACATAGCGGATGGTGCGGCCATCAAAGATCTGACTGTCCGGTGCAATCGGCGGACGCCCCATAACATCCGGTTCAGCCCGTTCCAGCCCCATCCCCAGCCCCAGCAGGCCATCGGTCAGCAGGTTCAGCCACAACAGCTGCAGCGGTGTCAGCGGCATCCCCAACCCCAGAAACGGCAGGATCAACACAGCCAGGATCTTGCCGGTGTTGCCTGCCACGGAAAAGACCACAAACTTGCGGATGTTGTCGTAAATGGTGCGGCCTTCCTCCACCGCCGCCACAATGGTGGCAAAGTTGTCGTCCAGCAGCACCATCTCGGAGGCCTCCCGGGCCACGTCAGTGCCGACCTTGCCCATGGCCACCCCCACATCGGCCTTTTTCAGGGCCGGGGCATCATTGACCCCGTCACCGGTCATGGCCGCCACACCGCCGCTGCGCTGGATCGCATCCACAATCCGCAACTTGTGTTCCGGCGCCACCCGGGCATAGATCGAAACCTGTCCCACCGCCGCATCGAACTGCTCCGGGCTTAAGCGGTCAAGCTCAACTCCGGTCAGGGCGCCGCCCGCATCATCAATCCCCACCTGACGGGCAATGGCACGGGCGGTCAGGGGATGGTCACCGGTGATCATGACCGGCCTGATCCCGGCGGTCAGACAGCGCTGCACCGCCGCTTGCGCCTCCTGCCGGGGCGGGTCGGTCAGGGCCACCAGACCGATGCAGGTAAACCCCTGTGCCAGCGACTGCAAACGGTCATCTTCACCCGGCTGCAGCACCCGCAGGGCCAGGGCCAGCACCCGCTGCCCCTCGGCGGCAAAGTGATCCGCTGCTGCCTGCAAGGCCTCGTGATGCTGGTGCGTCAACCGCTCCGGCCTGCCCTGCAGCAGCAGCCCGCTGCACAGCCCCAGCACACTGTCCAGTGCCCCTTTGGCGGCCAGCAGCGTGCCGCCCGTTGGCAACGGTTCCAGCAGCCAGGGGACAGCCGGTGGCGCTGCAATCCGGTGCACGGTAATCATCCGCTTGGTAACGGAATCAAAGGGGATCTCGGCAATCCGGGGCAGCCCCTGCTCCAGCTCGCTGCGATAGAGCCCGCTGACGGCGGCGGCAGAGACCAGCGCCCCCTCGGTCGGATCGCCCAGCACCAGCTCTTCCCCGTTTTCGACCTTCAGCAGCGCATCATTGCAGAGGGTGCCGATCAGCAGCAGCAAGCGGTCTGAAGCGGTTTCCTCCCCGGCCCGGAGCAGTGCATCCGTACTCACCAGGCCGGTCACGGTCATCCGGTTCTGGGTCAGGGTACCGGTCTTGTCGCTACAGATCACCGTTACCGATCCCAAGGTCTCCACGGCGGGCAGACGCCGGATCAGGGCATTCCGTTTCAGCATCCGCTGGGCCCCCAGGGCCAGGGTAATGGTGACCACTGCCGGCAGTCCTTCCGGGATGGCCGCCACCGCCACACTGACCGCCAGCAGCAGCATCTCACGCAATCCCTCGCCCCGCAGCATACCCACCGCAAAGATCAGACCTGCAACAGCAACGGATACCACGGCCAGCACCTTGCCCAGCCGGTCCAGCCGTTTCTGCAGCGGGGTCCATTCCTGCCCCACCTGCTGCAGCATGGTGGCGATGTTGCCCAGTTCGGTCTGCATGCCGGTGGCCACCACCAGTGCCACGGCCCGGCCGGCCGAGACCAGGGTGCCCATGAACAGCAGGTTGCGGCGGTCACCCAGCGGCAGCTCAGCGCTTGCAATCAGGTCAGTCTGTTTCTCCACCGCCTCTGATTCGCCGGTCAGGAGCGCCTCCTGCACCCGCAGGCCGTGGGCCTCCAGCAGACGGCAGTCCGCCGGGACCACGCTGCCCGCCTCCAGCAGCACGATATCGCCCGCTACCAGCTGCAGCGCAGGAAGCTCCTGCACCACGGCATCCCGCCGTACCCGCACCAGCGGCACCGCCATCCGCTTCAGGGCGGCAATGGCCCGCTCGGCACGGAAATCCTGGGCAAAGCCCAACAGCGCAAACAGGATCACGATCGCAAAGATGGTGGCGGCATCCTTGAATGATCCCACCAGGCCGGAAACCACCGCAGCTGCGGTCAGGATCAGGGCCATGGTGGAGGTAAACTGCTCCCAGAGGATCTGCCAGGGGGTTCTGCCCCCCTGTTCAAGCAGCTCGTTGCGGCCGTCCCGCTCCAGCCGCATTGCGGCCTCGGCGTGCGACAGACCGTTATCCGGGTCACTCTGGAGAAGCCGGAGGGTCTCATCCCCTCGCAGGGTATGCCATGCCGTTTCAGGTTTTCTGTTCATGGTTGCCAGTATACCACCAATGCTTCACTTTTCAGCCGGATGATAGTACACTGCGGCCATGAGCAAATCAGCCGCTGTCCTGTTAATCTGTTTCATCATTGCCATTTTGGGGTTTGCCACCTGGCAGCTCTTTCTTGGCAGGTTTGAGGCCGCCTTTTCCGCCCTGCCCTTTCTGGTAATCCTCTACCTGTTTGTCGCCCCCTGGAAAAAACAGACACCGCGCAACCAACAACCCTGACCTGGAGTATCCCGATGTCCGCATCCCGTCTGTTTGGCGCTATCATCCGCCATCCCCGCATCGTGCTGGCCGTTGCCCTGTTGCTGGCCGTTCTGTCAATTATCTACACCTCCCAAAAGCTGGAGTTTCTGACCGGCCGTGATGACCTGATGCCCCGGCATGCGGCGTTTCAGCAGGATTACCAGGCCTACCGCGCGGCCTTTGGCGATCAGGAAGAGATCGCCGTGGTGATTGAAGGGGCTGATCCGGCCCTGGTCAGCCGCTTCAGCGACACCCTCTACGCACGGCTGACCCAGGAAAAGCGCCTGTTTCTGGAGGTATTGTACCCCGGCGGCATGCCCTACTTCCGCCAGAACGGCCTGCTCTTCAGCTCCCTTGATGAGCTGAAGGCAATGCGAAGCACCCTTGAGTTGGCAGGGCCGGTGCTGCAGGATCTGGCAGCAGCCCCATCGATCCAGACCCTGTTCAGCTCCTTAACCAACCAGATCGACGACTACCTCAAGGCCCCGACGCCTGACAAGCTGCAGCGCCTGACCTTCATGCTGGGCACGCTGGACAAAGGCTTTGCCGGGTTTGACGGCAAAAAGAGCGCCCTCTCCATGGACTCGTTCCTGTCCGGCAGCAGCGCCGACAAGCCCTCTGCCCTGGAAAACGCCGGCAGGCAGCAGGTGCTGGCCATCCGCCCCCTGAAGGAGACCGACAGCTTTGTACCGGCTGAAAAGGCGATCAAAAAGGTACGGGAAGAGCTGAATATCCTGCGTCAGAAACCGGAATTCAAGGGGATTAGCGCCGGGATCACCGGGGTGCCGGTGCTGGAATACGAAGAGATGGCCACCAGTATGAATGACATGACCATCGCCTCGATCCTGTCGCTGGTGCTGACCGTTATCCTGCTGCTGGTTGCCTTCCGGGGGGTCAAAAACACCATTGCCGCCATGGTGGCGCTGCTGATCGCCATCAGCATCGCCTTTGGCCTGGCAACCCTCTTTGTCGGCCACCTCAACATCCTCTCCATGGCCTTTGCGGTCATGCTGCTGGGGCTGGGAGTGGAATACGGCATTCAGGTGGTGCTGCGCCACCAGGAGCTGCTTCAGCAGGACAACTATGCCACGGCGCTGCAGGAGAGCCTTAGCTCCAACCTGCGCCCGGTCCTGCTGGCCTTTAGCACCACCGCCCTGGCCTTCCTGACCTTCCTCTTGACCGACTTCCGCGGCATTGCCGAGCTGGGGCTGATCGCCGCGATGGGGGTCTTTGTCTGCTTTGCAGCCACCTTTACGGTGCTGCCTGCCATGCTGGTCATGCTGCACAAAGAGTCAGACTCCGCAGCTCTCAAGCCGGTCCCCCACAACCGTAAACCGGCCCTGCAGCGGCTGTTTGCCCGGCCCGGCCTGATCGTGGCTGCCACCGCCCTGCTGGCCCTGGCCGGCACGGCCGCCCTGACCCGCGTGCCGTTTGACTTCAACATGCTCAATCTGCAGGCCAAGGGGCTGGAGTCGGTCACCTATGCCTACAAACTAATGAAGAGCAAGGAAAACTCCGGTTACTTCGGGGTCTCCATGGCCAGGGACCGTGACGAGGCGCTCAGGCTGACCAAACGTTTTGAGGCGCTGCCCAGTGTGGACCATGTGGTCTCCCTGCCGGCCCTGGTGCCTGATCAGCAACCGGAAAAGCTGGCCGAGCTGGAGCGGATCAGACAGATCATGGCAAAGGTCCAGCCGGTGCCCTATGAGGAAAACCTGCGGGTGATGGAGCTGCCGGCCATCTTTGAGGGCTTCCGTGAGCGGGTGGAAAAACTGAAGCTTAACCTTGAGGGCCGCAAGCTGCCCGAGGCGCAACCGATAGCCGCCTTCCTGAAGACCCTGGATACGTTCTTTGCCGGACTGGAAAAGGAAAAGGACGGCAACGCCCTGACCATGCTGCGGGAGATGCAGGAAGCCATGTTTGCCCCGCTGCCGGAGAAGCTGAAGCTGCTGAAGGAGAGCCTGCAGGCCCGTGCCGTGACCGAGGCGGATGTCCCCCAGGCGTTGAAGCAGCGCTTTGTGGGCAAGGATGGCCGTCTGCTGCTGCAGATCGCCCCGAAAAAGGAGATCTTCAACGAACAACCGCTGGCGGAGTTCGTTACCCAGATCAAGTCCGTTGATCCCCACGCCACCGGCGAACCGGTCAGCGTCTATGAATCATTCAAGATCCTCAAACTCTCCTACCTGCAGGCCTTCCTGTATGCCCTGGGGGGGGTGGTGCTGATCCTGCTGATCGCCTTCCGCAGCCTGCGCTCCACCCTGCTGGGGGTCGCCCCGCTGGCAGTGGGACTGCTGCTGATGGTGGGGGGGATGTGGCTGTTCGGCCTGAAGTTCAATGTGGCCAACATCATTGTCATGCCGCTCTTGCTGGGGGTCGGGATCGACTCGGCCATCTACATCATCAGCCGCCACCTGAAGGGGGAGGAATCACCGGTAGAGGTGGCCACCAGCAGCGCCGGCAAGGGGGTCTTCCTGAACGCCCTGACCATCCTGTTCAGCTTTGGCGCCCTGATGGTGGCCCGCCACCAGGGGGTCTTCAGCATCGGCGCCGTCATGTCGCTGGGCATGACCGCCATTGTACTGGCGTTTCTGATCTTTCTACCGGCCCTGCTGCTGGTATCGGTCAAACGCTACCGGAACTAGCCTCAAGGTGCGGCACCGGCTCCGCTGCACCAGGAGCCGCAGTATCAGTCTGTCAACGCCTTGCCGGGGTGCAGTTTTTACTGGACAGCCCCGACCTGGCTGGACTATACAAGCCGTTATCCCTACACCATAAACGAGGATCGCACATGCGAACCCGGCGCCTACAGACAGCAGATAGCGTTACACACCAAGACCCCGCCCCACCAGGCGGGGTCTTCGCTTTTTCAGGGTGTAAAGAAATTTTACAGTTTTTTTGTAACAAGCAGGAATAACAGTACAATTCAAACTGGGCCAAAACGGCACAAAGCGGCTGATGGTAGAATACGGCAAGAAAATGCTGTGCGTTCGTTACCGTTATGACGAAGCAACCTGCACACGAATAAAAACTATTCGTGCTTATTGTCGAAACAAAGCCGTGGACACCATCTGGGCCACGCTACCGAGATGAAGAACTGGCTCAGGTACGCATCGCTTATGCGGAAACAGTATTCAAGAATCAGGCAAAGGCTGCCCGTGGCACATGGGATGCACAGGCAAAACTGTGGTTCATTCAATATGACAGAATCAAAGGGACCACCTTGGAAAAGCATATAGTATTAGATGCGACTGATGAGTAGTTAAAAGCACTAAAGCATCTAATACTATAAACCTGTGTGACATCTAATATTAGATGCTGGCATATACTATTATAAACAAACATCTATTATTAGATGCTACGAGCTGACCGCTCAATAACTAGTTATGCGAGGAAAAGAATTAATGGAAGTATCGATAATAATATTGGTGGTTGTGGCTATTGCTGAGACCGTGTTGAACAGTCGATGGCTACCATTTTATTTTTTGAACGGGATACCACTTTTCAAAAAAACCGTCTCAATTGTTGAAACACCTTGTTTATCTCCCGATGACCTTACAAATCAGTTCAGCCAAGGCATAACTACACCCATAGTATTTGCCCCTATTGGCGAAGATTTAATAGCTTTCAGAGAAAAAATGATCAGTTTCAGATTTTTTCATTACACGCCTGTGATGCATGGTTTGATTCGCGTTGATCGTGATCGACTTGAAATAAGTGTAACTGGTTATGCTAACTGGTTTTCCTTGCTTTTCGCTTTCATTTTCCCTGCTGCATTTATTACCAACTCCCCAGCAAAATCGGAGCTTGGCTTCATTATTCCGTTTTTGCTCGTTCTCTTCGGATCGCTTTACGCCATTCAGTTTTATCGCTTCACAAAAATCTTGGAAGCAATCAAACAGAAGCCTTACATGCCATCGCAACCCTTGATGCAACAGCAGTCAGTGTTGACAAAGAAGATAAACAACAAGGTACTGGCTGTCATTGTTGTTGTACTCGTAGTGGTTTGGGTAATTCCCACATTTATAGCTGCCTTTGATCGAGACTTATTCTTATGGCTTACCATGTCCGGCAAGACAGTTAAACTTGCGCCATCCGGCCAAAACGGGAAATTCGTTTACGACCATAGTGCTAAAATCCGTTTCTCCGCTGAGCCACAATACCCCGTCTACATTTCCATAAGAAAAGTCGTACATGACGGCCCACCTCCTAAACCTGAACACACAATTATCGTTTCAAAAGGCGACCAATACGCAATTCAAGCCAACTTGGCGTCCGGAGATTATGAAATATATTCATCACTCGACCCCAAGGATGATTGTTGCAGTGACACTGGAAAATATTGGGGAGCTTTTGGTGGACAAATTCATATACAGAACGATGGGAAATCGAAAACTGAAGAGCAAGCAATCATCCATTACTTGAAAATGCAGATAATCTCACCTGTCAGCAAGAGCCTTGTGGCAGAGAAACGCCCGACGTTACGCTGGAAATCTGTGCCCGGTGCTGTCCAATACAAGGTTGATTGGCGTAACGATAAGCGGAATTTTGGACACGAAAAAACTGCAAGTCCTGAGTTCACGTTTGGAAAAGACATCGAAGCTGCTACGGTTTATCACTGGGATGTCGAGGCATTCAATAAATCAGGCGAAAAGATTGCTTACTACTCTGAACCGTCTTTCAAGACTCCCAGCCAATAACGCAAAGGACTGTGAAGCAAGCACATAACCACGTCCTTGGACGCCGACCGCCCGAAAAAGCTGGGCGGGCGGGTCAAGGCCGGCCCCGTTATGCGGAAGAGAAGACAATGAAGAAACCCCTGCTAATTTCCTGCCTTGTGGTCGCTATTATTGTGGGGTTCATATCTGCCCGACGGACATCGCCGTTCTTCAACTTCCTGCTCCCACCCTCGGATAAATTTGTGCCCCTGGCCTCGGCGGAGATAGATCTGTCGAAGAAGGGAATGAAAGTGGAGTTTCCGTTTAAACCCAAATATCCAGGGAATCACCAATTGGATCTTGAAGTCGAGAAACTTGACTTGGGAGCAAAGTTCAGGGGCAGGTTCCTTTTAGACATACAGATCAGGAACAAGAAAAATGAGACTGTCATCACAGGAAAAGTAGCAGAACCGAGCTCAGCCTTTTGGGGGAACCACAAAAGAGGATTTACCCTGCAATCGTTTGCAGTACCAGGCCAAATCGGTCTTGGGGAAACTGCTGTAGCGGAAATCACGATTATTACGCCAGATGCTGAATTCGCAAAGATTTATGGCCAGACCAAGCTTGCCGTACGTAAAGGGGCGGATGAATAACGAAGGAGGAAAGGGGACAGGCTGCTTTTTGACCCACAACATTAAAGATCTCCTGCCCTCTTAGTTATGCCCGAACAACTCCCACACCGTTGCCTCCAAAGAGGTTTCATATAAAAAAAGGTGGCTGCTGCTCCTTGTCTAAATTCAACAATCACTCACGCAATGGATTTTATCTGATAATGGGGTATTATTGTAAAAACAGATCACGGAGGCACAACATGAAAAATCGTAGTGGCATCCTGTCAATGTTCCTGTCTATTCTGTTTCTTTTGGTTACCCTTTCGTCTGGTATGGTGGTGGCTGGCCAGGAGCGCCTGAAACGGACTGAAACTCACAAATTCACACTGCTCCCTGCCCCTGGTGGCGAGAACGACCCTTACTCGGTAAGGTTCCCCATCACGCTTGATGAGCCGGGCCTCATCACCGTGGATGTTGAGGTAGGAGGTGGCCGAATCAAGCATGACGGCTCCCCCTTCAAGGTATGGATTGTTGAGACTGCCGGTATTAATGATGAAAAGACCAACAGGATCGAGAAAAGGTATATCAAGAAACTCGCGAAGTTTAAAACAAAGGAAGCCATCTACTATGGGGTTGATGCGGGTGAGCTTGTCAGGACAAAAGGAGAATATACGGTCTATCTCTCTAACCTGAGCACGAAATCTCACGCAGTGGGAACAGTTGTAATCACCTATCCGGCGGAGCCTCAAGCGCGACACAAGAGAGATTAAGCGCAACGGGGTAAAATGGCTTTCAAGGCATCTCGGAAGAGACCACACTCCAAGGAGGAAGGGGGACAGGCTGCTTTTTTTGAGAGCAGGCCTTAAAAAGTAGCCTGTCCCCCATTTTTAAGAGATAGTGTTGCACACTAGGACCCCGCCCCACCAGGCGGGGTCTTTGCTTTCGACCTGGATGGCAGGCAGCTCGAGGCTACTCACCGAGCGCCCTTTTGGTTTTCTGGCCCAATTCCCTTTTTCCGCTCGTGGCAGGATCAGAGGTTTTGTCCATGTGAACGATAAAGTAGCCGGCGACTAGAAGTACTATGATAACCACCAGGTACTTCAAGGTCTGCTTCGGGTTCTGATACAAAAAAATGACCAGAGCTATCAGAGCAATGATACTGATAAACTGGTAGTCATGATAGAAGCTCATGACAACGGCGATGATTTGATCCATGCTGCCCCCTTGCCTGTTCGTGTCAACAACAGAAGTTTGCGAATTTTTCCCTCAACGAGCAAGAATTGTATCACCTTCTGTATCGTGCCAAGCATATTTGCACGTTTGGGAAGTGCCGTCGTAACAATCGTCACCTGGATTGTTCTGATAGGGGGCAGTCAGGATTTTGAATCCGCCAACCACGGTACAGAAAATGTAGCCGGAGAATGCAAAGAGTAATCAGCGCATGCCCAACCACAAGCCTGACACTGAAACACTTTATACCCAGGACTGAGAGGGGTTACTGAGAATACGGTGACTCCCCTTCCACATCGAATGGAATGGTTTCCCCTCCCAGCAGTTGTTCAAGCTCCTTCACCTTGGCACCGTTCACACGTTTTCCAGACAGAAAATATGTCGGTGTGCCGACAACATCCAGTCTGGCTGCTACAGCCTGATGCCGCTTCAGGGCGCCATGGTCATCATAGCGGCGTGCCGCTAGTTTTTCGTCAAAATCAAGGGAGCCGCTAAAGACCTGACGGTAGGCGGCTGCACGGTCCGGCGAGCTGAGGATGTAGTGAGCTTTTTGAGCCGCATCCGGGTGGTTCTTTAAGGCAATCAGGAAGATGTAGCGGGTCACATCCTTCCGCATCGCCCAATAACGGGCCATGCGGCGACTGAAACGGCAGTCTGGGTCGGATATTTCAACCACAATCGTGGCGCCGGTACCGACCCGGATCGCGTCTTGAAGCGGAATTTCCTTGAGCCAGCTGTTGTCCGCAGCTGTCGTCGCTGCAGACGCAGATGAAGCCCAGGCCAGAAAAACCAAGAGGATAACAATGCGCAACATAGGCAACTCCTGAACATGAATCCGTTGATGAAGCAACCGGGCTTTACCGCAGGGCAAGACAGGAATGAGCAGAAACCGGGCCAGACCTTACCGGTCTGCCCGGCAATCCATAGTACACCATGATTTCAGGAATTTTCCAGAGGTTTGGGTGGTATAGCAAGACAACCAGCATCAACAGGCTGCTTTTCCTTGAATAAAACCGGTGATCGGAACCAACAGCCGTTACTGCTGCTTGACGGTCATGGAAAGCCAGATGCCGCTGAGGACAAAGATCAGGTTGGCGCCCCAGGCAGCCACAAAAGGGGGCAGCACCCCGCTGCGGCCGTAGGACTGGACAGCAGCATTGATGATGAAGTAGGCGAACCCGATCGCCACCCCGGCCCCGATCCCCATGGCAACCCCGCTGGTGCGGCCGGTCTTGAGGGCAAAGGGGATCCCCAACACCACCATCACAAAGGCGCCAAACGGCAGGGCCAGCTTGGCATGCATCATGGTACGGTAGCGTCCGGCAGGGTAGCCGCCTTTTTCAAGGCTGACCGCATACTCCCGCAGCTTGCGGAAGCTGAAGTTGTCGGCGTTGTTGTCCAGAATCCGCAGATCATCCACCTTGAGGGTAAGCGGCACGCTCAGCCGTGCCGATGCCACCACCCCGCCCTGCCCGGCAAAGCTGCGGGTACGGACCTGTAGCAGTTCCCAGCCACCGCTGCCATATAGCGCCTGTTCGGCATCCATGCGCCTGACCGGCTGCATGTCGGCCGAGAGTTCCCAGACGGTCACCCCTTTCAGGGTGCGGGTGAGCGGCTCAAATACCTTGGCCTGCAGGATCAGGTTGTTGGAGCGGAACCAGATATTGTTGAGCCGGAAGAAGGTGTTGACGCTCTGCTTCTTGATGACCACTTTTTCAATATGCTCCATCTGCTGGTAGCTTTTGGGCACCACGAATTCAGAGTTGACCAGCAGTACCAGGCTGCAGAGCAGCCCCAGCATCAGGATCGGCAGGACAATGCGGGGGATACTGAGGCCGCAGCTGCGCAGGGCGGTCAGTTCACTGCTGCGGGAAAGCATCCCCAGGGCCAGCAGGGTGGCCATCAGCACGGCAAACGGCATGGTCTGGCCCAGCATCTCGGGGATCTTGAACAGGAAGAACTGCAGGATGGCGCTGAGGGAGGCGCCGGCCTTGCTGAAACGGCCCAGTTTCTCCATGAAGTCCAGGATCAGGTAGACCGCCAGAAAACCGCCCTGACAGAGCAGGAAGAGCCGCAACCAGGTGCCAGCCAGATAGCGTCCGACAATACCAAACATCAGGCAGCCCTCCCGGATCTGAAGAGGCGGCCCAGGGCCGCTTTGAGCGTCATTTCCTGCGAGGCCAGCCACAGCAGCAGCAGTCCGATGGCCAGGAAGAGCAGGTTGGGCAGCCAAACCGCCAGAGCCGGCGGGATGCCCCCCTTTTCGGCCAGGGTACGCAGAAAGGAGAGCAGGACATAGTAGATCAGCAGGATCAGGATGCTGATGGTAAAGCCGGAGCCTTTGCCGGAACGGCGGTTGGAAAGCCCCAGCGGCAGGGCCAGAATCGCAAAGACAAAGGTGGCGCAGGGGAACGCAAAGCGGCTGTGCAGTTCAGTGGCCATCTTGAGCCGGGCCTGGGGCGCCAGCTGCGGTGAGTGGCTCCCGCGCTGCAGCTCACCGATCCCGAGATCCAGTTCCGTCCTGACCGGCGGCGTGCTGCGCCCGGATTCGGCAGTCAGCAGGTATTCGCCAAAGGAGACCAGGCGGTAATCGTTCTTGTGCTGGGTGTGGATGCTGCCGTTTTTGAGCAGGATCCGCAGCACGCCGTTGACCTCATCGGAGGAGACCAGACCGCTCTTGGCAAAGATGGTCAAGGGACGTTCAGGATCGCGGCTGTCCTGGATCATGACCCGCTGCATGGTACGCCGGGCCTCATCGTACTGATCCACGTAGAGTACGATGCCGGGCAGGTCGTCGCGGAAGATCCGCTCACGAATGGCCGAGGCGGCGTATTTGCGGGCCACATCCATGGTCATCTGCTTGAAACCGGTATTGCCCCAGGGTACCGCCACCACGCTGATAAAGAGGGTCAGCAGCGCAGCAGCAGCGGCTGTCAGCAGGACCGGCGGCAGCAGGGCGCCAAGGCTGAGGCCGCAGGCCTTCAGGACTGTAATCTCGTTATCACTGGAGAGCCGGCCAAAGGCCAGCAGGACCGCCAGCAGAAAGGCCATCGGAATGGTCAGGACCAGAAAGGAGGGTAACAGCAGGAGAATCAGGCGCAGGACTTCGGCAAGGGGAACCCCGTTTGCCACCACCATCTCCATCAGCTTGACCATCCGCCCCATCAGCAGCACCAGCGTAAAGATGGTCAGACCAAGTGCGAAGATGCCGACGATTTCGCGCATCAGATAGCGGTTGATAATGCGATGGTTCATGGCCGGCCATACTACATGATGTGGCAAGGGGTGTAAAGCTGCGGAGCGATGTTAGAGCTGAATGCGGAACTCGGCCCCGGCAGCCGTATTGGAGACGGTCAACTGCCCCCCCATGTTCTTTTCGATAATCATCTTTGCCATATACAGGCCCAGCCCGGTCCCCTGGGTCTTGGGCTTGGTGGTAAAATAGGGGTCAAAGATCCGGTCGATGATCTCAGCCGGTATGCCTCCGGCATTATCGCTGATCGTGATCAGCGCATGGCCATCACGGCGCCGGGCATGGATCTCTACGCAGGGGGTTGCCACCTGACGCTGGACACAGGCGTCTTTGGCATTATTCAGGATGTTCAGCACGGCCTGGGCAAACTCCCGCGGGAAACCATCCACGCTGCCGGCAGCTTCGTCCTTGATGATGACCTGGACCCCGCAGCTGTCAAAACTGGCTTTTAAGAGTGAGACGGCACTCTGGACAGCCCCCATGAGGTCGAACGATTGCGGCTCACGCTCAGGCATGAAGAAGTTTCTGAAGTCGTCGATGGTCTTCGACATGTACATGATCATTTCCATGCCGGTGGCAACATGCTGGTCCAGCGCCTCCTGATCCAGCTCCTGCAGGTCATGATCAAAGCGGATGCTTTGCAGTATGATACCGAGGTTGTTCAGCGGCTGGCGCCACTGGTGGGCAATGCTTGAGATCATCTCCCCCATTGCCGCCAGACGTCCCTGGTGGATCATGATCCGGTTTTTTTCGATATTCTCGGCCACTTCAGCCGCGATCCGCTCGTTGAGGGTTGCGTTGATGGCCTCCAGTTCCCGCGTGCTCCCGGCCAGTGATTCCTGGGCCTCCTGCCGCTCGGCAACCTCCTGTTCCAGCAGGACCGCCTGCTGGTGAAGCTCTTCTTCAATCCGCCGGCGTTCCTCCACCATCTGGTTCGCTGAACAGGCGATGCTCTGCAGCTCTTCAAACGGCAGGGATTCAGGGGCCAGGTAGGCGGAACCGGTTGCCGCCTGCTCGAAAAACCGGTGAAAGTGATCAAGGGCCACCTGCGTCCTGGCGGCGGCCCGCTGCGCCACCCGGAAGGCGAAGGCCACAAATATTGCCAGGATCAGCACCAGCAACAGCACGGTCTTGATCATCCGGACGACCATCTCATGGTGGGCCTGGCGTACCGAGCTCTCGATATCCTCAACGTAGATGCCGGCACCGACATACCACTGCCAGTCCTTGACACCACGCACATAGCTCATCTTGGCCCCCTGACGGACCCCGGACAGGTCAGGCATCCGGTAGGTGACGTAGCCCCCGCCGCTTTTAGCCAGCTGAATCAACCTTTCCACCACGGGATTGCCCTCGGCATCGGTGGTCGAGAGCATGTTTTTCCCTTTTGCAGGGCCGGCAATGGCATAGCCGTCCCATTGCCCTGCGAAGATATAGCCATCTTTCCCGAACCTGATATTTTCCAGGTACCCGGCAACGTCTGTCTTGACCTGCTGTTCGACATCATCCAGGTACAGCCCGGTACCGATAAGCCAGTTAAACGGTGCAAACTTTTTCAGGTACGAGATCTTTCTGAAATGGGTGCCCGGCTGATCAGGCTTAGTCCAGGTATAGCGGTAGAAGCCTGCCCCCTTTGTACGGGCAATACGGATCATGTCCTGAATGACATACCGTCCTTCCGTGTCCTGCATGCGGAGCAGATTTTTCCCTTCAAGCGACGGCCGGTCGGCAAACAACTGTTCCGTACCGTCCAGCCCGGTGGCGAAGTAGTACCCTTTGCCAGCGGCATAGCGGATCGGGCGCAGGGCCTCCCGCACCATCTCCTGCAGTTCCTCCGGACTCTTTTCTGCCCGGTACCTGGCAACGATATGGGTCGCAACGGCATGGGCCTCCTCCACCCGCTGCCGGATATCATCCTGGGCCTGCCCTTCCAGCCTGGAACGGCGGTACTCAAGGTACTCAATGGCACTGTCGACCTGGCGCTTCAACTCCTGCTGGCGCGGTTCCAGCATGTTGCGGTCCAGCTCATGACGTTCCTGTTCGAAGCGGCTCCCCTCGAAATAAAGGGAAAGCAGCACAAACAGCCCGACTGCCACAGTCACAATCGTGACCATGTTGACCAGCAATGTTCGGGGCAGTGTCGTAACCTTGCGTTCCATAAAAACCTTACAAAAACACCTGCCGTTCCAGGGGAGCGGCAGGTGTTTGTAGCAGACTGGTCATCAGTGTATTTGTTATGCTTCTGCTTTCCACTGACCGTGCAGATTGCAGTATTCGCGGGCGGTCACAGTGGTGGCGGTAACGCAGAAGGTGGCCTCGGGGGCCTGACCCGGCTCAAGGAACTGGGTGTAGACCTTGCCGTCGGCAATCAGTTCAATCCATTGAATGTAGTGCTTCTCTTCCATCGGGTGGGAAACCTCACCGACCTTGACGGTGATGGTGCCGTCGCCCTTGACGATGACCGGTACATGCTTTTCCTTGGCAGCATCAACGGTATTTTCGGACTGCAGCTGCATATTTTCGCCGCAGCAGACGATGTTGGCGCCGCCACCGATCAGTACTTCGATGATGTTACCGCAATGTTGACACTTGTAAACTTCAAGACGCTTAGGCATTGGAATCTCCTCCTCATGGGTAGTCAGGCGGTTGCCCGTGTTGGTTGTATGGAGAGATACTAGCGCATTTTTTTCTGATTGCAAGCATAAAAGACAAATCTAGTCTTCTATGCCGGCAAAAAAAAACGGGGGCCGATCAGCCCCCGTCTCCTGGTCATTATGGCTAGACGTTAAAACGGAAGTGCATCACATCACCGTCTTTCACGACATACTCTTTGCCTTCCAGCCGCATCAGCCCTTTTTCCTTGGCGCCTGATTCACCGTTGCAGGCGATGTAATCCTCAAAGCCGATCACCTCGGCCCGGATAAAGCCCTTTTCAAAATCGGAGTGGATCACTCCAGCGGCCTGGGGGGCCTTGGTGCCTCTGGTGATGGTCCAGGCCCGGACCTCTTTGACCCCGGCGGTGAAGTAGGTGATCAGGCCCAACAGGTCGTACCCGGCCCGGATCAGACGATCCAGACCTGACTCCTGCAGCCCCATCTCCTGCAGAAAGGCAAGCTTCTCATCACCATCCAGCTCGGCGATCTCTGCCTCGATCTTGCCGCAGATCACCACCACACCGGCACCTTCGGCGGCAGCGATCTCACGCACCTGCGCCACAAAGGGATGCTTCCCCTCCAGATCGTCCTCTGCCACGTTGGCCACATACAGGACCGGTTTGGCAGTCAGCAGGTGCAGATCCCGCAGCCAGATCCGCTCATCCTCGTTTTCTGCACAGTCACGGACCTTTTTACCCTGTTCCAGCAGCCCCTTGATCCGCTCATACAGGGCCACCTCTTCCTTGGCCTTCTTATCGCCGCTGCGGGCCAGCTTCTCTGCACGCAGGACCTTTTTTTCAAGGGTATCCAGGTCCGACAGGGCCAGCTCGGTGTTAATGATCTCAATATCATCGGCAGGGGAGACCTTGCCGGCCACATGCACGACATTGTCATCATCAAAGCAGCGCACCACATGGACAACCGCGTCCACGGAGCGGATATGACCCAGAAACTGGTTACCCAGCCCTTCACCGGCGCTTGCCCCTTTGACCAGTCCGGCAATATCAACGAATTCGATGGTGGTAAACTGGCACTTCTGGGGTTTGACAATCGCGGAAAGCTGATCGATCCGGGGGTCCGGCACCTGCACGATACCGACATTGGGATCAATGGTGCAGAACGGATAGTTAGCCGATTCAGCACCTGCCGAAGTGATGGCGTTGAAGATAGTGGACTTGCCCACGTTTGGCAGGCCGACGATGCCGCAATTGAAACCCATAACCGTTATCCTTCCAGGTAAGACTTGTTGTTAAAAAGGCTCATCGCCTTGGGAACCCCTTCATCAAGGGCGGTTTCCAGCATATCCAGGGCGCCGTCCAGCACCCTGGCAAAGATCTCCATCTCCGGAGGCGTGAAGACGCCCAGCACATGGTTGGTCACGTCACCATGCAGCGGCCGCCCGATGCCGAGACGCAGACGCACAAAATCACCTTTGCCCAGCAGCTCCATGATGGAGCGCAGACCGTTCTGGCCGCCATGCCCTCCCCCCTGCTTCAGGCGGGCAGCCCCCAGCGGCAGGTCAATCTCATCATGCACCACAATCAACTGATCAGGTTTGAGCTTGTAGAACTGCAGCGCAGGCATGACCGAACGGCCGGAGAGGTTCATAAAGGTCTGCGGCTTGAGCAGCACCAGCCGCTTCCCCTTACGTTCCCACTCGGCAGTCAGGCCACCAAACTGTTTCCGGACAATCGACAACCCTTCCAGCTGGGCGATCCTGTCCAGAAACAGAAAACCCGCGTTGTGGCGGGTCCATTGATACTTTGAGCCGGGGTTACCCAGCCCTGCAATTACGATCGTATCCATAGTGTCAGACAAAAACAGGCCGTGGAGCCCATAAGGACCGCCACGGCCTGCTCATGCAGTGAATCAGGCCTCTGCTGCAGCCTCGTCCTTGGCCTTGCCAAGCACACCGACAACCGGGGTCTTGGGGTTGTCGACACACTTCACACCGGCCGGGAAGCTGATTTCAGAAACGTGGATGGCGTGACCGATCTTGAGGTCGGCGATATCGATCTCGATATGCTCAGGGATCTGGCCCGGCAGACATTCAATATGCAGGCTGTGGTGGGCAAAATCCAGCAGGCCGCCTTCCTTGACACCGGCAGCAGTGCCGACCAGGCTGACCGGAACGTTCACCCGTACCTTCTCGCTCATGTTAACCCGGTGCAGGTCGACATGCTCAGGGGTACGCTTGATGGCATCACGCTGAATCTCAGCCACAATCACAACCACCTTGTCCAGGTCGCCGCCACCCTCAAGGGTGATCAGGTTGTTCAGGCCGCCTTCACCGGCAATGGCAGCACTCAGGGCCTTGGGCTCCAGGCTGATTGCCACCGGCTCCATACCGCGTCCATAGACAATACCGGGAATGCGTCCGGCAGCACGCAGTTTGCGGCTGATGCCTTTGCCAGTGCTGCTACGGGTTTCAATCTTCATTTGGGTCTGTTGCATGGTCTTCCTCCCAACCTAAAAGCGGCCTGTCTGACCGCAAAATTTTTTCCTGCTAGTTAGATTTTATACAAAAAGCGAGCTTACGGATTCGTCTTCGTGGATGCGGCGGATCGCCTCACCCAGCAGTGGCGCAACCGACAGCACCTTGATCTTGGAGGTACGCTCGGCATGGGCTCCCAGAGGGATGGTATCGGTCAGCAGCACCTCTTCGATCACGGAGCCGTTGATGCGGTCAATGGCCGGACCGGACAGGACGCCGTGCGTGGCAGCCGCATAGATAGCGGCAGCACCGTTCTGTTTCAAGGCACCGGCAGCCTGGGTCAGGGTACCGGCCGTATCAATCATATCATCCAGGATGATGGCGATCTTGCCCTTGACATCGCCGATCAGATGCATCACCTCAGCCACGTTGGGACCGGTACGACGCTTGTCAATCAGTGCCATCGGGCACTCAAGACGCTTGGCAAACCCGCGGGCACGCTCGGTACCACCGGCGTCGGGAGTGACCATGACGATATCCTGGCCGGAAAAACGCTCCTTCAGGTGATTCAGGATAACCGGCGCGGCATACAGGTTGTCCACCGGGATATTGAAGAAGCCCTGAATCTGGGCGGCATGCAGGTCAATGGTCACCACGCGGTCAGCCCCTGCCGTGGTGACCAGATCAGCCACCAGTTTGGCGGAGATCGGGGTACGGGGAGCAGCCTTGCGATCCTGACGGGCATAGCCGTAATACGGAATCACCGCCGTAATGGTGGCAGCCGAGGCCCGCTTCAGGGCGTCGGTCATCACCAGCAGCTCCATCAGGTTGTTATTGGTGGGAGCACAGGTCGACTGTACCACATAGACGTCACGACCACGGACGTTCTCACAGATTTCAACCATCACCTCGCCATCAGAAAAGGTCTTGACCCTGGCATTTCCCAACGGGACGCCAAGCACATCACAAATCTTCTGAGCCAGATTGGGGTTGGAATTTCCAGAAAACACTCTGATCTTGTCGTACATGGAACGTACTCTACCTTTCAGACAGAAAAATACCGTCTAGACCGTCTCAACCACCGCTACAAACCAGTCGTTATTGCCACGCAGCGCTTCGCCGGCCGCGCGGGCAGTTGCTTCATTATCAAACAGACCGAACACGGTCGGGCCGCTGCCGGACATCAACGAGCAACATGCCCCCAGGGCAATCAGCTCATCCTTTATCTCGGAAATAACCGGAAATGCTGGGATAGTTACACTTTCAAGATCATTCGACAGCACACGACAGATTGATGCAACGTCCTCAAACGAGTCGGGAATTGTAGCCAGACGCTCCCGTTGTGTCAACTGCAAATTTTTATAGACCCAGGCGGTGGAGACCGGCAGGTTGGGGTTGACCAGCACCACCCAGGCCGGAGGCAGACCGGTCAGCGGGGTTAACTTCTCACCGATCCCCTCTGCCAGCGCGGTCTGCTGAAAGACAAAAAACGGTACATCAGCACCCAGTTTCACCCCGATCTCCATCAGCTGTTCACAGGAAAGTCCCAGCCCCAGCAGTTCATTCAGCCCCAGTAGCACGGCGGCACAATCACTGCTGCCCCCGCCCAGGCCGGCCGCCACCGGTATATTCTTCTGAATGGCGATCTCAACGCCGGAGGGCTGTCCTGCCAGATCCAGCAGGGCCCGGGCAGCCTTCCAGGCAATATTCCCTTCGCCGTCCGGCACCCCCTCCCGTCCGCAGCTGACCTTGATTTCATTGCCATCAACCAGCTTTAAGGAGACCTGATCGCACAGATTGACCCGCTGCATGATCATACGCAGCTCGTGGTAGCCGTCCGGACGCCGCGCAATCACATCCAGACGATAGTTAACCTTGGCCGGGGCCTGCAGGATAATACTTTGAAGCATGGAAAGACTCCGTTAAAAAATGTGTACAAGCTCAGATTTCTTAAACCAAACCGGACTGCAAGGCAAGGGTAAAGAAACTTGCAGCTCACGCGGTTCACCGCTATACTTCGTTAGTTCAATCCGCCAAAAACCGTATCATCAGTTACCGAGAAAGGAAGATGCCGCTTCATGAAGATTCGACTGCCGGCTGAATGGGAACCACAGGACGGCGTCCTGCTGGCATGGCCCCACCCCGACACTGATTGGTCAGACCAGCTACCCGAGGTCTGCACTACCTATACCGAGCTGATCCGCCAGATCGTCCGCTTTGAAAAAGTGCTGCTGGTTGCACCTGACCCTGATGCGGCACGAAACCATCTTTCCGCTGCCGGGGTGGATCTGGCCCGCGTTGCGATCTGTCCGGTTGCCACCAACGACACCTGGACCAGGGACTTCGGCCCGATTACGGTGGAGGTGAATGACCAGCCGGTGCTGCTCGACTTCGGCTTTAACGGCTGGGGCCTGAAATTTGCCGCCAATCTGGACAACCAGGTCACCCGGCAACTGAAACAGCAGGGCGCCCTGCTGCCCCGCATCAACAGCATCGGCCTGGTGTTTGAAGGCGGCAGCATCGAGAGCAACGGCTGCGGTACCGTCATGACCACCGCTCAGTGCCTGCTCTCCCCCAACCGCAACCCGCAACTGACCCGCCAGGAGCTGGAAGGGGCGATGCAGTCCCTGTTCGGTGCGCAGCAGGTACTCTGGCTTGAGCACGGCCACCTGGAGGGGGATGACACCGACGCCCATATTGACACCCTGGCCCGGCTCTGCCCCAATGACACCATCGTTTATGTGGCCTGCGACAATCCGGCTGACAGCCATTACGAGGCGCTGCAGAAGATGGAGCAGGAACTGAAGCAGCTGACTACGGCGGGAGGCAGCCCCTACCGGCTGCTGGCCCTGCCCTGGCCCGAAGCCAAATACGATGCCGCAGGCAACCGCCTGCCGGCCAGCTACGCCAACTATCTGGTGATCAACGATGCCGTGCTGGTTCCCACCTACCGCGATCCGGTGGATAACGGCGCCCTGGCCATGATCGCCCTGGCCTTCCCCGGCAGGGAAATCATCGGCATTGACTGCCTGCCGCTGCTTGAACAGCACGGTTCCCTGCACTGCATCACCATGCAGTTGCCGGCCGGGGTGCTGCCATGAAACGTCTCAAGGCCGCCCTGATCCAGCAAAGCTGCAGCGACAACCAGCCCGAGACCTTTGCCAAGACCGGCCGGATGGTCCGTCAGGCTGCTGCAGACGGCGCAAAACTGGTGGTGCTGCAGGAGCTTCACAACGGCACCTACTTCTGTCAGACCGAGGCCACCGAACAGTTTGACCGGGCTGAACCGATCCCCGGCCCGGCCACGGAACGGCTCGGCGCACTGGCCAGGGAGCTCGGGATCGTACTGGTCACCTCGCTGTTCGAGCGCCGCGCCCCCGGGCTGTATCACAATACCGCCGTGGTGTTTGAGCAGGATGGCTCGATTGCCGGCATCTACCGCAAGATGCATATCCCGGATGATCCCGGCTTCTATGAAAAATTCTACTTTACCCCGGGCGACCTGGGTTTTACCCCGATCCGCACCTCGGTCGGCACCCTGGGGGTACTGGTCTGCTGGGACCAATGGTATCCGGAGGCAGCCCGTCTGATGTCCCTGGCCGGTGCCGACCTGCTGATCTACCCCACTGCCATTGGCTGGGACCCGGCTGACACGGCTGAAGAGCAGGAGCGGCAGCGGGAGGCCTGGGTAACGGTCCAGCGCGGCCACGCCGTTGCCAACGGCCTGCCGGTGCTCTCGGTCAACCGGGTCGGCTTTGAAAAATCCCCCGACCCCCATGCCAGCGGGATCAGGTTCTGGGGAACCAGCTTCATCGCCGGACCGCAGGGTGAGTTCCTGTGCAAAGGCAGTACGGAACAGGAAGAGATACTTGCCGTAGAACTCGATCTGGAACGCAGCGAAGCGGTACGCCGCATCTGGCCGTTCCTGCGGGACCGCCGCATTGAGGCGTATGGTGACCTGACCCGGCGCTTCCGGGACTAGGAGCAGCGCATGACACAGGCAGCAGTGCTTGATCAGGACTACCTGATGGCAAATTACCATCAGCCCGGCTTCAGCTATCTGCTGCCTGAAATCCTCACCCTGTTCCGCAGGCAGGCCGCCATCTACCTGCAGTCAATTGAGCAGTACCTTGAAAAAGGGGATATGCAGGTCCTGGCAATGGAGGCCCACACCCTGAAAGGGGCGGCCGGCTCAGTCGGTGCCGCGGCCCTGGCAGAGATCGCCGAGTACCTGGAGGAGACGGCTCCTGCCAGTGACATCGCCGAGGTCAGGCTGCAGGTAGGTTTGCTGCGCGAGGTAACAGGCCGGACCGACGCTGCAATTGCTGTGGAGCTGGCACGTCTGGCCGCTGAAGCGGATGACGAGCTGGGTCTCCCCTGAGACCGTCCTGCCGCAGACATGACAAGGGCCACCCGCTACGCCGGGTGGCCCTTGTTTTTTTACGGTTGGAAATCTGCTGGCGTTACGGCTTCAGCCCGGCCTCGACAGCAAGCTGTCCCCAGGCCGGCAGGCTACGTTCAATCATCCCCTTGTCCACGCAGTAGGCGATCCTGAAGTAGCCCGGCGCGCCAAAACCTGATCCGGGCACCAGCAGGATATGATGCTTCTGGGCCAGCTTGACGAACTCCACATCATCGGCGAACGGGGATTTCGGGAACAGGTAAAAGGCGCCATCGGGCTTGACCATGCTGAAGCCCAGCCCGGTCAGGCTGGTATAGAACAGGTCGCGCTTATCCCGGTAGGCCGCGCTATCCACTGAAACATCCTGCAGATCCGTCACCAGGCGCTGCATCAGGGCCGGGGCATTCACAAACCCCAACGTGCGGTTGCAAAAGACCGCCCCTTCCATGAACTGCATGGCCGTTGCCATGCGTGGATTGGCAGCCAGGTAGCCGATCCGCTCACCGGGCAGTGCCAGATCCTTGCTATGCGACGTTACCACGATGCTGGATTCGATCAGCGGGAAGATATTGGGAACCTGTGCCCCGTCATAGGAAAGCCGTGCATACGGTTCATCCGATATCACATAGACCTGGTGGCCGGTACGGGCCTGGGCCCGTTTCACCAGCTCGCCCAGAGCTGCAAGCTCCTCGGCCGTATAGATTACCCCGGTGGGATTATTGGGCGAGTTGACAATGATGGCACGGGTCTTGGTGGTGATGGCAGCCTCAATGGCAGCCAGATCAAGGCGGAAGGTCTCCCGGTTGGTCCAGACCTCCACCGGAACGCCGCCATGGTTGTCGATGTAAAATTTGTACTCGACGAAATAGGGGGTCAGGATGATGACCTCTTCGCCAGGATTCAGGATGGTCTTCAGCACCACGTTCAGGGCGCCACCGGCACCACAGGTCATGATGACATGGGCAGCCGTCACCTCCAGACCTGAATCGGCAGCAAGCTTGCGGGCAACCGCCGCCCGGGTCTCCGGATAGCCGGCATTGTTCATGTAGCGATGCATGCCGGGCAGCGGCTCATTTGCTAGCCGCCGCAGGGCGGCATGGAACGCCTCAGGCGGTTCAACCTCGGGATTGCCCAGGGTAAAGTCATAGACGTTCTCAGCACCGAATTCCTGGCGCAGACGCTCCCCTTCTTCAAACATCTTGCGGATCCAGGACGAACGGGAAATGTATCCGGCAATCTTGTTTGCTATGGCCATAGTGCTCATCTCTCCCCTACAATAAATATAAAATGGTTACTTCTTCAGCTGTTCAACAAGTGCCGGCAGGGCCCGTTTGAAGGCAGAGGCAAAGGCCTTCTGCAGGACCTCCTGGTGCAGCTTTTCACGATCCCTGACCGCAAAATCGGAGAAGCGGGACTCAAAGCTCAGGGTATTGGTTTTGACACCTTTCAGCCAGACCTCAACCGAAAAGCTGACCCGACAGTCAGCCTCCACCTTGATCAGTGAGCGGGTCTCATCAAGATGCAGCGAGCTGGCAGCCAAGACCAGCCCATAGCCGGCATCCTTCGGCACGGACCCGGCAACCTGCACCGCATAACCGGCCCGCAACAGCTCCTGCTGCAGTGCATTGCGAACCAATGCGCTAGGGGCGGTCGGACTGGTGACGTTCCCCCGCACCGTGCCGTCGGTCTCCTTGACCTCTCCCAGAATCCACTGAATCCGCTCGCCCACGCCGGGCACGGTTCCTTCCAGTGACGAGGCCAGCACCAGTGTCCCGCCAGGACCTCTGACATCACCAACCGGCTGGTAGCCGGGTTTCAGCTGGAGATCAGCAGTGGCACAACCGCCGAGCAGCAAGGCGGCAGCCAGTGGAATGAGCAGGGTAAGCCGGTACCATACAGGGAAAGGGGACATGACAGATCCTCCATCAATGCAGCGTTACGATCAGGTGGACACTATACCGGGAATGGCGCCAAACGCAAGGGGCAGCTACGGGCTAATCACTTTCCGCAACAGCGTTGTCACGGCCGGAGATCGCCAGTGCGGCCTGTTTTACCAGTGCCTCAGCCACTTTACGGCGGGCCTCGGAAAGCAGGCGTTGTACGGTGCCGCGGGAGACCCCCATGCAGTCTCCGGCCTCGGCCTGGGTCATGCCCTGGCCGTCACACAGGTGGAGGGTCTCCAGTTCGTCGCGGAAGAGTGTAATGCATTCAAGCTGGCCCAGCGGGGTACCGGCCGGCTTGTAGACCGCCTCAAAATTGGCGCGGTGCGGACAGCTGCATTGTCTCGGTTTACGGGGACGGGCCATCGGTTACACTCCTGCCGGTTTGCCAAAAATTCGATCAGTCAGTTTGACATACCAGGCTGCCGACTGCACCTGAATAATGTAGGCAAGGGCAATCACCAGGGCCGCATCGGAGCAGGTCTTGCCGAAGACGTTGATTGCCAGGGCAAGGGCGATTGAAAGGTTGCGCATGACCGTGCCGTAGACCAGCGCAATGGCATCGCCCCGCGGCAAAAACAGTTTTCCAACCAGGGTGCTGAGCAGATAATTGATGCCGTAGAGCACCAGCAGCGGCACCAGGATACTTACCAGCATATCGGGCCGGCAGGCGATATCCTGAGACTTCAGGGCGATCGCAATAAAGACGATTCCCAGCACCCCCAGGGTGGAAAGCGCGGGAAAGCGCGGAGCCCATTGTTCCTGAAACCCCTTGGGACCATATTTTTTAATCAGAAAGGTCTGGGTCAGATATCCGGCCAGCATCGGCAGAAAGACAATCACCACAATCTGCCGGAATGTCGCGCCGACATTGACCGGGACATGCGCCCCCATCAGCCACTGCACGTAGAAAGGCGTTGCCAGCGAGCCGAGTATCAGACCTACCACCGTCATCTTGACCGCAGCCTCAAGATTGCCCTTGGCAAAACCGGTCCAGGAGATGGTCATGCCGCTGGTGGGCAACAGTGCCGCCAGCAACAGCCCCAGGGCGGCAAACGGCTGCCCCGGAAAGAACAGCCGTCCCAGAGCATAGGCGATGAACGGCACAATGCCGAAGTTGATCAGCTGCGTCAGCAGCTGGGCCTTGCCGTCGCCCCCCTCGATCACCTTCTTGAGTTTGAGGGTCACCATCATCGGGTAGACCATCAGGAAGGTGAACGGTATGATCAGCACCTTCAGCCAGGCAGCCCCGGCCGGATGAACGTAGCCGTACAGGAATCCGGCGATCATCATGACCGGAATGGCAGTAATCAGGTTTTTCGAGATTGTTGCTAACAACTTCCACATAAATTTAACCGTCCTCAGCGCAATTGATTGTTACAGCGACAGCCTGATTATCTGCTCGATCTCATCATAGCTGCTGCCGACCGACACGGCAAACTCGGCATCCTGCACCAGCTCTTCGATCATCTGCCTGTTAAAACGCAGAAAACGCACCTGAGTACGCCCCTCTGCACTGAACACGGTCACAAACTTGGGCATCAGGGCTGCCCGTTCCGGATTTTTCTGCAGACTGACGGCAGCCTTTTCCGGCTTGCAGACCTGGATCATGTGCAGGTCAAAGCCTTCAGCAACCTGCATCCCGTGTGCCCCAAAGGTATGGACCATCTCCATCTTGTCTTCGTTGTGGATCAGAAAGCCGGACCGCAATCCGGCCTCTTTCAGATCAGCCACAAACTGCCAGACCGGCTTGGCTGTCTCAGCGCGATACAACTGGGCCCAATTGTTCATATCGTCGTTCTCCTTCAGCAGGATTGCGGGGCTCTGCCCGTCATGTCAACTTCAAAATCAATCGGCGCCGCCTCACCGGTGATCGTGCTGGTGTACTGGGCAATGGCCGCATGCACTGCCGAGGCGATCAGGTTGGAGCAATGCTCCTTCTCCTCGGGCAGCCCCCCCAGGGCGGCGGTCACGGTGGCATCCGTGACCAGCAGCGCCTCGTTCAGACTCTTGCCCCTGACCAGCTCAGTTCCCATGGAGGCGGTGGCTATGGCAGCGCCACACCCCTTGATCAGAAAACTGACCTTGGCCACACAGCCGTCATCTATCCGCATGAACAGCAACAGGGTATCTCCGCACTCCGGGTCACCCACCTGCACCACGACGTTGGCGTCATCCATCCCCCCAACATTCCGGGGATTCCGGGCATGGTCCAGAACCGCCCCGGTATATTGGTTATAGCCGTCGCTCAATGGCAGCACCCTCCACCATCCGTAGCATGGTTATGACCACCGCAGACACTGCCCGGCTCAAACTCCTGCAGACCGTCTCCGCTGAGGGCAGCCAGGGTATCCCGCACTGAAGCCCCCTGAGCCTGAAAGACCCTGAAACCGGCACGATTAAGCGAGATCAGCGCCCCGCGGCCGATGCCGCCGACCACAATACCGTCAACCTCCAGACCAGCTACCGCTTGGGCAGGGTTACAGGCACCATGCGCATGCACCTTGTCACTGTTATCCACCAGACTGGTCTGGCCGGTTGCCGCATCAACAATCAGAAAACGGGGCGCAGAGCCGAAATGGCCATATACTTCACTATCCAGCCCCTGGTCCAAAACAACGGGGAAACAAAGTTTCATAGATCATACTCCTCCAATCAGTTATTTGCATATGCACACATTAAAGACCGCCAATCCCCCCCTTGTCAAGCTTTTGTTCATATACACAAAATATATTTCTGCTTGCCTTTAAACGCCATCTATAGTAAAGCCTTATTCCTTTCAGGCGGACAGACCGTCCGCTACTCCTTGCTCCGGTCAGAACCGGGGCTACCTAATCCATAAGGAGGATTACACATGAGGAAGTACGAAACCATCTTCATCCTCCAGCCGGACCTTGCAGAGGACGACATCAAGTCGGTCACCGACAAGGTTCAGGACGTGGTTGCATCCCTGAAGGGTGACTTCCACCGGCTGGACGACTGGGGAACACGCAAACTGGCCTATGCAATCCGGAAGTTCCCCCGCGGGCGCTACTACTACCTGCGTTTTGACGGTGGAGCACAACTGGTGGCTGAACTGGAGCGTCGTCTCCGGCTTGACGAAAAAGTGTTGCGTTTCTTAAGCGTCAACATCACCGACGAGCCCGAGAAAAAGGTAGCTGAGCGCAAGCCGGTTATCGAAGCTGCTGAAGCCCCTGAAGCTGCTGAAGCTGCGGCTGAATAACGTTCCGGAGGATCACGCCAATGAGCGAAGCAACAACGACGACAACAACCACTTCCGCCCCCCGTCCCGGCGGTCGCCCCAGCGGCCCCCGCCCTGATCGCGGCCCCGGCGGCCCCCGTAAGAAGCGTCCTTTTCAGCGCCGCAAGGTCTGCCGTTTCTGCGCAGAAAAAGACACAACCATTGATTACAAAGATCCACGCACCCTGCGCTACTTCATTACCGAGCGCGGCAAGATCGTGCCCCGCCGTATCTCCGGCAACTGCTCCAAGCACCAGCGCGAGATTACCGAAGCGATCAAGCGGGCCCGTAACCTGGCCCTGCTGCCGCTTGCAGCCGGCCACGCACTTCCGTAGTCCGGAATTTTGTGGAGAAGATTGAATCGCAATCAAACGGCGGCCAGAAGCTGGCCGCCGTCTTGATCGGCACCCTGGGCTCAGGCCTGCTGTTCAGTGCCAGCCTTGCGGTACCGCTGATAGGTTTTGTCTCGGCTTTTCTGGCCCCGGTTCCGCTGGGGCTTGCCCGTATCAAGGGTGGCAGTGCGGTTGCCGGTTTCAGCGCAGTACTGGCCACCCTGCTGCTGGCAGTACTGTTCTCCCCGCCGGTCGGGGCATGGTACGCAGTCCAGTGCGGCCTGATCGGACTGATGATTCCGGAGCTGGCACTGAAGGGTTTCAGGCCGTCCCGGACCATACTCTGGACAACAGCTACCTGCGTCACCCTGACAGCGGTACTGGTGGCGGTGTTTTCCCTCACCAGCGGTATCAATCCGCAGCTCTTTGCACAAAAGGAAATTACAGACGGCATCAGCCAGGCGATCAAGCTATACGAGCAGCAAGCAGGACTGTCTGCCCAGGATCTGGAAATGTTCAAGCAGGGGATGCAGACCGTCGGGCAGATTATGGCCCGTATCTACCCCGCCCTGGCCACCATCAATCTGGGGCTGATCAGCGCGGTCACGTTACTCCTGTTCATGCGTACGGCGGCCAAGTGCGCCCTGGCAATCAACCTGGCCCCCTTCAGGGAGTTCAGGACACCTGAGCTGCAGATCTGGCTCCTGATTGCTGCCGGGTTTGCCATGCTGGCACCTGTTGCACTGATCAACACGCCGGCACTCAACATCCTGACGGTGCTGGCAGTACTGTATTTCATGCAGGGTCTTGCTGTCCTGCTCACGATCTGTGAGCGTTCCAGCTTTGCCGGCACTCTTAAAATACTACTGGGTGTGCTGTTGCTGACACAGCCCTATCTGGCGGTCATCGTAACCGTACTCGGTATTTTTGACTACTGGGGCGACTTCCGCACCCCACGCATCACGCAGGACGAAAACCTGTAAAACAGGCTCGAAAGGAGAAGGAATCATGAAGCTCATTCTGAAAGAGAACATTGAACATCTGGGACAGATCGGCGATATCGTCAAGGTCGCTCCAGGCTACGCCCGCAACTATCTGCTGCCCAAAGGTCTTGCCATTGAGGCCACCGAGAAGAACGCCAAGGCACTTGAGCACGCCAAGCGTCAGCTGGCCTATAAGAAGAACAAGTCCCTTGAAGCTGCCAAGAATCTGGTGGCCAAGCTTGAGGCCCTCTCCATTGTATTGACGCACCAGGCCGGCGAAGAAGGCAAGCTGTTCGGTTCGGTCACCAACATGGAGATCGCCGCCTTCCTGAAGGACAACGGCCTTGAGATCGACCGCAAGAAGATCGTGCTGGCTGAGCCGATCAAGCAACTGGGCGAGTACACCGTACCGGTCAAGGTTCACCCTGAAGTCGCTGCAACGCTGAAGGTCACTGTTTCAGCAGCATAACGCTGCCCTGCAAAGCAGCCTTGAAGGCCCGCCTCACCGGCGGGCCTTTTTTATTTAGCCGGCCAATATGGCGCTCTCCCGATTGACAATCAGAACATTCCAGTGGAGAATAGTCCTGCTATGGACACCGTGACTCTAGAACTGATTGTGATTATCCTGTTGATAGGCCTGAACGGTTTTTTCTCCATGGCGGAGTTTGCCATCATCTCAATCCGCAAGGGCAGAATTGCCCAGCTGGTTGCCGACGGGGATGAGCGGGCAGAGATTATCGAACAGTTCCAGAAAGACCCGCATCCCCTGCTGGCCGTCATCCAGATCGGCGTTACGGTTGCCGGTTCTGCCGCTTCAACCGTCGGCGGTATCATTGCGATTGAACATCTGCGCCCCACCCTGCTGAGCCTGCCCTGGCCGATCCTGCAGAAAACCGCAGAACCCCTGGCTGCACTGACGGTTGTCATCATCGTTTCGTATGTCTCCCTGATCATCGGTGAGCTTGTTCCCAAGGCGATCGGCCTGCAGTACGCCGACAAGGTGGCCCTGAGCCTGGCGCGTCCGATGCAAATCATAGCCAGAATCACCGCTCCGGCGGTGCTGCTGCTGACCTCCTCCAGCAGGGCCGTGCAGCACCTGATCGGGTTGCGGGGGGAACAGGATGCCTTTATCACCCGCGAAGAGGTCCAGCACATGGTTCTGGAAGGCCACGAGACCGGGGTCTTCAGCGAATCGGAAAACGAGTACATCCGCAACGTCTTTGAGTTCACCCATACCTATGTTCGTGAAGTGATGGTGCCCCGCACCAGGATGGTTGCCCTTGAACTGCAGATGAGCAGGGATGAGCTGGTCAGGATCATCCTGGAGGCGCAATACTCCCGCTACCCTGTCTACCATACCGACATCGAGGAGATTGTCGGGGTGCTGCATGACAAGGATATCATGGCTGCCCTGGTGAAGGGGGAGGAGCTGAACCTGGAGCAGATCATCAGGCCACCGGTCTTTGTACCTGAAGGAAAGAAGGTGAATGAGCTGCTGAAAGAGATGCAGCGTACCCGTAACCATATGGCCCTGGTGGTTGATGAGTACGGCGGCATCTCCGGTCTGGTCACCACCGAGGATCTGCTGGAAGAGCTGGTGGGGGAGATTGAAGACGAACACGATGCCGGAGAGCCGGTCAAGCTGGTGCAGCAGCCTGACGGCAGCTGGCTGGTTGATGGACTGACCTCGATCTTTGACCTGCAGGAACCTTTGGGGATCAAGCTGGAAGAGGCACCACTCTATGAAACCGTGGCCGGACTGGTCTTAAACGAGCTGGGGCACCTGCCGCTGCAGGGTGAGACCGTTGACTGGAACGGTTTCAGGCTGGTCTGTGAGCAGGTTACCCGGACCGCTATCCTGCAGGTACGGATCAGTGTCCTTCAGCCGGACATCTCTCTCCCGCAACCCGGAACAGACGGACCCTGAACGGCGGCGCACTATGCTGAGTATCCCACGCGCACGGTTTCTTAGGCTGCTTATCCTGCTGCTATTGCTGTTCGGCTCCATTTCACTGGGGCTTTCGATCCTGCTGCCCCGCCTGCTTGACCTGAACAGCTACAAAACCCAGTTGACCGAGTTGCTGCAGAAACAGCTGAAACGTCAGGTCAGGCTGGGCAACAGCCAGTTTTCCTGGACACTCGGCCCGGAATTTACCTTCAGCGACCTGTATATCCAGGAACGCAACAGCAGCCTTGAGTTTCTCTCTGCCCGCCGGGTTTCCTTTCGGCTGGCCCTGTTGCCGCTCCTGAACAAGAAGATTGAACTGCGCGAAATCATCATCGACGATGCCCGGGCCACCGTCAGCCGTGACGAACAGGGCGTCATGAATATCGATGACCTGCTGCAACCGGCCCCTGACGCCTATGATCTGCGGGCCAGGGGGCTGCGTATCCGCAACGGCACCCTGTTCTGGCGGGACCAGGCCACTGCTGAGACCTGCACCAGGCTGACGGTCTCGGGCATTAACCTGAGTATTGACAAGCTGATCCGGGGCAGGAAAAGCTCTTACAAACTTGCTGCCACGCTGGAAGGCAGCAGTCCGGGCACCATCAACACGGCCGGTACGATCAGACTGCCCAAAACCGGCAACCTGCTGCAGCAGACGGATGTCGATGCCAAGCTTGAGCTGACCCAGGTCGAGTACTGGCGTTTCTGGCCGTACGTCGCCAGCTACGTGCCGTTCCCCTCTCCCGACGGCACGGTTTCCCTGAACCTTGCCGTGAAAGGCCGCTGGCAGAATCTGAAGGCCAACGGCAGCTTGCTGCTGCGTAATCCGAACGTGGTCTGGCCCAAGGTATTCCATGCCCCGGTGGCCCCGAAGCAACTGCAGCTGGCCGTTGACCTCAAATGGAGTCCCAGCCTGCTGGATATCTCATCGGTGCAACTCAGCCTGGACGGTTTTGCCATCAAAGGCTCCGTCCGCCTGGGCGACCTGCAGGGCAAAGACCCCTCTATCAGTGTCAAGGCCACGTCCGAGCCGTTTGAATATCTCCGGGTCAAAAACTACATCCCGTTCGGGATTATTGCCGATGATGCTGCCGGCTTCATCGAACACAAGATCAGGGGCGGTATCTTCAAACTGACCACCGGCACCCTGAATGGACGGATCTCGCAACTGGCCCGTTTCGGTGTCGGCGACAATGCCAACGCCCTGTATATCCGCGGCACCGCGGACCAGGCCAGCATCCAGTATGGAGAAAAGAGCCCCACCTTCCGTCAGATCAAGGGTACCCTTGAGATGAAGGGCCGCAATTTCAACCTGATCGGCATGAGCGGCAGCTTCGGCGGCTCTCCCTTTACCATGGAGGGGAGCATCACGGAGTATGCCACTGAGGGAGTCCCCTCCTTCTACCCTTTCAGCATGACGGTCTCCCCCCGTCCGGCAGAAGTAGCCTGGCTTGCCGAGATTGCCGGAGCAGAGGCACTCCGCTTCAACGGCTCCGCAACAACACTCAGGCTGCGGGGAGAGGGGCCGACCTCCGCCTATCGGCTCTCGGGCGAGTGGATCCTGACAACGGCTGCCTATGAATACCCGGCGGTTGTCAAGAAACCGGCCAACCAGCCCAACAGCCTGACCTTCAGCGCGCTACTGGGCAGGGATGCCACCAGATTCACCTCCATTTCCTACCAGCTGTCGCCGCTCAAACTCTCCGGCAGCGGTCTGCTGCGCTACAGCGGCACCGTTCCCTACCTGGCCTTTGACCTGGAAACCAATCAGTTCCAGCTGGACAACCATCTGCCGATCCTGACCGATTGGCAGGCCTACCAGTTGCGGGGCGGCGTACAGGCCCATCTGCTTGGCGAGGGGGATCCCCGCAGCATCGCCAGCATGCTGTTTTCAGGCACCGTCAAGCTCAACGGGTTCTCACTCAAACCTCATCAAAAGGCTGCGCCGGTCAGCGCCATCAACACCCAGATCAACTTCAAGGGACACTCGCTGGAAACCTCGCATATGGCGATCCGCTACGGCAGCACGCCGCTTAACATCAAAGGCCGGGTTGCCAGCCTGAAAAACCCCGAGGCGGACCTGATTATCAGCTCGCCCGACCTGAACCCGGCTGACTTCGGCCTCGCCACGGCAGAAAAGCCACCCCGGATACAGCAGTTCAGCACCAGTCTCGGTTTGCGCGACGGCCTGCTGACTATCCGTAACGTCTCCGGCAAGCTGCCCAGGACCATCTTCAGCGCCTCCGGCACGGTCCGGACCGAAGGCACCCCGGATATCAACCTGCGGGTAGCGGCGACCCATCTTGATCTGGAGGAACTGCTTCCGCTGGTGGCCCCCTCCCGCACTTCAGAGGCCGAAAAGAAACAGCAACCACCAGCCCCGTTCAGGCTCCAGGCCTATGTGACGGCTGAAACCGGGACCTTCCGCGGCACCGCTTTCAACAAGCTCTCGGCATCCCTGAAAAACGAAGACGGCATACTGAAGCTGCAGAAACTGACCACCGGTATCCTCGGAGGCAAGCTCTCGCTCAACGGACAACTGGTGCGGACCGCCGGCCAGGCATCCAAATGGGATCTCTCACTCCTGCTTGAACGAGCCAAGTCCGGAGAACTACTGGAACTACTTAATATCGGAAGGGAAATACGGGGACTGACCACCGTGAAAGGCCGGCTGACGGCCAGCGGCGATCATCTTGCCGAGATCAAAAAAACCGCCAATGGAGCCATCAGCCTCAAGGTGGAGCGGGGCGCCCTGAAACGTTTCAACACCCTCTCCAAGGTTGTCTCAATCCTGAATGTCTCGCAGCTGCTCAGCTTTAGCCTGCCGGATATGGCCCGCGACGGCATGCCGTTCAACCAGATCACCGCCACCATGGGTATCAAGAACGGCATCCTGACCACCCAGGACTTTTTCATCGACAGCAACGTCATGCATGTCACCACGGTCGGCACGATTGATATCGTCAAAGAGACCCTGGATATGCTGATCGGGGTCCAGCCGCTGCAGACCGTTGACCGGATTGTCAGCCGGATTCCGGTGGTGGGCTGGATCTTGAGCGGCGGCGACGGCAGCCTGGTCACCACCTATTTTGAGGCCAAGGGCAGCTGGGAAAACCCGGAAGTCACCGCCATTCCGGTCCAGACCATGGCAAAGGGCACCCTGGATATCTTCCGGCGGGTCTTTGAGCTGCCGGTACGGCTCTTCACCGACAGCGGCGAGGTTATCTTAGGTAATCAGAAGGAACGGCCCAAGGCGGGAGAGCTGCCAAATCAGTAGATCTGATAATTGGCAGGATCAGAAAAGAGTTGTTTCAAAAGCAGATTGTTCAGGTGGTGGCCGGTCTTGTGGGCCTCAACCTTGCCCAGGATGCGGTAGCCGCTGGTATAGAGATCACCGATCAGGTCCAGGATCTTGTGGTTGACCAGCTCCTTGCGGTAACGCAGCCCCTGCGGGTTCAGCACATCGTCCTCCCCCACCACCACGGCATTATCCAGTGAGCCGCCTTTGGCCAGCCCCATCTTCTTGATCGCCTCGATCTCCTCCTGCATGGTGAAGGTACGGGAGTTGAGGATTGAAAAGGCGTTTTCCACATCGGAGACCCGGCGGCGCTGCAGCCCCACCGGCTGGCGGAACTCAATCGTCATGGTGATATCCAGGGTATTCAGCGGCTTGATCCGCACCCAGGCATCACCATGGGTTGCCTCCACCGGTTTTACCACCTTCAGGTAGACCTGTTCTTCGGGAAATTCATAGACCCCGGCCTTCCACATCCCCTGATAGAACTCCCAGGCAGAACCGTCCAGAATCGGCACCTCGGGACCATCAATATAGACCAGGCAGTTGGTGATACCGGCGTAGTAAAAGGCTGCCATCAGGTGTTCAATGGTGGAAACCGCGGCACCGTCTCTGGCGATCAGGGTTGAAAGGCGGGTATCGGCAACCTGGTCATACCTGGCCGGAATCTGCACGCCATTCAGCACAAAGACAATGCCCTGTTCACGGCGGGGCAGAAATTCCAGATTGACCGGATGACCGGAATGCAGGCCGATGCCGGACAGCTTAAAGATACGGTTGATGGTGGTCTGGCGCTTGATCATGTCAGGGGTTATCGCATGATTTTGGTGTCGCGTCAACCAGCTGTTTTTTCAGTGCTTCATGTTCTTTCTGCAGATTGTCGTACTTCTCTTCAAGTCCCTTCAGCTGATCAAACAGGCAGGCGATGGCGGTGGCCGACGGGTCGGGCAGCTTGCCGTGTTCCAGATCGGGACGGCCATCCCTGGCAGCCTCCGGCGCCAGCACGATCTTGCCGGGTATTCCCACCACCGTGGCATTGGGCGGCACCTCTTTGACCACCACCGAATTGGAACCGATCTTGGCCCCTCGCCCCACGGTAAACGGCCCCAGCACCTTGGCCCCGGACCCGATCACCACCTTGTCCTCCAGGGTCGGGTGGCGCTTGACCTTGTCCCAGGTCACCCCGCCCAGGGTCACGCCATGGTAGATGGTGACATCATCGCCGATCTCGGCGGTCTCGCCGATCACCACCCCCATACCGTGGTCGATAAAGAACCGCCTGCCGATCCTGGCGCCGGGGTGGATCTCAATCCCGGTCACAAAGCGGGAGAACTGGGAGACAAAGCGCCCCAGGAAAAACAGTTCCCGCCGCCAGAACCAGTGGGCAATCCGGTGCAGCCAGACCGCATGCAGGCCGGGGTAGCAGAACAGGACTTCAAGGGAACTGCGCGCGGCCGGATCACGGTCAAAGACCGAGTTGATATCATCGCGGATCTGGCTGAACATGGGTACCCCCTCAACATTTTCATTAATTAGAAAGTAACATACCTCACAAATTGAGTCAACTTTCATGCTACCAACTTATCACTCGACAAAAACCGCTGTTTTGCATACTATGCCGAAGATTTTGTATACACTATCGGACATCGTTCCGAACCTTCTATCGAAAGGAGTTTTACGCATGTCAACCAAACCGTTCGTGTACCAGGAGCCGTTCCCGCTTGGCAAGGATGAGACCAGCTATTACAAGATTGAGGGTTCGGAGAAGTACGTCTCCGTGGCAGAGTTTGACGGCAAGCCGGTGGTCAAGGTTGATCCCGAGGCGCTGACCGTGCTGGCCAATCAGGCCATGAAAGACCTCTCCTTCCTGCTGCGCCCCAGCCACAACGAGCAGGTGGCCAAGATCCTGGCCGATCCCGAGGCATCCATGAACGACAAGGGCGTGGCCCTGGCCTTCCTGCGCAACGCCATGGTTGCGGCCAACTTCGAGCTGCCGCTCTGCCAGGACACCGGCACCGCCACCATCGTGGCCAAGAAGGGCCAGCAGATCTGGACCGGCGGCAACGATGAAGAATATCTCTCCAAGGGGGTCTACAAGACCTACACCGAAGAGAACCTGCGTTACTCCCAGACCGTGGCCCTGAACATGTACGATGAGGTCAACACCGGCACCAACCTGCCGGCCCAGATCGACATCATGGCCACCAGCGGCGACTACTACAAATTCCTGTTCATGGCCAAGGGTGGCGGCTCCGCCAACAAGACCATGCTGTATCAGGAGACCAAGGCACTCCTGACCCCCGAAAAGCTGGAGAAGTTCCTGATCGAGAAGATGAAGTACCTGGGCACCGCTGCCTGTCCCCCCTACCACATCGCCTTCGTAATCGGCGGCACCTCGGCCGATGCCTGCATGAAGACCGTCAAGCTGGCCACTGCCCGCGACATCGACGCCCTGCCCACCGAAGGCAATGCCCACGGTCAGGCCTTCCGTGATGTCGAGCTGGAGGCCAAACTGCTGACCGCCGCCCAGAAGCTGGGGATCGGCGCCCAGTTCGGCGGCAAATACTTTGCCCACGATGTGCGCGTGATCCGCCTGCCCCGCCACGGTGCTTCCTGCCCGGTCGGCATGGCGGTTTCCTGCTCGGCTGACCGGAACCTCAAGGCCAAGATCACCAAGGACGGCCTCTTCATCGAGCAGCTGGATCGCGATCCGGGCCGCCTGCTGCCGGAGCAGTACCGCATGGCCAAGCATGAGCACGGCCACAAGGTTGACCTGTCCAAGCCGATCGCCGAGACCCTCAAAGAACTGTCCGGCCTCAAGGTGGGTGATGCCCTGCTGCTGAACGGCACCATCGTGGTGGGCCGCGACATCGCCCATGCCAAGTTCAAGGAGATCCTTGACTCCGGCAAGCCGCTGCCCGAGTACCTGACCAAGTACCCGATCTACTACGCCGGTCCGGCCAAGACCCCGGCTGGCAAGCCCTCCGGCTCATTCGGCCCCACCACCGCCGGCCGGATGGACTCCTACGTGGATCTGCTGCAGAGCAAGGGCGGCTCCATGATCATGATCGCCAAGGGTAACCGTTCACAACAGGTCACCGACGCCTGCCAGAAGTACGGCGGCTTCTACCTCGGCTCCATCGGCGGCCCGGCAGCCATCCTGGCTGAAGAGAACATCAAGAAGGTTGAGTGCATTGACTTCCCTGAACTGGGTATGGAAGCGGTCTGGAAGATCGAAGTCGAGAACTTCCCGGCCTTTATCCTGGTGGATGACAAGGGCAACGACTTCTTCAAGCAGCTGGGCCTGTAAACAAATTCCAGCTCAAGGCGCTAGCTGCGTTGATCCAACCTTTTCAGAGGTACCAAGATACGTGACGCCGAGCCCCCGGTGAGAAGCCGGGGGCTCTTATATTATCCAAAAGTGAGAGAACCATGTTTAACCTGAAACCAGAAGTCGTTGCCCGCCTGGAGCGGGTTTTAAGTTCCGTCGAGATGCTGCTGCCCCGCGCCATTGCCCCGGTTGACTGGTCCAGCTGCTACGCTGCCAACTGGCGCCGTCACTCCTTTTCCGGCTACCTGGAGGCGGTGCGGGTGACCGACACCACCACCCTGGAAGAACTGCTGGGGGTAGATGAGCAGAAAGAGGTCATGCTGCACAACACCCGTCAGTTCCTGATGGGGCTGCCTGCCAACAACGCCCTGCTCTGGGGCTCACGGGGCACCGGCAAATCGTCGCTGGTCAAGGCACTGATGAACAAGTTCGCCCCGGAAGGGCTGCGGGTGATCCAGATTGAAAAGGAAGACCTGATCTACCTGTCCGAGATCTTCAGCGCCGTTGAAAACGAGCCCTACCGCTTCATCCTGCTCTGCGACGACCTGACCTTTGAGGTGGGAGAGCTGAGCTACAAGATGCTCAAGAGCGCCCTGGACGGTTCGGTCTACTCGCCGCCGGAGAACGTGCTGATCTACGTCACCTCCAACCGGCGCCACCTGCTGCCGGAGTACGAGTCAGACCACCTGGGGGGCAAGTTTGTGCGGGGCGAGCTGCAGCAGAGCGAGGCAATGGAGGAAAAGGTCTCCCTCTCCGACCGTTTCGGCCTCTGGGTCGCCTTCTACGCCTTTTCCCAGGACCGCTACATCGACGCCGTCCGGCTCAGCATCAGCCGCGAGGCCCGTGAACGCAAGGTTGAGATCCCCTGGACCAAGGAACTGGAGCGCGAGGCGATCCAGTGGTCCCAGGAAAAGAGCAAGCGCTGCGGCCGGACCGCCTACCAGTTCTCCAAGAACTATGTCGGCAGGTTCCTGCTGCCGGCCTGAGACGTTCTCCTGATTGCCAGCGGCCTGAATCAGGTATAGGATGACAGCACCGCTGTTCATCCCGACCAAAGGAGCCTTTACCATGAAACGCCTGATCAGTCTTGTTCTCTGCGCCATGCTGCTTTCGCTGTCAACCGCTGCCTGGGCCAGCCTGGACGGTTTTCTGGCCAACCTGAACATCCAGGCCCAGGCCGACCTGCCCGGCTTCAAGGCCAAGGTCTCGGCCCAGTTTGGTGTACCGCTGCCAAAGGTTGAGGCGGTCTTCACCCAGGTCAGTGTACCGGCCGATGTTTTCATGACCTTCCAGCTGGGCCAGATGGCCCATAAACAGCCCGAGACCGTGCTGAAGACCTACACCGTCAGCAAGAGCAAGGGCTGGGGCGCCATCGCCAAGGAACTGGGGATCAAGCCCGGCTCAGCCGAATTCCATGCCCTCAAACGGGGCGACCTGGCCTTTACCGGCCAGCCCACCGGAGCAGGCAATGATGCAGCACCGGCCCCCGGCAAGGGTAAGGGCAAAGGCAAAGGGCACAACAAATAGCCACCGCAGTGCAATCCAACAAGCAACGGCCCTGGCAGACAATATCGGGGCCGTTGCTGTTGGGGCAGTTTTTTGTTTCCCGCACGCTTTCATTTTGATACATCATCTCTCAAAATATAATCACCGCACCCTCTAACGTCTATTTATTCAAACAAAATAAACTAGTTACAAACAAGAAGTGTGTGGCACATCTTGTGCAATTCTCAAGCAGCAGCTTTGACGCGCCGTGAACTACCGGAAAACAACTCTGGTGGCGGTTGCAAAGTGCTCGGCACGCTGAGCCGCAATAATAAGCCTTTTCACAACAACACGTTACACGGTTGGGTGTGACTTTTATAGTCCGGGTCTGTGCTTCAGATCAGTGACAGGTGCAGAGCTGGCGGCATGCTGCCTTGGGAAAAAACCAGGATTCGACAAAGGAGTGAGTGTATGTCAATGAGTCATCTGAGATGTGGCGGTTGTGATCACGAATTTTCGGTGCCTTCGGACGGTGGCGATCCCACTAAACAGCCCTGCCCCAAATGTGCAGGCACTGAAATTTACGAACGGTTTGGCATGGTGAATGCCAAGTGCCTTGATGCGATGAAAGAGTGTTCAGCCTGTCCTTTTGAAAGCAACTGCGGCGCCTATTAAGCGGGGATTCGCAAGGAGCAGTGCAACCCCTTGTTCATATCATAAGACCTGCCGTGTACTGCAACCTACGAGTCCGGCTTTATCCGGCGGCAGTAAAACTGTCGCCGGACGCATGTACAGCCGGCTCAGTGACTGAAGTGGTGTGACTTCTCCAGATAGTATTCGTAATTACCCTCGTAGGTCCGCATCTCACCATGATCCACCTCAATCACCCGATCAACCAGGCAGCGCAGGAAGTGGCGATCGTGGCTGACCAGCATCACGGTGCCGGTGAAATTCTGCAGAGCATTCAGCAGCATCTCCCGTGAGCGGATATCCAGGTGGTTAGTCGGCTCGTCCAGCACCAGAAAGTTGATCGGCCTGGCCAGCAGGGTTGCCAGCACGACCCGGCTTTTCTCGCCACCGGAGAGGTTTTCGATCTTTTTATCAACGGCATCGCCGGAGAACAGGAACGCCCCCAGCAGGTTCATGATCACCCCGCGATTGGCCAGCGGGAGCGTATCCTGCACCGTCTCAAAGATGCTCTTTTTCGGATCAAGAACCTCCATGGCATGCTGGCTGAAATACCCCAGTTCCACATTGGCCCCCAGACTGACCGTGCCGCTGCTGGGTTCGGTCTGCCCGGCCAGCACCTTCAGGAAGGTGGATTTACCGGCACCGTTGACACCCACCACCGCAATCTTGCTCTGACGCTTGATAATGCCGCTGACCCCGGAGAACACCGGCTTGACGCCGCCATCGGGCAGCGGCCACTGCTTGGCCAGGGCATTCATCACCACCACGTCATCGCCGCTGCGGGGCGGCTCACTGAACTCAAAGCGCACCACCCGCTCTTCAGCCGGGATCTCGATCCGCTCGATCTTCTCAATCTTCTTGACCCGTGACTGCACCTGGGCGGCGTGGGAGGCCCGGGCGGCAAAGCGGGCAATGAACTCCTCTTCCTTGGCCAGCATCTCCTGCTGACGCTTGTGGCTGGCCAGCAGCTGTTCATGCCTGATCTCACGCTCTTTCTCGTAGAAATCATAATTGCCGCCGTAGGTGGTGACGGTCTTGTTGGCCACCTCGACGATACGGGTCACGATCCGGTTCATGAAGTCCCGGTCGTGGCTGGTCATCAGCAGGGCACCGTCAAAGGTGTCGGCCAGCCACTCCTCCAGCCAGACGATCGATTCCACATCCAGGTGGTTGGTCGGTTCGTCCAACAGCAACACATCCGGCTTCAAGGTCAGAATCTTGGCCAGGGCGATCCGCATCTTCCAGCCGCCGGAGAACGACTCCACCGGATGATTGAAGCGATCCGGCCCGATCCCCAGGCCGGTCAGCACGGTCTGGGCACGGGTGTCCAGGTCATAGCCGCCGCGGTGCTCGAACTCTTCCTGGGCCACGCCGTAGCGCTCCAAAAGTGCTGCCATCTCATCATCAGACTGGGGCTCGCACATGGCGGCCTCCATCTGCTTCAATTCACCGGCCAGCCGCATGGTCTCGGCTGATCCGGCCATCACCTCTTCCAGGGCAGACCTGCCGGACATATCCCCCACATCCTGGGAAAAGTAGCCGACGGTGGTCCGCTTGGCACAGGTCATGTCGCCGCTGTCCGGCTCTTCCTCACCGGTGATGATCCGGAAGATGGTGGTCTTACCGGCACCGTTGGGCCCCACCAGGCCGGTGCGGGAGCCGGGCAGGATCTGAAACGAGGCGTCGCGGAACAGGACCTGCGAGCCATGCTGTTTGGTGATGTTGGAAAGGTGAATCATACTGCAGCTCCTCGAAACTACTGCGGAGGCCGTCTACTTCGTTGCGCGGTGCTCACTCCCTCGCCTACCGATTATGGTATGTCTCGGTCGTTGTGCTCCGTGCGCCTTGTATCCGGCCTTCCTCATAACGTTTCTGTTTTTGTCTGTGTACTAGCGCGGCCGTTGCGGCCGCTGCGGATGCCGAGCCCCACCGGCCGACTCCGGTTTGCTGCCACTTGGCTTGACCCCTGCAGCGGCGTGTACGGCGCCCTGCCCTGCTGCCGGCTTCGGCTGCGGTTTCTTGGCCTTGGGCTGGTTCCGGGGCGGACGTGGCGGACGGGCAAACTCGTCATCCTTGCGCGGGGCAGGCACGCTGTAATCAAACCCCTCCACGGTACGACGTTCAATGGCAGTCCCCAGGGTGCGTTCAATCGCCTTGACCATGACCGTGTCCTCATCGGTGACCATGGTAAAGGCATCGCCGTTTCTGGCGGCCCGGCCGGTACGGCCGATGCGGTGGATATAGGCCTCACTGGTGTCCGGGATATCGTAGTTGATCACGTGGGAGACCTGCGAGACATCAATCCCGCGGGCGGCAATGTCGGTTGCCACCAGGATCTGATAGGTACCGTTCCGGAAGCCGTCCATGGCCGCCTGACGCCGGTTCTGGGAAAGGTTACCCTGCAGCGAGGCAGCGGTGTAGCCGGCCTTTTCCAGCTGTTCCCCCACCCGCTTGGCGCGGTGCTTGGTGCGGGTAAAGATCAGCACCGAATCAGTATCGGTATGCTTCAGCAACTGCATCAGCAGCGGGGTTTTCAGGTGCTGGGCCACCGGATAGAGCGCATGGCTGACCGTGGAGGCCGGAGCAACGTTATCCACCTGCACCGTGGCCGGATCGCGCAGGATCTCGCGGGCCAGGCCGCGGATCTCGGCCGGCATGGTGGCGGAAAACAGCATGGTCTGACGCTGGCTAGGCAGGTGTTTCAGAATCCGGCGGATATCCGGCAAAAAACCCATATCGAACATCTGGTCGGCCTCGTCCAGCACCAGCAGTTCCAGATTGGTCAGGTCAATGGTGCCCTGGCTGATATGATCCAGCAGGCGGCCGGGGCAGGCCACGACGATCTCTACCCCGTTTCTGAGTTTCTCTATCTGCGGGTTAACGTTGACGCCACCGTAGACCGTGATGCTCTTCAGACGGGTCTGCTGCCCCAGCTCCAGCATGGCGTCATTTATCTGTTCGGCCAGCTCGCGGGTCGGGGCGATCACCAGGGCGCGCACCTGCTTGCGCGGCCCCTGCATCAGACGGTGCAGGATCGGCAGGGCAAAGGCAGCGGTCTTGCCGGTGCCGGTCTGGGCCAGTCCCATCAGGTCATGGCCGGCCATGATCTTCGGTATGGCCTGGGCCTGGATCGGTGTGGGGGTGGTGTAGCCAAGGGCATTGATTCCTGCTACGACCTTGGGGTGAAAACTGAATTGTTGAAACGGCATCTACGTCCTTCTTTCCTCAAAATTACTGCGGAGACCGTCTACTGCGTGGCGCGGTGCTCACTCCCTCGCCTACCGAGTAGTCGTTGTGCGACCTACGCCTTGTATCCAGCCTTCCTCATGACATTTTGAAAACGGCACCATATGGTGCATGAAAAAAGCCCCGGAATTGTCCGGGGCTACAAGTACTCTTAAACTCGTGATCTTCCTGGAACAGCGTGTAATTTTAAAATAATATCAGTTAGCCAGACACAGGTCAAACAAAATACTGCTATCCTATTCTGACACAGCCAACAGGCAGCATTGCCGGGAAAAGCCGTTGCCCGGCGCCGTTGCAGCTTGACCACGGCAGACTCTGCCTGCATAATGCTGATATCTTTCCAGATATTACGTTTCATCGCAACAGCAGCCGCATCACCGGGACAAGCGGGGAAGACAGCCCCGCCAAGACTGTGCAGCCATGACCCCCATCAGGAGTTGCCATGAAAACCACCCATTCAAAACTGATCCGGATCCTGATCGGCTTTGCCGCCACCGCGCTATTCAGCCTGCTGCTGCTTAAACCACCCCACACCTTTGATCTGATCGAAGCCAAGCTGTATGACATCCGCTTCAAGCTGCGCGGCAGCATCCCTCCCCCTGATTCGGTCGTGATTGCCACTATTGATGAAAAGAGTCTGGATCGCCTGGGACGCTGGCCCTGGAGCCGAAATGTCCTGGCCCGCCTGGTTGATCGCCTGAACCAGGCAGATGCGGCGGTGATTGCGTTTGACGTCATCTTTCCTGAGCCGGAGGCCCATGACGAGACGTTTGCCCGTGCGATCGAACAGGCCGGCACGGTCGTGCTGGCGGTGGCCTTTGATTTTGAACACAGGTCGGACCATACCGCCGCTGACCCTGTGCTTGAGCAGTCGGCCATTGTGTCGGTGGAACATGATGAGCTGTTCAACACCTATCCGCCGATCATCTCGGGCGGCATGCTGACGGTTCCGGTCAAAAGGCTCAAAGACAAGGCCCTGGGCTTTGCCCATATCAATATGTTCCCGGACGAGGTTGACGGCACCCTGCGCTGGGAATCGCTCCTGCTGGGCCATGACCGCTTCCTGTATCCCTCCCTGTCACTGCGGGCGGCAGCGGAATATCTGGGGATACCGCCGGAACGGATTGTTGTTGATGCCACCCGCGGCATCAGGGTCGGCAAAGTGTCGATCCCCACGGATCACTGGGGGCGGATGCCGATCAACTACTATGGCCCAGGCAAGACCTTCCGGCACATTTCGGTGGTTGATATCCTGGACGGCAAGGTCGGCAGGAAGGAACTTGCCAACCGGGTCGTCTATATCGGCGCCACCGCCATCGGCATCTATGACCTCAGGGTGACCCCTGTCTCTGCGGCCTACCCCGGTGTGGAAAAGAGCGCCGCAGTAACCGCCTCAATCCTTGAGCAACGCTTTATCCGCCAGGCCTCCCAACAGCAGAATCTGCTGTTCCTGATCGGCAGCGGCGTGCTGCTGAGCCTGCTGTTAAGCCGCGTGCGCCTGGTCTGGGGGGCGCTGGTAACCCTGCTGTTCCTGGCTGCGGTGTTCCTGACCGGCCAGCTCTTTTTCAGTAGCTCCGGGCTGTGGCTGAACCTGGCCTGCCCCCTGAACAACATCATCCTGATCTTCATGGCGGTCACGGCCTGGAACTACGCCTTTGAGGAGCGCCATGCCCGCCAGATACGCGCCATGTTCTCCAGTTATGTAACCCAGACCATCGTCAACGAGCTGATCAACAACCCCCAGATGGCAAAACTGGGCGGAGAACGGCGGATCATCACGGTGCTGTTCTCGGATGTAAAGGGGTTTACGACCTTTTCCGAGCAACATACGCCGGAGGAGGTGGTTGCCTTGCTGAACGAGTTCCTGGGGGCCATGACCGACGTGATCCTGAAGTGGGGCGGGACACTGGACAAGTTCATCGGTGACGCCATCGTGGTATTCTGGAACGCGCCGGGGCCGGTGGAGAACCATGCCGAACGGGCGGTCCGCTGCGCCGCCGAGATGATTGAGCGCCTGACGGAGCTGCAGCAGGCCTGGCAACAGGCCGGCAAGCCGTGCCTGTCGGCAGGTATCGGCATCAACACCGGCGAGGCGGTGGTGGGCAACATCGGTGCCGAAGGGAAGAAGATGGACTACACCGTGATCGGTGACCAGGTCAATCTGGGGGCACGTGTAGAGTCGCTGACCCGGCTGTTCAAGGCCGATATCCTGATCACCGGAGGGACCCTGGCAGCGCTGCAGCCGGGCATTGCAGCGGGGCAGTTGAACGGCATTGCCATCCGCGGGGTGCAGCAGGTGATCGTGAAGGGGAAGGAACAGCCGGTTTGTCTGTACGAGGTCAGCATGTTGAACAAAAATGAGCTATTCCGGTTTAGTGAATGCCCGACCGGCGAACCGCTCAAGCTGACGGAGAAGTAACAGTGGCTGCGCCCCCCGCTGCAAAGCAGGGGGCGCAGCTGTTCCTACTGTACGATATAGCTGGTGAGACTTTCGGTCTTCGTCCTTGTTTCGTAGGGACCGATGCTGGTCTGGGACGTCTTGACCAGACCGACATAGGGAGCATACCAGTAGTCGCCGCTGACGGTGGTAACCCCGGGAGAGGGGGATGCCATCGTGTTTGTTTCGGTAAAGCTGACCCTGATGGCACTAAAGCTGCCGGCCGGAACCATCACGGTTTCAGGGCCAACCACGGTATGCTGGCTGCTAATCGTGGCGCTGTACACGCTTGGAGATCCCTCGATGGTGATGGTTTCAGTTCTGGTGGTTGAACCGCTGACGATGGTCCCCGTTGCCGGCTGTCCGATAAAGACGATATAGCCGGGAGTGGTATAGGTCTCACTGAAGGTGCTTGTCGAACTGCCGATGCTGTATAGGGAGGTCTTTGAGCCGTTCGAGCTTTGCAGATAGCCGTTGCCGTTCATAAGCAGCAGGTCGTCAATGGAGGTGCTGGTAGTGGTGGTGCCGGTGCTGGAGGTTTCGGAACCATCATGCTGGACGCTGAACCCGCTGACAGCGGTTGATACCTGGGTCACCAGCCGTGTAAACGACCCGCTCGCGGTCTCGGTGGTGGTGCCGTAGATTACTGTTGACGACGTGTCGTAGATCCACTTGTTCCCGACGGTTATCGGGAAGTACGGCGTACCCGGCGCACCGGTAAAGTTCTGCCCGGTCAGGCTGGTTGTGTCGATAATCACCGTGGTACTGCTCGGCGTAAAGGTATAGTCGGTCTTTGAGGCGGTCAGCAGGTAGGTGCCGCTTGGCAGCCCGATGATGGTGTAGTCGCCGTTGGCGTCGGTGGTTGCGGAATAACTGGCAGTCAGTGCCGCAGCAGCATAGGCAATGGTGGAGGATTCGGCCGTAATGGTCACCCCTTCCAATCCGGTGCTTCCGTCCAAGGTAACCTTGCCGCTGATGGAGTAGCCCCCCACCGGCTCCATCACAACCGTGCCGGCATCACTGGTCTGGCCTGCCACAACCGTAATATTCGTCACCTCACCGGCATAAAGGGCAGCACCGGCACTGTCCAGCCCCAGTATCTTCAAGACCCTTTCAGTACCGACCGGCACACCGTCGATAGTGCCCTGGCCATCTTCCACCGGAAAGTCTTTGGTGATGGGTGTCATGCCAGGACCGGAGATGGTAAGGCGGACCGTTACGGCCCCCGCCATCTTTTCCACAACCGGCGTCCCCTTTGCGGCCGTGCTCTTTGGCCAGGCAACATTCAGCGTAATGGTACCGGTGGTTCCGTTACCGGATGAAAAACTGGCCGTGCCACCGCCACAACCGGCCAGGGAGAGCAGGCAACCTGCCAGAACCAGACTGGCTATGATCAGCAATCGTGTTTTCATCTGAGCACCCCCCTTATTACTGCCATTTAGCCGTTACCGAGCCTGTCTGAGAAACCGCCGGCGGTGGAGGTGGCGGTGGAGGTGGCGGTGTCACCGTATCGGTGACAACCTGGGTAGCTGTCTTAACCAGCTGAGTGCTGAGGACCTCCGTCACGGGGACGGCGACCCCATCTCCGGTCAGTGAGGCGGCAGCCGTCACCCCCTGACCGCCGCTACCGGATTTCCCGGCAGCACTGCTCTTCATTTTTTTAAGGTCGCTATCCAGGGCAGGTCTGGGTGGTGACGGCTGGTTCCTGCCCAGCACCGTTGTAATTGTACCGGGGGTCAGGTTGACAATCTGACCGTCCATCAGGGTATTGTAGACGTACACATCCCCGGCTGTGACCAGCACGCTGGTCTGGGCCCTTTCATAGGCCACGGTATAATCGGTGCCCCGTACCCCGGCAATGGCGTTGGGGGTGCGGATCTCAAACCTCTTCGCACCGGGTGCGGCGCTGGGGATCTTTTTCAGGTCAACAATCGCCTGCAGCCTGCCCCTGACCAGTTTCACCTCACTGGAGTTGGGGCGTTTGGCGGAAAAATGCTCACCGATGTCAACCCGGCTGCGCTGGGCAATACGCAGCACCGTGCCGTCGTTGTAGACCACCTCGGCGCTGCCGCCGGTCTTGGTACGGATCAGGTCGCCGCTGGAGAGCCGGCTGCCGTTCTGACCGGCAACGGCCGGCAGCCTGCCATTACTGAGGATATCCACCCGGCCTGCCACCGCACGCAAGCTGGCAATGGCGGCAGCATGCAGATCAGCGGCACAGAAGAGGGAGACCAGCAGGACGATGCTCAACCAGAGCGCGCCATTCCGCAGCATGTTTCCGATATTCTTCATGGTATCCACTCCTTAAAAGCGCAGCTCAACGCCGGTTGTAATCACATTGCGCTGATAATCGTACAGATCAACATTTGAGAAGGCGCGTGTAAAATAATACTGCAGGTTCAGATAGAGATGTGTCGTCAGCTGCTGATTCAGGGTGGCCGAGGCGACAAGCGTCGTGTCACGGCGGCCGCTGCTGCTGTCCAGGTACTCCTGCCGGCACCCCTCTGCGGTCAGGATCAGCTTGGTACTGGTGCTGAGCGGCGCCAGCAGGTCAACCCCTGCCCGCGCCCCCCGGTTACGCCACTCATCGCCCGTGGTATTTTCATAGAAGCCCTCGCCCCGCAGGTTCACCAGACCGCGGCCATCGGCAAACAGGAAGATATAGCCTGCCTGCAGGTTGAAGATATTGGCGGTACGGTCATTGGCGGGAAGGCCGTTGTTCTGGAGCATATCCCGGTAGGTATACCCGAGGGAGAGCTGTGCCAGGTTACGGGAGTTGAATATCGCGGTCAGGGTGGGTTTGAACGAGACCTGAAATGAGTAATCCCGGTAGTCCAGCGTGGTGTGGCTCAGGTTGAGCGGCAGGGCCAGCAATCCGTTCTCACTGCGGTTGATCAGGCTGGTGGTCAGGCCATGCACCAGCATGCTGTAATCATGCAGCCTGATGTAGTTGTTGTTCTGCAGGGCATACTGGAGGTTGGCAGACCACTGGCCGTCCAACGGGGTATCGTATTCCAGTCGTAGATGTTCAGAAACAGCGCTGTCCCGCTGGTCACGGGTGTCGGATGACGCACCGGACTCCCTGGACTTGAGGGTGGCGTTGTCGTCGTACAGATAGCTGATACCGGCATAGATATTCCAGCGTTTATGGGGAGCGGCCGTACTGATCCGCTGGTCATACTCTGCGGCAAAATCTGCCGCCTCAGTACCGGGATAACGGGTCACGATCGCCTTCAGGCTGTCTCTGGCATCCTGGGTCTTGCCGGATTGGGCATAGGCCAGTGCAATCTGCAGGTCGATCTGCTGGTCGGTCTCAGCAAGACCGGTACGGGCACTCTGAAACGACGCAACCGCCTCATGGTAGCGTTTCTGCTTGGCCAGCAGAACCCCCTTCAGATAGGCAACATCCTTGGGCCTGACCTGTTCCTTTTCCGCCCACGCCACCCATTGCCAGGCATCAGACAGCTGCTCCAGGTTTATCAGCAGGGCCACCAGTTCCACTGCAGCGTCCTGTTCAGGCGGCTGTGCCTGCAGGGCCGCCTTGAGGCTGGCAACGGCCCCGGCCAGGTCGCCGGTCTGTTTCTGGCACAGGCCGGTGTAGTACCTGTTCAGCGCCGTCTCTCCCTCGGCCTGCCTGGCCGAGGTCAGCATCTGCAGCGCCTCTTCGTAATTCTCCTGGTTGTACTCGGCAATTGCCTGCTGGGTGGCCGACGGGGCAGCAGTTGCAACACCGCACGTCACAGACAGACACACGACCATCACGGCTGCAATACGTTTCATACTCCCCCCTCTGAACATGTAATCGAACCGCACGTTCTTCAGTTTCAGATACCACCCTTTATGAAAAATGCAAGTCAGGCCAATCAGTTTGGCGGGATCAGATCAAACCTTGTTTAGCCGGAGCAAACCGGGTGGAAGGGGTCTTCAGCGGGAGCGCTGTGTGCATGGGGTGATTCAACTGGCAAGGCGGCAGGGGCAATCATGAAGGGCTGCCGGGACAGCGCAGTGTCCCAAGGCAGCCCCCGGAAAAATCAAGGCAAGACACTATGGCTCAAGGCTGCTCCCGCATCAGAACCATCTTTTATGGGAGGAGAGAGCAACCGGACAGACCGGCATACCAAGAGCTTACAACGCCCCCAGCACCTTCAGCAGATGGGGCACCATCTGCTTCTTGCGGGACATGACCCCTTTCAGCTCATACAGGTGCGGTTCCACCTGGGGATAGCCCATCAGGTGGGCCAGCTCGTTCTTGCCCTCAGCCAGGAACAGGGTGGTCTCGCTGTAGATATCAGTCACCATCAAACCGGCCAGATCCAGTTTGTCAGCCTGCTTGACCTGACGTAATACGTCCCAGAGCAGCTCCTTCAGTTCATAGAACTCATCAAAGCCGACCACCTCCACCTGCCCGACCCCGAAAACCGTCTCACCGGCAGTAAACTCTTTAAAGTCGGCCCGCACCGCCTTTTCAAGGCTGGCATGGGCAGAGAATCCGCTGCAGGAGGCAAAGATATCCTTGCCAAAGCTGCTGTGTTCAAGCCCGGCCAGCGGCTCCAGCCAGGCCACCAGTTCACGGTCACGTTTGGTGGTGGTGGGGGATTTGAGGATGACGGTGTCGGACATGATCCCTGCCAGCAGCAGGGCGGCAATCCGCTGTTCCGGCTCCATGCCCCGCTCACGGTAGAGTGAGGCCACAATGGAGCAGGTACTGCCCACCGGGGCTGCCATGAAGGTAATCGGCTGGTTAGTGGCCGGATTACCCAGCTTGTGGTGGTCAATCACGGCCAGGATCTCCACCGCTTCGGCACCGGGCACGGCCTGGGTCAGCTCATTGTGATCCACCAGGATCAGGGCATAGGGCAGCGGGGTCAGCAGCGACGACTTGGTGGCCACCCCGGCGATGCTGCCATCCTCCTCCAGCGCGACCACGGCCGGTTCGCCGGAGTGCAGCAGTTTCAGCCGCAGATGTTCCACCGACTCCATCACCCCGATCCGCTCGAACTTCTGATCAACAAAACAGGCCAGCGGCGTGGAGAGCCGGGCCAGCGAGGCGGCGGTGGCGGTATCATGGGGGGTGGAGAAGACCGTTACACCACGTTCCTGCGCCAGGTCGATCAGATCCTCCCGCAGCGGCAGGCCGCCGGTGATCACCAGCAGCCGGACCCCTGATTCAATGGCCGACTGCTGGATCGAGGGACGGTCTCCGGTCATGATCAGCAGGCTGGCCGGGTCGTAGCCTTCGATCCGTTTGCTGAACGACTCTTCGGTCATGGCACCGATGAACAGGTGCAGGTGTTCCATCTGCTCCGACAGGCCACCGGACAGGACCGTTGCCTCAAGGCAGCGGCCAAGGGCCGCCAGGGTGCTGTCCACACCGCGCCGCCGGTCGGTGCCGGCCACCAGGTACTTCTCCGACAGCTTGAGCAGGGAGACCACCCCCTGGGGCCTGCACTCCTGATCAACCACCGGCAGGACCCGGATGGCATGGCGGTGAAACAGCTCAAGGGCGTCTTTCAGCGGCAGGTCCGTGGGTGCCGTGACCGGGCTGCGGTTGATCACATCCCGCACCTTGGGATGGACGTCGGCCAGGTAGGTGGGCGGATCAATCCCCAGCCGTTTCAGGATGTAGCTGGTCTGGGGATTGGGTTGTCCGGCCATGGCGGCACAGACGTTGCTGTGCCCCAGACTGCGGCGGAAGACGGCATAGGCGATGGCAGAGGCGATGGAGTCGGTATCCGGGTTACGGTGGCCGATCACGTAGATTTTTTCATGCATGGCAGGTTCTCCTGAGGTTGTATCAGCAGGCATGATATGCCAGAATGCATTTCTCTGCATCAGGAAATCAGCTTCATGTGAGGTTGTTATGCCGACATTGAAGGTCAACCAGGCCGACTGCAGCTGTTGCGGCGAATGTGCCGCCACCTGCCCGCTGCGGATCATCCGCCTGCCGGACGGCAACTTTCCCCGTTTTTGCGATGACGGTGCCGGGCGCTGCATCATCTGCGGCCACTGCGAGGCGGTCTGCCCCAGCGGTGCCATAGCGGTAGAGGATCCACGGCTTGATCCAGCCAGCTACCCTGGCCGGCAACCGACCATTCCCAAAGAACAGTTTGCCCGGCACCTGCGGATGCGGCGTTCCATCCGGCGCTTCAGCCCGGAACCGGTTGCACGGGAGACACTGCAGGAACTGCTGGATCTGATGCGCTACGCCCCCACCGGCATGAACTGCCAGGAAGTACAGTGGCTGGTGATCTACGACACCGCTGAACTGCGTCGGCTGTCCGGGCTGGTGGTGGACTGGATGCGTCACGTGGCAGGCCAGACTCCTGCTGGAGGACTGAAAATAAATTTTGAAGGAATGATCAAGTCCTGGGACAAGGGCAAAGACCCGATCAGCCGCAAGGCGCCGCACCTGGTGCTGACCCATGCCCATCAGGATCTTTCGCTGGGCAAGGTGGACGGGCTGATTGCCCTCTCCTACCTGGACCTGGCAGCTCCGGCCTATGGTATCGGCAGTTGCTGGGCCGGTTACTTCCAGTATGCCTGCGAAGGCTGGCAGCCGTTACGGGATGCCCTGGGGCTGCCTGAGGGACATCAGCCGATCTACGCCATGTTGCTGGGAAGACCGGCAGTCCGTTATCAGCGTCCCCCCAAACGGAACTACGGGCAGGTTATCTGGCGCTAGGACCGGGGCAGCAGCTGAATGCATCCTGTCTGCACCGGCATATGAACGGCCCGCCGGTTCCGCCGTGAGGTACCCGGAGCCCTGCTACAGGACCAGTTGCTGCGTCTCTTCAGTACAGGTTAGACCTTCCAGGATATCGAGCAGACGGGCATCAAAGGCATCCTTCATCTCCTGCCGCATGACCTGGATGGTCAGGTAGGGAGGTAACGCCTTGCCGCCGGTGCGATCAATGGTGAGGGTGCAGTAAACATCGCAGAGTCCCCCCACCTGGGCACTGCGGGAGATCTCCGTTCTTTTGAGCCCACGGGGGTAGCCGTTACCGTTCACCCGCTCATGGTGGTCCCGCACGATGGCCAGCGAGATCTCATTCAGGCGGGTATTTTCCTTGAGGTAGAGGTAGCCCTCTTCCGGGTGACGTTTGATGATGGCAATTTCATCCTCGGTCAGTTTGCCGGTCTTGTTCAGGATCTGTTGCGGGGTAAAGGTCTTGCCGAAGTCGTGCAGCAAGGTGCCAACACCGACATCCACCAATTCGTCATGGGCAAGGCTATAGGCCTCGGCATGCATCAGCACCGACAGGGCCGTCACCTGCAGGCTGTGCACAAAGGTGTAGTAATTATGGGTCATAACGGTCTCAAGGGAGGAAAGGGCATCGCGGTCGCTGGAAAGGTACAGCAGCAGGTTTTCCATCAGTTTCTTGCTGCGGTCGATATCGCCAACCTTTTTGGGGTTCTGGAAGATATCCCCCACAAAGTTAATTGAGGTCTGGTAGATGATCTTGCCCTTGGTCCTGCCGTCAAACTGATCGCTCTGCAGCAGGCGTTCGGCATTTTCCTCAAGGTACTTGGTGATGACCTCCATATCGCTTGGGCTGACATACAGAAAATCAATGCTGTTCGCCATCAACCGGACGGCATCCTGTTTTGAAAAGTTGCGGCCATGACTCTTGTAGAGCACATAATTGCCGCCGCTGCGCAGATAGAGTGCCACATCGGGAAAAAGGTCCGGCTCAATGCTCTCAACCCCTACCGGGACATAGTAGCCGTTCATGCTGTCCTCCTGAACTGGATTGATCCCACTATAGCGCAATTACTCACAAGGACAAGGGTTCCCGTTGCAAATTCCAGGGCGTCATCGTATCGTCCGGCCCAAAAGATCTGAAAGCAGAAGGTCCCGCATGCATACACTTATCCATGAAGTTCAGCAAAGACAGCTGTTTTTTGATCAACTCTGCGCCGCCTGGAGCAGTGAATACCGGCAGCGCGGCGGCAGTATCCACTGTGCCAAAGGCTGCGGCGGCTGCTGCTCGCTGGTGGTCAACTGCAGCTTTCCCGAGGCGCTGCGTGTCGCCGGGGCACTCACGGAACAGCATCACAACCGCTTGCGGGAGCGGATTGCTGCCATTCAAGAGACGGCAGAGCGAGCCAGCGACCTGAAGCAGTGGCTTGCCGCCTACCGCCGGTTACCGGAGGCCTGCCCGTTTCTGAACCGGTCAGCAGCCTGCAGCATCTACCCGGAGCGCCCCTTCTCCTGCCGTTCACTGCTTGCAACCATGCCGCCGGACTGGTGTGTAACCGACTTCAGCGGCCTCAGCAGCGAGGAAAAACACGCCTTCATGGCAGCGCTCGATCGCTCCAGTGTCGCCTTCCCGACCCACTATGCCGCAACACCGCAGGAGATCGGCCGGGAACTGGAGGAGGCCAGCCTGCGCCAAATGGAAACAGTTTACGGTTTTTCCATCACAGGGGCATTACCCTGGCTAGTCTGGCTGGAAACGGAATATCAACTGAGCAGAGTGCTTCCGGAGGGGCGTGAGACCGTGCAACGCTATCTGGCTGAGCGGCAACTGCTGAATCAGTTTCTGGTGGCGATACACTGAAAACAAAAAAGCCCCGGTCTGAGCGGGGCTTTTCAGCTTCATGTCACAACGAACCGGATTAAATGCGGGTTACGTTGGCAGCCTGCAGCCCTTTCGGACCCTTGACCACTTCAAATTCAACCGTATCGCCTTCAGCAAGGGACTTGAAACCGTTGCTGTTGATAGCGGAGAAGTGAACGAAAACGTCCTCGCCACCTTCCTGCTCCAGAAAACCAAACCCCTTGCTGTCATTGAACCACTTAACTCGACCTGTTGTCATACCCTACTTCTCCTTCTGTGTCCTGCTTGGTGTAATGCACCCATTATGGCGGGTGTTCGAAAACAGACAAAGGCCCCGGCAACTTCCAAAGTCACCAGGGCCGTAAACTTCGTAAGAGTCATTAGCGTAGCACAGAGTTTTGTGCAAGTGTGCCAAAAATATACGACTCCAAAATTAATTTTATTTAAAGCTGGCTATGTAATGCCTCCAGCAGCTGATCAACCATGGCCTCCGGCTGCCTGGTCGCATCCAACGGGACCAGCAATGCCTCATCCCCGTCCGGCAGTTCAAAACTGCCCATCTGCTGCTGATAGACCTGCCAGGTCCCGTCCGAGGCCGAGTCACCGCGGGCCTGCCGCTGCTCCAGCCGTTGTCTGACCACCGCTTCAGGACATTGCAGCTGCAGAATAACCGGCACCACCCCGGACTCAGCGGCCAGACGGACAAACCGTTCCCGGTCCGCGCGGACACGGAAGGTTGCATCAACAATCACGCCGGCACCGGAGCGCAACTGCTCCCGGGCAGCTTCAAACAGGCGATCATAGGTTGCCCGATTCCAGTCAGCACTGTAGATGGCACTGCCACGCTCCGTCGGGGCCACTCCGGCCAGACGCTTGCGCTCCAGGTCAGAGGAGAGGTGCCGCACCCCCAGCTGAAAGGCCAGTTCATCAGCCAGGGCCGATTTACCGCAACCGGTTAGACCACAGGTAAGCAACAGCAGCCGGGGAAACTGCTCACGCAGGACATATCCCCGTGCAAGCCGGAAAAAACGTTGTGCCCGAGCGCCTGCCGCCAGCTTTTCATCACTGGAGATCAGGGGGTCATCCAGACGGAAGCTTTCCACCTTGCCGCGGATAAAGGCCCGGTTGGCCAGGTAGAGCGGCAGCACCTGCTGCAGGGTGGTATCTCCGCTTGCAGCCTGATAGTGGCTGATAAAGCTGAGCGCCAGGTCTTGGCGGCCATGGTTGGCCAGATCCATGGCCAGGAAGGCCACATCTGCGGCGGTATCGCCGTAGCGGAATTTCTCGTTGAACTCAATGCAGTCAAAGATATGCACCTGACCGTCCAGGCAGATATTTTCAGCATGCAGGTCGCCATGGCATTCACGGACAAAGCCGTGCTGCAGCCGTTGTTGAAAGGACTCCCCACGCTGTTCAAGGCGTTGCAAGGCCCACTCCCCGATCAGAGCGTGGTCCCGCTCCGACAAGGTCCGGCCGCAATACGGCACGGTCTGACGCAGGTTTTCCAGCCAGTTGTTCCTGATCGCCTCAACCGTGCCGAACAGGGCGATCCCGTTGCCTTGGGCGGCAGCGGCATGAAAACCGGCCAGCTTTGCGGCGATATCCGCAATATCAGCCTCCGTGACGCTCCCCTGCTCCAGCAGGCGCGACAGCATCCGTTCTTCCGGCATTCTGCGCATCTTGACGGCATATTCCTCAGGGACTCCATCAGCCCGGAAGCTCAGCTGGCCGTCAGCAGCACGGGACAACGCAACCACCTCAAGGTAGATATCAGGAGACAGACGCCGGTTCAGACGCAGCTCTTCATGGCAAAAAAAGTGACGCTTTTCAAGGGTGGTAAAATCCAGGAAGCCGAAATCAACCGCTTTTTTGACCTTGTAGACGTACCGGTCGGTCAGGAAGAGATGGGAAATATGGGTCTGCAGATGCTGCACTGCCGTGGTGGGCTCGGGGTAGCTGGAGGGATTCAGCATATGATCGAGCATTAAACGATCCATACCAATCTCCTTGTCCTGGTCGAATGCAGTATACACCTGAAGCCGGCACGGCTCAAACAAAAGAAGCCCCGGACCAGGCGGGGCTTCTTTTGCAGACAGGTCAGGACAGGCGACTGTCAGGCCCTGGATTTCTCAATGGCGTCCCAGTTGCGGGGAGCGCGTACCTGAGGAGCTTCAAAGCCGAGGAACACTTTGAGTCCCAGAGAAAACTCGGCCCAGAACTCCTGCCAGCGTGAAGGCTCGGCCTCACCGGCAACGGCCTTCTTCTTGTCAGCCAGGAAGACACTCAAGGCAGCGCCGCAGAGCAGCAGTACACCGGCAGCAATAAAGGAGTTGTTGTTGCCGTTCGGCATGGCCTTGATCTTGTCAGCCGCCTGCACCAGGACAAAGCCGCCAAGGCCCCAGGCGGTAAAAAGGGCGCCATAGTTCAGGCCGTAGTTCTTGAGCCCCCAGTAATCCTTGGCAAAGGAGGGGAACAGGGCCAGGTTGGAACCATAGTTAAAAGCCATGAAGGTGGCAAGCAGCACCAGGGTGATCGGGTTGGGGTTTGCAATAATCGGTATGGCGGCAAACATCAGGATCGCCTGGAAGGTCAGCATGATAAACAGGGTGGCACGACGACCGACCCGATCTGACATCACCCCGGCAACAATCCGGCCGGCGGCATTACCCAGAGCAGCAACAGCGACCGCCACAAAGGCCATCTCGCCCATACTCTTCTTGGCCATGCCTGCCACACTGCCGATAACCATCAGGCCGGCACCGGCACCGATAAAGAAACAGGTCCAGAGCACATAGAACTTGGGGGAACGCAGCACCTCGCTGACCGTGGCGTTGGCCTCCTCCTTTTTCTTCTTTTCAGCATCCAGAGCAGGATAATAGCCACGCAGCACTTCACGGGGCACGTAGCCCTTGGGCGGGTTCACCAGCAGGAAGGAAAGACCGCAGACCACCACCAGGAAACCGATCCCCAGGATCAACATCGAGTTCTGGATACCGTAGGCATGCAGCAGAAACTTTGCCAGTGGCGCAATGTAGACCGGTGCCAGACCAAAACCGGCCACCACGATACCGGCCACCAGACCGGTCTTGGCCGATGAGAACCACTTAACCGCCGGTGGTGTGGCGGCAGAGTAGCCGAAGCCGAAACCGGCGCCGGCCAGGATGCCGAAACCGAGGACCCAGCCGATAAAACTGGTGGTGAAACCAAGCAGGACAAAACCGGCACCCACCAGCAGGCCGCCGATCAGGGCGGTCTTCGCCGGACCGATCTTGTCCTGGGCCTTACCGGCAATGATCATGGCAAAGGCAAAGGTCAGACAGCAGACCGCATAGGGGGTACCGACCGAGGTCATTTCCCATTGGAAGGCTCCGGGACCACCGGCCTTGATAGAGCCGACGATGGCCTCCTTAAAGATACTCCAGGCGTACAGCACCCCCAGGGCCAGGTTGATACCGGTACCGGCGATAACCACCTGCCAGCCCCTGCTCTTGTGTGGATTCTGATCAGACATGAACACCCTCCTCGTGGATGATATGATTCTTTGGAAGCGTTGCTTCGTTAACGCAACTGACGTGCCAAACCGCCCTATCTCACAAAAAGGTTTTTTTGCTTTTAATATCTGCCAGTTAAAGCGAGGGAGGCATCATACCGCCTTCGGTGCGCCACACCCCCTTTGCAGCAATGCAAACAGCGTTTCACGGCAAACCGGCAGGTAACCACCTGGAGACATTACATTTGCCATTTTGCAAAAGTCTATTTTTGCTTTACATTGATATCGCATTTATGCAACAAACAAAAATATCAAACGCGCTGTATACAGCGACAGGATAACGCCCTGATGAACAGACAAGAAAACAATGAGCATCGAACACTGTGTGCCCGTTGTGGAGGCCAATGCTGCCGCACCAGACCAGGCATTGAGGCGCCGGAACGCTTTCTGGCCCAGCCTGACCCGGCAGCTGCACTGGCCGCATTGCTGATACAAAATGAATGGGGGCTGGAAACACACTACGGGGTACCCTACACCCCCGGTGTCACCGCACCTGATCCGGACCGGATCATCAAATATCCGCGGCCTCTGACCATTGGCGAGCAGGACAACGACAACAAGGATCCCTCCCGTTCCGACGACTGCATCTACCTGACACCAACCGGCTGCAGCCTGACATTTGAAGCCCGCCCCCGCATGTGCCGGGAGCTGGTACCGGACAGCTGTTTTGAGTGTGAAAGCCCCTGGGGCCGGCGTGAGGCTGCCCTGGCCTGGCTTCCTCACCAGGATATGGTCCTGGCCGCCTCTGGGGCCCTGCCGGCGGGTGAAGGGAGCTGCCCATGAGTTCCCCCCTTGTCCTGCTGATTTCCCGCAGTGCAAGCCGCTCGCAGATCTACCGCGAGGCGCTTGACGCCCTGGGGATTTCCTGTCTGGCGATTTCCGAACTGAAAGAAGCGGTGGTGCTGGCATCCGGCACCCCCTTAAGCGGCATACTGCTGGATATGCCGGTGCTGATCAAGGCAACGCCGAGTGAGAAGCTGGCCAGTGAAGATATCTTCAAGGCGCTTCCCAGTGCCTACCTGAACATTGCGCCAGCCACCGACACCATCAAGCTCCTGACGGCAAACGGCATGCAGGGTGTTGCCAGAACGCTTGAGGAGTTTGCCGAACTCTGCAAGGGATTTGCCCCTCGCATGGTTCGCCCCAAAGATCGCTACCCGCTTCACCTGCAGGCCCTGCTGACCGCCGCCCCCGGCCAGGGCAGCCCGGAGCAGACCGTTACCCTGAACGTCTCATCCCAAGGCTGCTTTCTGTTCAGCAGCAGCCCTGATTATCAGCTCAATCAGCAGGTAGAGATTCAGTTTATCGACCTGGCGGATAAAGCCCCGATCAGGGCCACCATCTGCTGGCTGCGGCGCTGGGGTTCAGGCGAGCACCAGATACCGGGCATTGGTGTCAGCTTTGATGCCCTCAGCGAGGCACAGCGTTCCGAGATCACCCGACTGCTGGAACCGCTGCAACCGCACTGACTCCAAACCGTCAGATCACCCACAGACACACACCGGTGCCTATGCTGAGAACGGTAGTACATCATATGAAACTGCGCAGCAAACTGCTGCTGTTGGTGCTGCCGCTGGTCATCACCCCGATTATCGTGGTGGCGCTGGTGACCGGCTTTATTGCCAACCAGAAGGCCTATCTGGGCATCACCCAGACCAGCAAGGACGACCTGCAGCATATGGCTGATTTCACCATCGACCTGCTGCGTTCCTACGACAAGCAGTATCAGGACTACCGCCAGGAGATATCCGGCGACCTGGAAAACGAACTGGCATCCCAGGCCTTTGCGGCCCTGAAGGCCAAAATCAAGAACAAGCGGGTCGGCAAGACCGGCTACATCTACTGTATTGACCGCAGCGGCACCCTGAAGATCCACCCCGAGGCCGAGGGGCGCAACATCATTGATGCCAAGGATTCCGACGGCAATCCGTTCATCCGCGAGATGGTTGAAAACAAGAGCGGCTGGATCCGCTACCCCTGGGAGAACGTGGGCGACCAGAAACCGCGCATGAAAATAGTACGTTACGAATACTTCCCCACCTGGGACTGGATCGTGGCGGTCGGTTCCTACGAAGATGAGTTCTACAAGGAAGCCAATGCCATCAAGAGTCACATCTTCCTCAGTACACTTGTGCTGATCGGTGTAGTCGGTTTCCTGGCCACCCTGTTTGTCTTCTATGCCTCAACCGTGGCAACCAACCCGATCACCCATATGATTGAGACCATCCGCAAGGTCAAAAGGGGTGATATGCAGGCACGGATGGAGGTGGTCGGCAGTGACGAGCTGGCAGAGATGGCCACCGCCTTTAACCATATGACCAACATCATCCAGCGTAACCAGGAGATGGAAAGCACCCTGGCGCAGCAGGGCAAGATGGCCTCCCTGGGGGTGCTCTCCTCGGGGGTGGCCCATGAGATCAATAACCCGCTGGGGGTGATCCTGGGGTATGCAGCCTATCTGGAAGGGAAGCTCTCCCCCGATGACCCGCATTACAAGTACATCCATGAGATCAAGCGGGAAAGCAAACGCTGCAAGAAGATCGTACAGGACCTGCTCTCCTATGCCCGCACCCCGCGCCCTACACTTGAGATGACCGACCTGAACGAGCTGCTGACTGAGATTGTCGAATTTGCAGCCAACCACACCGACATGCGGGGGGTCACGATCAAGCCGGAGTTTGAGGCGAATCTGCCCAAGGTGCTGCTGGACGGGGATCAACTGCGCCAGGTGGCCATCAACCTGATCCTGAACGCCGGTGGTGCCATGCCTGAAGGCGGTACCCTGCAGGTCAGAACGGAAACCGGCCCGGAACGGACCATCAAAATCAGCTTCCGGGACACCGGCTGCGGCATCCCCCAAGAAAGCCTGGAAAAGATCTTTGAGCCGTTCTACACCACCAAGGCCCGCGGCACCGGACTGGGGCTGGCCATCACCCGTCAGATTGTAGAGATGCATCACGGCGATATCACGATTGAAAGCGAGACCGGCAAAGGGACCACCGTAACCGTGATACTGCCAATCGACCACGAGGAACTGGTATGACCGACAAACAGCGTATTCTGCTGATCGATAACGAGGAAGGCCTCTGCCGGATGATGGAGCAGGTGCTGTTGGACAGCGGCTATCTGGTGCGGGCCTACACCAGCCCGGTCAAGGCGATGGAAGAGTTCTCGGCCGCTGCCTGGGATCTGGTGATTACCGACATCAAGATGCCGGGGATGACCGGACTTGAGGTGCTGCAGCGGGTCAAGGAGAAGTGCCGTGACCTGCCGGTGATCATCATCACCGCCTATGCCACGGTGGAGATGTCAATCCAGGCCCTGCGCAAGGGGGCCTATGACATGCTGACCAAACCGTTTGAACCGGATGAACTGGTCTTCCGGGTCAAAAACGCCCTGCAGCAGGCCCAGCTGACTGAAGAAAACCGGGAACTGCGGCGTGAGATCGAAGAAAAGCTGCAGTTTGACAATATCATCGGCTCATCAGGGGCCCTGCGCAATGTGCTGGACAAGGTGGCCAAAGTGGCGGGCAGGGACACCTCGATCCTGATTACCGGCGAATCAGGCACCGGCAAGGAACTGATCGCCCAGGCGGTACATATCCACTCCAACCGCAAAGAAGGCAGGTTCATGGCGGTCAACTGCGGTGGGCTGCCGGAAAGCATCCTGGAAAGTGAGCTGTTCGGCTATCGCAAAGGCGCCTTTACCGGCGCCGCCGAAAACCGCCAGGGCCTGCTGGAGGCGGCGGATGGCGGCACCCTGTTTCTGGACGAGGTGGGCAACCTGCCGATGAACGTGCAGAAGACCCTCTTGCGCTTTCTGCAGGAAAAGGAGTTTCGCCGGGTGGGTGACACCAACTCCACCAGGGTGGATGTACGGATCATCTCGGCCACCAACGCCGACCTGAAGGAAGGGGTCCGGACCGGCACATTCCGGGAGGATCTCTACTACCGCCTGAATGTGGTCAACCTGCACCTCCCCCCCCTGCGGGACCGGATCGATGACATTCCGCTGCTGGCTGCCCATTTCATCCACCTGCAAAACCAGAAATTCGGCACGGCGGTCAAGGCGTTTGAGCGGGATGCCATGCAGATCCTCTGCACCTTTGAGTGGCCCGGCAATATCCGCCAGCTGCGTAACGTGATCGAGGCCTGCATGGCCATGGAGGCGAGCGACTATATCAGCCTGGACACCCTGGGACAGGTGATTGATCTGCCGGAGGGACGGATCATACCGGCAACGGTCCAGGCCGGGCCGGTGCTGTCCGATGACCTGCCGTTTACCGAGGCGCTGGAGCGGTTTGAACGGGACCTGTTGCGTGACCTCTTGAAAAAGCACGGCGGCGCCGTGGACAGTGCCGCCAAAGAGGCTGGTATGAATGTGGCCACGCTCTACCGCAAGATCAAGCGCTACGGCCTGAGAAAGGAAGAGTACGCCGACTAGAACAGCCGGGGTCGGCCCGCTTACCCCTACTTTATCAACAGATTTTCAATCGACAGACTACCGTTGCCAATAGTCAGACTACCAGCAAGGGTGGTGTAAAAACCGGTATTGGTACTGAATGCGGCATTAAAGCCACCTTTGAAGGCAACGACAATATCCCTGTTCAATAGCCAATCTTCCTGAAATTCAACCTCGCGGGCCAAGATTTCTGCCCCGGTAGTGCTGCCTGTGTAGGCTGCTGTCAACGTGTCATACCCTACCGCGTCCACCCTTGCCTTGGGTGCCTGGTTAAAGTTTGCCGTCACATAACGGTTTGCGGACATTAGTAGTGAACAACCTGCAGAGCCATTGCACTCCTGTGACCAGAGCTCAAAGGTAGAATCATTATCAGGCACGGGCTGAAGAACTACTGTTGTCCAAGGCACAAATTCTGCCAGACAGGTACCATCTGTGCAGTAGAGCCCCACCGGATCGCTATACACAACGCCATTGCCAGTACCGGCCATGGTTAGTATCAATGATGAAGTTGTCAGGTCCACCCCGTTACCGGTCAACGCCATTGATTTCAACGGCGCTGCCGGGGCACTTGAGGCAATGTTCAAAACAGCTGTTTTTACACCACTTGCCAACGGAACAAAATAAACCGTAACGGTACAGCCCCCTCCGCCGGCAATGATCGGCATCGGCCCACAACTGCCATTGCTGCCATCACCCGTATCGAGTAGAAACATATTGATATCTGGCCCATCAATACCCAGACTGTAGACAGACAGGTTATCTGGTCTCGACGGGTTGCTTATGGTAATAACCTGGCCGGAGCTGCTACCGATTCCTACTGAACCGAAATCTTTGGAACCAGGCACAACCGAAATGACCGAACTAACACTACGAACTGGCCAGACGTAGTAGTTACTGTCTTTGCTGTTAAAATCCACCTCCCCCACCAGCATGCTCACATAGAAGGAGTTATTTCGAAGGGGCAAATAGGTGCTGGAGGACCAGTACTCAGAACGCTGGAGGTTACTGAAAGAACGGTCCAGAGGCGAAGCGTCAGTGGCCAACCACGTATCAATCAGACTTTCTAGCTCATCCACGTTGGGCAAACGCCACTGACCGGCAGTGGAGCCGTCAGTCAAACCGCAGAGACCGGAGGTCAGATTATTACTCCAGGTTAAGGCATTGGCCCAGCTTAAGGAACCACTGTTCTTGTCCACCCCCCCTGCGCTGTCGGTACAGTTGGTGTTCTTCAGCCAGATCAAGCCGGTCAGGTTGTCGGTTATGGTACCATTACCGTTATCCGTGAAACGAGGATCAGGCCAGACCACTCCTGGCCCGCCACGAACAGGCCAAACCAAGAAGGAATTGGCCTTATTCTCAATACGCATGATGCCATCGAATATAAACACCTTCCAGCCGTAATAATCATTAACATCGAGCAACAGGCTACTGGAAGACCAATACATGATTCCAACATTGGTGAAACCTTGTGTATCGAGCCAGTAGGAATTGTTGACCTGTCCACGATTGACCAGGCTTTTCAGTTCTCGCCTGCGGGGGAGGTGCCACTGTCCGGCTGTTGAGCCATCACTTAACCCGCAGGCACCGGAAGCAAGGGCGTCGGCCGCAAAAGTAGCTTCCAACCAAGGTTTGCTGCCAAAACAGTCGGCATCCTTCAGCCAGACCAAGCCGGTCAGGTTGTCGGTTATGGTACCATTACCGTTATCCGTAAAACGGGGATCAGGCCAGACCACACCAACTTGTAGATCGCCATCCTGACCGGTACCGCTGCAGGGTATCTCCGATCCAGCGGTATTGTAGCAGGAGGTCTGACCGGTGGCCGGGACAGGAGCGGGGGCGGCAAGAGAGGTGCAAATGCAAAATGGAAAATAAAAAAGTGAAAATGCAAGCAACAAAACCGTAATGGCATGCTTGAGCATAACAGGAATACCTCTGGTTTGTGACATTATTACAGCGGTCATCAAAAGCCGCGACGTTCCTGACGAGTAAACCGAAAACGACCTCTAAAGCTGCAAAGCACGTTCATTGCACTGCTGTGACACTAGAGCATCTCATGCGATGTGAAAGACATGAACAGTAAAAATTTGTATACACTAACATTCAAGGATGTCAAGGTCTTGAAGCTATATTCAAATGGTATCAAACACAAACTATTCCAACCTCTACCCGACAACCAAAACCTACAAAAGGCAAGTGACATTAGCATGTTACAAATGCACCCAAACAGCCATTCCTGCAGTTAATCATCTGCATTGGATTGAGGTTGAGATCATCGCACTGGCATGGAACCATCCACAGGCCCCATCTGGATAAAAAACTCAGTTCTGATTTCCACCATCACTGCCGCCATAGGTATCCAGCCATTGCTCCTGCGGGCTGCGGCTGTCACCATACTGGACAATCACACCGTCTTCACGCTGGTACGAGCATGACCAGCCGGCCCGGTCGGCCTTGTCAAAGGTGGGATAGTCGCGGGGATGTTCCAGCGGATCGTACGGTTCAGAGTAGTTGCTCCAGTCCGTCGGCCGCGGACAGCGTTCATCGCCGCGGTAGTCACCGGCAGCAAACGCCTGTACTCCCAAACTTATGGCTATAATCATAAAGGCCAATTGTACGATTCTTTTTAACATGGCACAGGCTCCCTTCCTGTTTCATAACTTCCATGAGTAAATTCTAACACAATTCCCGATTCATGTGATCAGGAAAATGCCAGCCTGACCTGACGCTGGCGTGGTCCATCAAACTCGCAAAAGTAGACCCCCTGCCAGGTTCCCAGCCAGAGAGTTCCTGCCCTGACAATCACCTGTACTGACGAGCCGAACAGGCTGGCCTTGATATGGGCATCCGAATTGCCTTCAACGTGGCGGAAACCGGGGAGATCCGGCACCAGCTGCTGCATGAACCAGGTCATGTCACGGGCCACATCCGGGTCAGCATTCTCGTTGATGGTGACCCCGGCGGTGGTATGGGGCACAAAGACCGTCAGGATGCCATCCTGCCAGCCACGCTGTTGTACCAGGTCAGCCAGCAGTCCGCTGATCGGCAGCATCACATTTTTCTGTCCTGTCTTGATCTGAAGTTCGGCGGTCTCCATGGCGTCTCCTGATACGCAAAAGGGGCAAAAACCATCGGTTCATGCCCCTCTGAAGGTCATATCACGGCTCAATAACGGCTAGGCCGCGTCAACGATCCTGATCCAGCCATAACGATCATCCAGCTTGCCGGTCTGGATACCGGTCAGGGCGTCGTACAGTTTCTGGGTAATCGCACCAACGCCGCCGTCGCCAACCTGCAGCGCCTCATCCTTGTAACCGAGCTTACCCACCGGGGTCACCACTGCAGCGGTGCCGCTGCCAAAGGCCTCGGTCACCTTGCCGCCGCGCAGGTCTGCGAACAGCTCATCCACATCAATCAGCCGCTCCTCAACCGTGCAGCCCAGTTCAATCGCCAGCCGCAGCACCGATTCACGGGTAATGCCGGACAGGATCGAACCGGTCAGGGGGGCGGTGACAATATGGTTGCCGTAGGCAAAGAACATGTTCATGGCCCCGACCTCTTCAATGTAGCGACGCTCCTTACCATCCAGCCAGAGCACCTGATCATAGCCCTTCTTCTTGGCTTCCAGGCCGGCCTTGAGGGAAGAGGCGTAATTGCCGCCGGTCTTGGCATCACCGGTGCCGCCTGCCACGGAACGGACATATTTGTCCTCCACCAGGATGCTGACCGGGTTGAAGCCGGCTGCATAGTAGGCCCCCACCGGGGAAAGGATCACAAAAAAGTAGTAATGGTCGCCGGGCTTGACTCCAAGATAGGGATCAACCGCTATCATGGCCGGCCGGATATACATCGCGGTGCCGGGTGCGGTGGGAATCCAGTCCTTTTCCAGCTCAACCAGCTTGTCGATGCCGTCCAGAAACAGCTCTTCAGGCACTTCCGGCATGCACATCCGGCTGGCGGACTGATTGAAGCGTCGGGCGTTCATCTCGGGGCGGAACAGGGCGATCCTGCCATCATCCCATTTATAGGCCTTGAGCCCCTCAAAGATCTCCTGGGCATAGTGCAGCACCGACGTGGCCGGGTCCAGCATGAACGGCTCGTACGGCTTGATCCGGGCATTATGCCAGCCTTTGTCAACAGTCCACTCGACCAGCAGCATCCGGTCGGTAAACAGCTTGCCAAAGCCAAGTTGTGTCTCATCAGCCACCTTCTGTTTCATCCGCTCAGGGGCCAAGGGAAGTACTTCGATCTGCATCTGACACCTCCTGCAAAAATATCTGAAAAAAGAGGCGGCCCATGGCCGCCGTTGCCTTTCATACTTACTGCCAGCCCGAAACAGTGTCAACCATTTCTTGGACAAACCGGGACACGGAAGCGCCGGCTGAAAGACCTGACAGCGGCTGCGGCCTGATTTTTTTAAGCCATTTGTAAAAAAATGTAGGTTGGGCGCTTGCAGACTAAAAAACTGGTGTTATCATGCTCTACCAAGCAGTAGCCGGTGCAGGAGACGTCCTGTCCCGTATCCAACCAAGGGGGTACCCAGATGAAGAAGGCAGATCTCGTTGCAAAGATGGCAACCGACGCAGGCATCACCAAGGCACAGGCCGAAAAGGCACTGGCCGCCTTCACAGCTGCTACTGAAGCAGCTCTGAAAGCAGGCGACAAGGTAACACTGGTAGGATTTGGCACATTCAGTACCATTTCCCGCAAGGCCCGCACCGGCCGCAACCCCCAGACCGGCAAGGAGATCAAGATTGCAGCCAAGACATCGGCAAAGTTCTCACCCGGCAAGGGGCTGAAAGATCTGAAGATCAAGGCAGCCAAGAAGAAGTAGCCCACTGCTCTTGATGTAACTAAAAAGCCCCGTCTCGACGGGGCTTTTCTTTTATGCAGCAGACCACAGCTCCTCTTGTGAGGGCAGGGGCCATGCACTCCGGCATATCAAAACAGGCCGACCTTGTTCAGCAGCACCAACGCCACCAACACCGGTGAAACATAGCGGATCAGAAAATACCAGACGTGGTAGAATGCCCGGCTTCCCCCACCCTTCAAAAGCTCATCCCTCCCGATTCTGGGGATCAGCACCCACCCGGCGAACAGCGTAATCAGCAGTCCTCCCAGCGGCAGGAGATAGTTACTTGCCAGGAAATCGATGGAATCCAGAAAATTGCGATCACCGATGACATGCCACTCCTTGAGCAGATTATTTGAGAATGCCGAAGGAACGCCCAGTGCAAAAATAGCCAGCCCCATCAGCAGCGTTGCCCTGGTACGGTCCCATTTCTGCTCATCACAGTAGTAGGCCACCACCACCTCCAGCAATGAAATGCCCGAAGTAAGCGCGGCAAACACCAGCAGCAGGAAGAACAGGATGGCAATCAGGGTACCGCCCGGCATCTGGCTGAACAGGATCGGCAGGGTCTTGAACACCAGACCGGGCCCTGCCGCAGGGGCCATGCCGTAGCTGAAGACGATCGGAAAGATGGCCAGCCCGGACAGCAGTGCCACCAAGGTGTCCATAATTGATACCGTAATGGCCACCTTGGGAATACTGATCTCTTCATCCGCATAGCTGCCGTAGGTCAGCATCGCCCCCATGGCCAGACTGAGGCTGAAGAAGGCGTGGCCCAGCGCCTCCAGCATGGCAGGCGGGTCCAGCCTGGACCAGTCTGCTGCAAACAGAAACCGGAACGCCTTGGCCCCCCCCGCTGAAAAGAGGCCATGGGCGGCCAGGGCCACCAGGATCAGAAACAGGACCGGCATCATGATCTTGTTGGCCCGCTCCAGGCCGCTCTTGACGCCACCGATCACGATCAGTACGTTGGCAGCAACAAACAGGGCCTGCCAGAACAGCTGGCTGAAATCGCTTGCCAGCAGACGGTCAAAAAGCTGCGGCACCTGATCGGCATACTGCGGTGTGAAGGTCCCTTTAAGCGCCAGCCAGAGGTAGTCCACGGCCCAGCCGGCCACCACGCCATAGTAGGAGAGGATCGAAAACGCAGCAACCACCCCCATCCAGCCCACCAGTGTCCAGCCGCCCCCTTTCAGCCGTTTAAAGGCCCCCACCGGGTCTTTGCGGGTATGCCGGCCGATCACCATCTCGGCCACCATCAGCGGGACACCGATGCTCAGGATGCAGAACAGGTAGAACAGGACAAAGGCGCCACCGCCGTGCATGCCGGTGACATAGGGGAACTTCCAGATGTTGCCCAGGCCGACGGCAGAGCCGGCTGCAGCCATGATAAAGCCCAGCCGGCTGGACCAGCGGCCGCGGAAATGCTGTGGAGGCTGTGGTTGATGACTCATGGGACACCTCAGGATAAGATGGGAAACAACGGCGATGCTACCAGATGTACTCTTTGGCAAAGGCCCGTTTATCATGCCCGGAAAGCACATGCAACACCCGCAACTGCTTCAGCCGCACCGGCGAGAGTGACCCCAGCGGGATATAGACAATGGTCCGGCCGATCCTGGCGGCATGCTGTTTAAAGCTGCTGCGTGGCGGCTTTGCCGCAACATAGACCACATTCCGTTCCGTTGAGTAATCCAGCGCAGCCAGCAGCAGTATCTCGGCCCTGCTATCGGCAAAACGGTAGTCGGGGTCGCTCCAGACCTCCCGCAGGCGGCGGGGTGGATAGGAGAGCATGAAGCCACCGTATTCACAGCGGCAGATCCCCGGCCCCACCACATTTGCTGCCGGGTCAGTGGCATAGAAGGCCATATCCGACTCCTGCTCATGTTCACCGAGCCAGGTGGTCTGGTAGGGGTACTCGCCACGTCTGCCTTCACTGAAGATCATGACCACACTGCCGACGCCCCCCTTGGCCCTGACCTGCTGCCGTACGTAGATAGCCCCTTCATGCATGTTCCGCAAGGTCTCACGCATGTCAATGCCGTCAAGCAGCGAGGTGGAGAACTTTTCGCTGCGGGACTGTTCCTCCGACAGCTGCAGGCTCCCCTTTTGTTTGAGAAAGTTGCCGAAGTTCTCAATGGCAAGGTCTTCAGGGGGGTAGGAACAGATCGAAGGATTATCAAACCCCTCCAGCCATTCTCCGGGGCGTTTCTCCCGCTTGCGCTGCATCAAGCGCAGGCCGGAAAGTCCTTTTTTGCGTTGCTGACGGGGACGGAACCTGATCTGGCGCTGCCCTCCCCACAACTCTTCCGCCGAGATGCTGCGGTCAGGCAGGTCGCTGCCTTCCTGCTGCCAGGGATAACTGACGGCCAGGCGGCAGAAGGCATAGGCAAAGTTGTCATCCAGACAGCCGCGGGCAGCCGCCAGCAGCTGGAACAGGTCCGGCAGCAGCATCTTGTCCAGCAGGGCGTAGTTGCGGGCAAAGCGGAAGAAGGCCCGCTTTTGCCAGATATGCACCGGTTCGCCGGTCTCCTGCTTGTAATGGCGGGCCGTTTCGCTGAACAGGTGATAGATAATCCGCTGCCGGTCGGGAAAGCGGCCTGCTGTCCCAAGCTGGTGGGCCGAACGCCGGATGGCGGCATCCATCACCTCTGCCTCCGGCAGCTCCTGCCTGCCGCCGCCGATCAGTTCCAGTGCATGGAACTGCTTACGCAGCCCGTTACCACGCTCAACCGGCAGATCCGGCAGCCCGTGTCTCCGGTATTCATAGACGGCCGACAGAAAGGGGAACTCGGCCAGCGCCTCACCGCAGCAGGCAGGATGCAGGTTCCAGAGGGTGATCCCTTCCCGCTGTTTCCGCGCCACAGGGGGCGCCTGGGGCTGCTCATACAGCCCGGCAACCCGCTGCAGATGGGCCATACCGCAGACAAACAGAATCCGCTGATGCTCCTGCCCGAGCTGCTGCAGGGCATAGGCCATCCCCTGCTCACGGCGGCGGTCGGCATGGCAGGGGATCTCTGCTGCCATTGCCTCACAAAAGGCCTGATAATAGGCAGCCAGCCCTATGCGGGCAATGCTGTAGGAGTCAGGCAGCGCTTCACGGTGGCGGGGGTAGCGGTCAATATCCGGATCAACACAATGCAGCGGAATCCCCAGCTCCATAGCCAGCCGCCCGGCCTCGACCAGGGGATCGGCAGGCTCAACAAGCAGATGGACTGACGACTCACGGCCATCGGCCTCTCTGACCGGATAGCTGACTAAACTGATCTGGGGCAGCCGTGCCAGGGCACGGCGGAAGGGGGCTGCAAGGGTTGGCGGCAGCTCAATGGCAATGGCATCAGGGCGGATCTGCTGCACGGCCTGGCGAACCAGATGGGCAAACTCCATCCGGTAGTGCAGCACCGGCAGTCCGTACACAGGACCAAAGTGGTGAAGAAAGAGTCGTCGCGGCATGATCAGGAGAGGTACGGAAGCGCCTCGTCCCCCAAAATACGCTCAACCGCTGTTGCCAGCATCTCACGGGGGGCGCTGTTGCTGACGGCAGACATCTTCAGGGCGTAGCGGGCGATATTGATGCCGTCCCGTACCGAATAGCGCTCATCCCTGGCATGGGCCTGCTGGAGAAAATCAACCACGTAATGCAGGATCTCCGGTTCTGCAAAGGGCAGGTTCTCCTGCAGGATCAGCAGCTCTTCGTCCGCCTCGGGAAAATCGATATAGATCTGGGGCTGCAGGCGGGAATGGATATACTCGGGGATCTCAAAGGTCGAGGCATCCTCGTTCATGGTCACCACAATCCTGAAATCGCGGTGCGCCGGGATCCTGAGCCCGGTAATCACCGACTCGACATAGCGGCGATCATCCAGCAGGGGAGCCAGGGAGGCCCAGGATTTCTCGCTCATCCGGTTGCCTTCATCCAGGATCAGCACCCCGCCGTTCACCATGGCAGACACCAGTGATGAGCCCACGTACTGGATGGTACCGCCCGGCCCGATCACCGGTGTTACAATCAGATCCTCCGGCCGGGTATCCATGGTGGCCTGAAACAGATAGACCGGCCTGTTCAGACGCTTGGCCGCTGCGTAGGCCAGGGTTGTCTTGCCCACCCCCGGCTTGCCGATCAGGCGGGGATTAAACGGGATATCACGGGCCTCAAGCACCATCCAGGCTGCCAGCAGCTGACGTAACAGCTCGTCCTGTCCGATCCAGTTCAGTGCCAGCTCAACCGGCCTGGCCAGCGCAAGGGTGATACCATCTATGGTGGTCTGCTGCATAGGGAGACTCCAGCCTGCATTGGGTTATTTTTTTGACGAACGGTCCTTGAGAAGGTGTTTTCTGAAAAACGCCTCCATGGCCCCGTAAAACTCAAACTGGTTTTCCTCGTTATGGAAACCATGCCCTTCGTTATCCTTTACCAGATACTGCACCTCAACCCCGCGTTTCTTCAGGGCGGCCACCATCTGGTCGGATTCAGCCTTGTTCACCCGGGGGTCATTGGCCCCCTGGGCAATGAACAGCGGCGTCCTGATCCGGTCGGCGTGGAAGACCGGCGAGGTCTGTTTAAGCAGGGCCGTATCCTTTTGCGGGTCCCCCACCATCTCATACATCATGGCCAGATACGGTTTCCAGTAGGGGGGAATGGTCTGCATGAAGGTAAACAGGTTGGCCACACCGACATAATCAACCGCCGCAGCATAGAGATCCGGAGTAAAGGTCACCCCGGCCAGGGTGGCATAGCCGCCGTAGCTGCCGCCATAGATCCCCACCCGCTTGGGATCGGCAATCCCCTCCTTGATCAACCAGGCAACCCCGTCCGTGATATCATCCTGCATGCGCCTGCCCCACTGCTTGAAACTCTTTTCCCAGAAGGCCCGGCCGTAGCCGGTTGAACCGCGATAATTCATCTGGAAGACAGCAAAGCCACGGTTGGCCAGAAACTGGATTTCCGGGTTATAGCCCCAGGAATCCCGCACCCACGGCCCGCCATGGGGATTGACGATGACCGGCAGCTGCTTGGCCTCACGGTTCACCGGCACCGTCAGGTAGCCGTTGATGGTCAGACCGTCCCGGGTCGTATAGGTTATCGGCTGCATGCCGGCCATATCGGCCGGATTGATGCGGGGATTGATCTCGCCCAGGCTGGTCAGGGTATCGGTTTTAAGCGAGTAGACATAACGGGCACCCTGGGTGCGGTCATTGTAGGCAGCCACAATGAAGGTATCTTCAGCACGGTTTTCGCTCTGCAGAGCGATCTCATAACCGGGCAGTCTTTCCTTTAGTCTGGCATAGAGCGCCCTGGTTTCGGCATCAAAGAAATGCTGCTGGCTCTTCCAGGTGGTAAAGCTGACCTGTGTAAGCAGTTTACGTTTGTGAGAGTAGGACAGCCCGTCCAGATCAACCTCCGGATGTTCAAAAAGCGGTGGTGATTCCGTACCGTTGTCCGGATCGAGCAGTACCAGTGCGGTCTTGTCCCGGCCGCGGTTTGAAAGGGTATACAGCGACCTGTTGTCAAAGGTGAAAAACAGCGGGGAGACCGTGGTACGGAAATCAGTGGTCAGAATGGTCTTGAACGGCTCCTTTTCAGTTGCCCGGTACAGCAGACTGGTAGTGACACCGTCGGATGTTGAGGCCATCCGGACACGACCGGCATGGTCAGTGATCCAGCCGGTGATATTGCCGGGGTTCTGAGCCACCAGTTGAGCATCACCGGTCTTGACATTAACCCGGTACACGTCAAAAAACTGCGGGTCACGCTTGTTGTGCTGCACCAGAACATGCTCAGGGTCATCCAGCAGGTCATCCACAATTGAGGCACGGACCTTGGGAAAGGGGGTTAGATCCCTGACCTTGCCGCTTTTCAGATCAACGGACAGCAGATGGTAATTTTCATCTCCCCCAAAGTCCTTCAGGTAGAGGATGGTGTCACTCCCCTTCCAGAAAAAACCTGCAATATCCCGCTCGGTTTCAGACGTAAGCTGCGTTGCCTTGGCAAAGTCAGGTGTCTTGCCGTCCGGCGGCAGGGAGACCACATACAGGTTCTTGCGGCGCTCATAGGGCTGCATGAACCCGAGGGTCTTTCCATCTTCGGAGAGACGGAAAACCGAGCGTTCCGGCTTACCGAAAAAATCCTTCAGGTCATACTGTGTTACCCCCTGGCCGGCCATGGCCGGGCCTGTCAGGGCAGAAAGCAGCACCAGATTGCAGACACCGTGTGTTACCAAAGACTGCCTCATTACCAAACCCCTTTAGAATTGAACATTTTCATACCTGCAACGCCCCCGGCATCGAGGCGGCAGCGCACGTCGATCCCGCCTCAATCAGCTGCAACGCATCAAAAAGGCGTTGATTCACCGGCGTCAGGATACCGTGCTGTTTTCCAAGCATAATCACGGTTCCGGCCAGCATCTCCAGCTCGGTCTTGCGGCCCGCCTCCACATCCTGCAGCATGGAGGTCTTGCTTGAGGCCCCCAGTGTGGCAAGAACCGTGTACCAGGCAGCGATATCCTGCTCTGACAGATCCACCTGCATGGCCCGGGCAATCCTGATCACCTCACGCATGGCGGCATCCATCAGCTCCCGTGCCTCGGCAGAGGAACGGATGGCGCCATAGGTCAGCCCCATCACAGCCGAGACCTGGTTCACCCCCACGTTGATCATATACTTGAACCAGAGACTGCGCAGCATATCCGGCGGAATCTCATGGGCTATGGCGGCCCTGTTGAAAAGATCCCGGACCTGCCTGACCCGCTCCGTCAGTCTGCTGTTCCGTTTTTCGCCGAAAAGCACCCGCCCCAGGCTGCTGTAGGTCACAACGTTGTGTTCCCTGACCGCATCAATCCCCAGGGTCAGACCATACAGCATCCTGTCCATGCCATAGACCGCCCCGATCCGCTCTTCACTGTCAATGCCGTTCATGACCGAGAGGATGGTGGTTGCAGGGCCGACCGCCTGTTTCATCCCAACGATGGCCTGATCAAGCTGATGGTGCTTGACCGCCACGATCAGGAGATCAACGGGGCCTGCCTCTTTCGGCTGCAGCACCGCGATGCGAGAGGTTGTGCCGTTGACCGTGACGCCATCCCGGCGCAGCCGTTCCGCCCGCTCTCCTGAAGCGATGAAACAGACCGCGGCCGGGTCCATGGCAAAGAGCAGACTGCCGTAGGTTGCCCCCAGTGCCCCGGCACCGATAATGGCTGTCTGTCTCATTGAACGCTGCATGTAACGGCCCCCCGTATCCTTTGCGGCCAGACAATCCGGCCTGCGATGTTCCTTCAGCCCAGCTTGAACCAGATGTAGGTGATTCCGGAGATCTCCACATGGTGCAGATCCCGTACCAGGCCTTTTACCAGCACCAGCCCCAGGGACGATATCTCCTCTTCGGTTGCAGCCATCAGATCAGCGGGCATCCCCTTAAAGTTGACACTTTCCACCCGTTCGCCGTGGATGATCTCCACCACCAGTTCTTCGTCGTGACGCAGCACCTTGATCTTCACGCTGGAGGTTGCCGGGCTGCGCTTGGCAATATGCGCAAACAGCTCCTCACAGACCAGCTGCAGCCGGTACTGCTGCTGCTGATCGAGATCGAGGTCATTGCCGGCCTGCTGCAGGTTTTCCAACAGGACCGGGTACTGACTGGCCACAACCGGAAAGCTGAACTCTTTGCTCGACAGGATGGCAAAACGGAACAGCAGGCTGAGGGCAACGGCAACCAGCCCGCCGGCGGCAACGCTGCTGTTCAGGAACAAGGCAAAGGTTGGCGGGAACACGCCGGGAAAAAACTTGCCGCTTTCAGCCAGCATGCCGACACACAGCGACACGCCGACCAGCAGCCCGGACTGATGGGTAATGCCGTGCGCAAACACCAGTTCAAGACCGGCCGGAAACATCATGGCGGCCAGCCCCATGATAAAGCCGCCGTACACCGGCGCAGGCAGGTTGACCATCACCATGCTCAGCTTGGGCAGAAAGGGCAGTAGGATCAGCATCAAGGCACCGAAGACCCCCACCATCCGGCTGGCGACCCCGGTGATCCGCACAACCGAGATATTCTCGGAATAGGTCTCATTCGGCATGGTCCCAAGGGCGCCGGAGATCAGGTTGCCGCAAGCATCCGCGTACATGGTGCCCTGAATAATACCGTAGTTGACCTGCCGCGGCTCACGGTGGGAGACCCGCTGGATCGCCATGCTGTTGCCGATGGCCTGTACGCCGTTTATCAGGGTCAGCAGGGCCAGGGTCAGAAAAAACGGAAAATGTTCCGGCTTCAGGTTGAAGGTCAGGCCGGGCCAGCTGCCGGCAAACCTGCCGAACCAGGGGTAGGCGGCTGCCGCGCTCACATCCAGGATCCCCAGCCCCCAGGACACCGCAAGGCCGGCAACCATACCGATGATGGGGCACCAGAGCCGCAGGGTCCGGTTGCCGAACAACGCCATCCCCAGCAGGGCACACATGGTCACCCCACCGGCGATCAGATGCTTGGCAGAACCGTACAGGGCGCTCCCATGCTCCCCCATCCATTCCTGATGGCCGACAGAGATCAGGCTGATCACCACCAGCAGCAGGATGACGCCCCCCACCACCGGTGTGAAGACATGGCGCAGATGCCGCAGGCAGTAGGCCAGCAGCATCTCAACCGGTGCAACCAGTATGCTCAGGGTGGCCAGCAGCGCAAAACCGCCTGCGGTCACCACATCGACACAACAGCTGAAGTAGGCCGCAGAACTGCCCATGAAAAGCACATAGCCGGTACCGACCCTGCCGATACGCACCACCTGCAGCAGCGTTGACAGCCCTGCCGCCAATGCCGCCGCACACGAGGCGAACAGGATATGCTCCAGTGGCGCACCGGCCTTTTTGCCGACAATAACCGGGAAGATAATGATCTCGCTGTAGATCAGCATCACATGCTGTGCCGCCATCAGCAGCGTCAGCCAGAAGGGGGAGCGTTCGGCCATATCGTAGAGCAGGTTTGTTTTAACGGAGGTCATCGGGCTTGGCGCCTCCGCTGCTGTTTCAGGATCTCCATGATCACCCTCCCCTTCAGGATCCGATACTGCTGGTGCGTGCCGGTCAGCTCCCGCCCCCCTGCAGGCCGTTGAAAAACGTTATGAGGAAGCACGACTACAAGGCGCACGGCGCGCAGCGACTGAGACATAACAGACCGTTAGACGAAGGAGCGAGCACCGCGCAACGCCGTAGGCGGGCTCCGCAGTAGCTTTTCAACAGCCTGCTAAGATTTCCTCAAGCGCAGCAGATCAGTGGCAAAGATAATGCCGACAACGATCAACAGGATACCAAGCAGGTGGTAGCCCTGCAAACGCTCCTTTAAAAACAGAACCGCCAGAATGGTGCTGAATACCGGCATCAGGTGGATAAACTGGCCGCCCACCTGCGCCCCCACGGAACGGATGCCGCTGTTCCAGGCCACAAAGGCAACCACAGATGCCAACACCCCCACGTAGCCGATGCTGGCCAGGCTTGCCGCCGTCACCGGCACCGTTGCACCGTTGATCACTTCCAGCAGATAGAGCGGCAGGATAAAGAACTGGCCGCACAGGGCGATACAGAACAGAAACAGCAGCGGGTCCAGCCCCTCCGGGTAGTAGCGCAGGCAGACGGAGTAGACTGCCCAGGAGGTGGCGGCCCCCAACACCAGCAGGTCGCCGGCACTGAAGGTCAAATGGGCGATGGTGGCCGGGTTGCCCCGCAGGATAATGATACAGACCCCTCCCAGCGACAGCAGAATGCCGACCCATTGCCGGAAACTGACCCCTTTGCGAAAGAAGACCCGGGTAAAGAGGATGATCAGTATCGGTATGGCAGAGTTTACCAGGGCCGCATTGATGGCGGTGGTGGTGTGCATCGCCAGATAGATCAACAGGTTGAAGAGGGTGACCCCGAACAGGCCGAAGAGGGGGAAGATCTTCAGGTTGGCCCGGATCAGTGGCCACTGGCTTTTCAGGCGGGGCAGCACAATCGGGCACAGCACCGCAAGGGCCACCGTCCAACGCCAGAAGAGCAGCCCCACCGGCGGAATCAGGGTGGCAACGGCCCGGCTGATCACAAAGTTGCCGGACCAGATCAGGGCGCTCAGGGTTAACAGCAGATAGGCAAACAGTGGCCGATGTACGCTTGGTGTTGTCATGCGTAGTTAGCCGCATGGTACGAGCTGCGGACATAGGGACCACTCTCCACATGTCTGAATCCCAGTGCCAGAGCCTCATCCCGCAGCAGGTCAAACTGCCGGGGCGGAATATAGGCCACCACCGGCTGATGCCGTCGGCTGGGGGCCAGATACTGGCCAAGACTCAAGTAGCTGCAGCCTGCCCTGCGCAGATCCCGCAGCACCGCCCGCACCTCATCCAACTCCTCCCCCAGCCCCAGCATGATGCCTGATTTGGTGGGAATGCCCGGCGCACGCAGCGCTGCCTGCTGCAGCAGCTCCAGTGAACGTTGATAATCAGCCCCTTTGCGCACCTCGTACAGCCGCGGCACCGTTTCAAGGTTGTGGGCCAGGATGGCCGGCTGCGCCGCCAGCACCGTTGCCAGACTGGTCAGGTCACCGCCGAAATCAGGCACCAGCAGTTCCACCGCAGTACCAGGTGAGACCTCCCGCACCGCAGCCACGGTGGCTGCATAGTGAGCAGCACCGCCATCAGGCAGGTCATCACGGGTAGGGCTGGTGATCACCAGATGGGAGAGCTTCAGGCGCAGCACCGCCTCTGCCAGACGGCGCGGTTCATCAGCATCCGGGGCCTGGGGCCTGGGCGCCTTATCCACGTTACAGAAGCTGCACTGGCGGGTGCAGTCCCTGCCCAGGATCAGAAAGGTGGCCTGACCGCAGCCGAAACACTCCGCTATATTGGGACACAGCGCCTGCTGGCAGACCGTGTTCAGCTTCAGTTCGGACAGCAGTCCCCGCATGGCGGCCTGTTCTCCCTGCGGCACCTTTTTGCGCAGCCATTCCGGCTTGCGTTGGATTTTCATGGTTCTTCGCCTTCCAGATTCCAGCAATCAGCCTGGTATTTTCCTGTCAGCAACTGCGCTGAAACCGCCTGCTCCTGCCCGGTCAATCCAGCGGGCTGCAACACGGCCCCCAACTGCGCGGCAAACTGCTGCACAAGTATCTGCTTCAGTTGTTCATCCCCAAGCGCAACCCCCTCATCCCCCAGACAGGTGGTTGCCTGTTCAAGCCCCTGCGGCCTGATCTTCAGGTACTGCACACCCTGCCCGACCCGGTTCTGCAGCGGGATCGAGCCATGCTGAAAGATGATCTCCCGCGAGCGGCGCTGGGCATTGCCGCCGATCTTGCGGCCCTGCAGCATGATATCGTAGCTTTCCTGGCCTGCGAAACAGAGCGGTGTGCGCTGCCCCAGCCTGCTGCCTGCTGGGGCCAGATCAACGGCATAACCGGCCTGCAACCCCAGGGCATGATAAAAGCCCAACAGAAAAGCGGTCAGCACCCGGAAGGAATCCTTCACCGAGCTGGCAGGCGGGATCTGCGAGGGCGTACAGACCAGGCTGTAGGTCAGCTCATCGGCATGCCAGATCGCCCCGCCACCGGTAATCCTGCGTACGATGGTCAGGTTGTCGGCCCGGCAACGGGCCAGATCAAGGTCATCTCCGGCCTTCTGAAAGCGCCCCAGCGACAGCGCAGGCGGTTGCCAGCCGTACAGCCGCAGCACCGGCCGTGATGCAGCCGGATCAAAGCAACGGAAAAGCGCCTCATCAATCGCCATGTTCTCCCTGCCGCAACAGGGTCCGGTATCAATGACCCGCCAGATTACACCATCTTCAGCCTGTCTGTGCATCTATCCTTATCCTGTCCTCAGGGACACGCAAAAAAAACAGCGGACTCTTTCGCCATGCCAACCGTTGCAGCGCCTGGTTTATACCATGATGGTCGTCAGACGGGAATGCCCCAATAGCCCCCGGGGCACACGAAAATTGCAGCCAGCCTGTCAACAGAGGGCTGGCACAAGGATGGCGCAGGATGATACCACAGTGTCCGGCAGGAAGGAATGTTTGGCATCTATGCGGCAAAACTGGCGACTTTACAAACAGCACCAGCATGGTTATACATCTTTAGACTCCCTGCCCCACCTCAACAGCACCAATGCTCCAGCACCAGAGACGCACAAAGGAACAGGACGTTCTTATGCGACAATTACAGCTGAGCAAGGCCTTTACCCTGATAGAAGCCGGGCCTGTTGTCCTCGTGACGACTCATGATGGTCAGAAGGACAACATCATGACCATCTCCTGGACGATGGTGCTGGATTTCACCCCGCTATTTGCCATTGCCACGGGTGCATGGAATCACTCCTTTCTGGCACTGCAACAGACCAGGGAGTGTGTCATTGCGATCCCCACGGTTGATCTGCTCGATACGGTGGTCGGCATAGGGACATGCTCCGGAGCGGACACCGACAAGTTTGCCCGTTTTGGGCTTACGCCTGTGCAGGGCAAGGTCGTCAGGCCGCCCCTGATCAAGGAGTGCCTCGCCAACATAGAGTGCAAGGTGATCGACATGATTAAGAAGCACAACATCGTCGTGCTAGAGGGGGTTGCCGCGTACCTCGATACAGCACGCAAGGAAAAGCGCACGGTTCACGCTGTTGGCGACGGAACCTTCATTGTCGACGGGCATTCGATTGATCGCAGGGAGATGATGGCCTCCAAGATTCCATCCGGTGTGTAGCGCTCATTGCCCTCAAACGGGGACAGGCTGCTTTTAAAAAAGCAGCCTGTCCCCGTTACTACTGAAGACTATTTGAACGGCAGCAAGCGAATATAAAGCATATTATATAGGAAACCCCGCAGGTTTCTTATATAAGAAATAAGCATCCTATATAGGAGACAAGTTTACTATATAGGGAAACCTTAGATTAACGAATTATCTGGAAAGGATTGAATAATGCCTCCTAGACTTATTGAGTTACGAATCAATTCCTGGAAAGAAATACACGATATCTCAGAGTTACTTACCCCTTACGTCTTCAGAGGACAATGTGATGCAGATTGGGCTTTATCTACATCACTGGAGAGATGCTTTAAACGGTTTAACCCTCCTCTAAACATCCCACACAACAGGGAATATTGGATGTTGCATGAGTTTAAAAGGAAATACCACCTTTACTCCTCAACATCTCCAAGCGAGACAGATAATTTTGAATGGCTAGCAATAATGCAGCATCATGGTTGTCCGACAAGACTTCTGGATTTTACATATTCTATATTTTTAGCAGCATTCTTTTCCGTCATTGATGCAGAAACTGATTCAGCGATTTGGGCTATAAATCAATGGGATTTAAAAGAAAGCTTGAAAAAACATTTCCAGTTAAAGTTCAGTCCTGACACCTTAAGGGATGGCATGAACATACATCATATTGAACTTGCCAACTCATTCTTCGGAAAAAGAAAAACAGATCATACCTTCATAATTCCAGCAGAACCGAAAAGCTCACAGAGCGCATCTCAAGGCAGCAGGGGTTGTTTATAATACCCACCAATGCGGATATTTCATTTATGGAAAACCTCTATTCTGCGTATGGTTTTGATTTATCCACTGCTACAAAAGTTGAGGAAATTTCACTTGAGAAGCTTTCAGAATTAAACAAAATTTCCTTTAGCGGAATGGGCCCAAAATCTATTGCAAGAAAGATGAAAACAAAATATCCATACCCAATCATAAAGTTAATAATACCAAGGTCACTCCACTCCAAAGCGATCGATGGCCTGAATAGAATGAACATTAATAGAGAAACGCTTTTCCCAGGAGTTGACGGCCTTGCAATGTCATTAGTTCAGACAGTGATAAGAAGCTGAAAATAGTAGTAGATAACAATATAGATGCACTTGACCGAAAGACAGTCAGGTGATCTTCTTCACCGCTGGAAAGATTCAACACAATATTCAGAAAAACCTAGTGAAATCTAAATGAGAGTGAAGCTCCTGATGTTCCAATTACTGACAACTTTATCTCATCAAAAGCGGAAGGTATTGCGGATGGCGGTTATTCTGGCTACCTTGCTTATGCTGTTGGCGAGTGGTTGCGCCCCACAGCATCCGGTGGTGCCGCTTGATCCACGAGGGCAATTTCTCTCTGAGAAGACAGATGCACAGGCAATTGTCCGCACCGCCAAAACGGTTTCTCTGAGCCGCTATCGTGCACTGGCTGTAATTACGCCGCCCGATTGCCGCATCACCGCCGACGAGGTTGGTCAGCTGAAAGCTATCGGTTACTTCGATGAGGTGGTTGGCCTCCTTGAACTGCCGAAGTTTGCGACTGAACGGCATCTGCTGGAGAGTCCGGTCCGCTTCGAGAAGTGGGCTGATTATCAGGCCCTGGCGCGGGCCTACAAGCCGTTCCTGCTCGTCAGATTCCGCTGCATCCGCAAGGGGGATATCTGGTATCGCCTTACCGTTACAGACCCTGAGAAACCGGAAGATCTTTTCGTCAGCGAGGTCCGCGTCCGGACCGAGGCGGGGTACTTCATGCAGGGGTTGCTGACGCTGGGCGGCGGCTTGACGGTTGATGACGATTGTGTTGGTGCAGACAAGGATGTTCGTCACCCGCTTTACAATTCGCTTATTGAGTGGATCAACACCAATCGGTGATGATCTAGACGCTGAGTAACGTAACTTGGTATGTATTATCAGGATAGTTATGGCGTAACCAGCCAAAGAAGGCGATTCCAACAAGTTTTACGACCGGCCCCAAAACTTCGCAGGTCAAAACCATACCCGTTGCCACGAGTAAGTCCATACCTGCATGCAGCCGAAACAGTGCTAGCTCATGGTCAGCTCCCGCTATTTGCAGAGAAATAGTGCGCGATCCGGTCGGCGGCGTTCTGTCTGAGATTGAAGAAGTAGAATGGTATGTCGAAATTATGGTAGATACCATAGGCATTGTAGACGGCCGGATTGACGGTGCTGCAGATCACCACTCCCTTGGCTTGGTCAACCCGCGCATCGGCCAGACCGGTGACGCGCAGAATTTCTCCGTACTGATCAAGCACCGGAAACCCGGTTGCATCCAACTGAAGTGAGCCGAGGTTCTGGGAGGCAGCTGCCGTATTTTCGCCCAACGTCCAGGTGATCGGATTGATAGCGATGCCACCCGGTTGTGTGACGGGATTCGGTATGGTGGTAGTGGGAGCCTCAGTGTTCCAAGAGACGATAACGCCTGTGTCGCTGCTGCCCGTGGCAAACCGCAGGTGGGAATTCTGCGCCAGGTACTGCGGGGTGATCGACTGGCCGATGACGTACGCCGCGATCATCCGCTGATAGACGTCAGGGTGTAGCGTCATGTAGTCCGCCAGGAGATACTTGAGCACGGCTGCGCCCTGTGAATGACCGACAAGGATAAAGGGACGGCCGTTGTTATAGTGCTGCAGATAGTACTCAAAGGCCGCAATGACATCGGGGCCCGGCACTTTCCGGATGTTTTCGTCCTGCTGGTCGAAAGGGAGTGCCAACTGATAGGTGGCGTCCACCTGCCGGTAGTAGGGGGCAAAGATGTTGGCATAGGGTGCAAAGGCAGTAGCCTGTTGCTGATAGGCCCGCTGCGCGCCCTGCACCATGGTTGGGTTGTCAATGGCGCAGAAGACGGGGTCACTCGGGGTGGCCTTTTTATAGGCCGTCGGATATATGTAGAAGACATCCACATTTTTAATAGCCGATGAGGAGAGGACCAGCCAGTTCGCGGTTTGCGAGTAATCAGGGACAGATGAACCGGAGCTGCCGCCCCCGCAGCCGATCATCAGCAGTAGTGCGAGGCCGGTAACGACACCTGCGAATTTACGAAGCTGCGCCATGCATCCCATGTTTCGACCTCCCTGTGCTTTGCCCTCAAGTTGAGCCAGACCCGGTTCCACTACACTCCCGGCAGGTATCGTGTTGGTACGTTCTGCTGTTTTCAGCAGACGTGTCTGTATGCAACTTTTTCAAATAATAAGTCAATCAGGACAAGAGAACTGTGACAAAAAAAACCGACGCCATCTATGCCTCCCCCCTCCAGGATATCATCGATTTCCAGTTTGATGAGCGGGTCGTTGCGGTGTTTCCCGACATGATCCAGCGCTCGGTGCCGGGCTACGGCATGATCATAGCCAATATCGGCATCATTGCCGCCAGGTACGCCCAGCCCGGAAGTCACTGCTATGACCTCGGCTGCTCCCTTGGGGCGGCAAGCCTGGCCATGCGCCAGCGGATCACCACGCCGGACTGTGACATTATTGCGGTGGACAACTCTCCGGCAATGATTGAGCGTGCCCGGGAGCTGCTGGCCCTTGATAACGGACCGTCCATTCCGGTGACGATGCTCTGCAGCGATCTGCAGGAGGTAACGATTGAGAACGGGTCGGTCGTGGTGCTTAACTTCACCCTGCAGTTCATCCCACCGCCACAACGGCTGGCACTGCTGCAGCGGATCTATGCCGGGCTTAATCCGGGCGGTATCCTGATCCTCTCGGAGAAGATCGCCTTTAGCGAACCGGGGCGGCAACAGCTGCATACGGCACTGCACCATGACTTCAAACGGGCCAATGGCTACAGTGATCTGGAGATCAGTCAGAAGCGCTCAGCCCTGGAAAACGTGATGATCCCGGAGCCCCTTGCGGTGCATCAAAAGCGGTTGCAGAAGGCCGGTTTTTCCTGCGCTGAGCTGTGGTTTCAATGCTTTAACTTTGCCTCTTTGGTTGCGATAAAATGAAATGCTACGATGCACTCTATCCGCAGCTTGCTGCCATGGGGCAGGAACGTTGGGCTGAACAGCTGCAAAACACCCTGTCCGAGGAACGGCTGCTTGAACGGTACGGCGATATGCCGGAATGGCTCAGCGCCCTGCAGGCGCTGCCGGAGTTACGGCCCTCCTGCATTGATCTGCAGGACTCGGTGACCATCGGTTCAAGCAGCGATCTTGGCCATATCAGCCACGAAGAGCTGATCGCCCAGCTGCAGGCCTTTCACCCCTGGCGTAAAGGCCCCTACACCGTTTTCGGCGTTGAGATTGAGACTGAGTGGCGTTCTGACTGGAAGTGGGATCGCCTGCTGCCGCACATCCAGCCGCTGGCCGGACGCAGGGTCCTGGATGTGGGCTGCGGTAACGGCTACCATGGCTGGCGTATGCGTGGCGCTGGTGCCGACTTTGTGCTCGGTATTGAACCGTTTCTGGTTTCGGTGATGCAGTTTCAGGTCATGCAGCGCTACCTGCAGGATCCACAGCACCAGGTCATCCCGATCGGCGTTGAAGATCTGCCTGCCAACCTTGCCTGCTTTGACAGCGTCTTCTCCATGGGGGTGCTCTACCATCGCCGCTCCCCCCTTGACCATCTGCTTGAGTTAAAGGGCTGCCTGCGCCCGGGGGGACAGTTGATTCTGGAGACGCTGATTGTTGAAGGGGATCAGGAGACGATCTTCATGCCAGCGGGGCGTTACGCCAAGATGCGCAATGTCTGGTTCCTGCCGTCAATACCGGCCATGATCTTGTGGTTGCAGCGTTGTGGCTTTACTGAGATTGCCTGCGTCAACACCAATCGCACCAGCCATGGGGAACAACACGCGACAGACTGGATGCGTTTTGAGTCGCTGGCGGATTACCTTGACCCGAATGATGAATCAAAGACCATTGAAGGACACCCGGCACCGCTGCGGGCGATCTTTATTGCAACCAGGCCGTAGGGTAGCTTTATTAAGTTAGTTTCTCTGCACAGTCTTTAACCCCTCCCCGCTCCCCTTGTCAGGGGAGAGCCTATAAACGTCCCCCATGGCAAGGGGGGGATTGAGGGGGGTTGGTTTTGAATCTGACAAAATAGAAATAGAAGTCTGCTGCCGAAAAAGGCCGACTGGAATTACTTCCAGCCGGCCTTTTCATGTGAGACAGCAACGACCTGCTACCCGAGGCAGCAGACGGTCTGGCTGCGTGCCGCCCTGGTTTCATCCAGACGGGTAACCGGCATGCTGACCGGCATGGCTGCAAAGGAATCAGGATCAGCCTCGGCCTGTCTGGCAGCCTCGATCATCACCTCAATAAAGGCATCCATGGTGGCCTTGCTCTCGGTCTCGGTCGGCTCAATCATGATCGCCTCTTTGACGATCAGCGGGAAGTAGACCGTGGGCGGATGATAGCCCTTGTCGATCAGGAACTTGGCAATATCAATGGCATGGACACCCTGGGCCAGCTGTTTTGAGGCCGAGAAGACCACCTCATGCATGCAGGTCTGGCTGTAGGGCAGGTCAAACCAGTCCTTCAGCTTTCCCTTGATGTAGTTGGCATTCAGCACCGCCTGCTCGGAGACCTGAATCAGCCCTTCCCGGCCCAGCATGATCATGTAGGTGTAGGCCTTGACCATGACCCCGAAGTTGCCGAAGAAGTTGGCGGTACGGCCAATGGAGAGCGGATTGTCGGTCTGGATCTGCAGCGTGCCGCTGACCTCGTCATGGATAATGCGGGGCATCGGCAGGAACGGGATCAGGCTCTTCTTGACCCCCACCGGACCGGAACCTGGACCGCCGCCACCGTGGGGGGTACCGAAGGTCTTGTGCAGGTTGACGTGTACCACGTCAAAGCCCACATCGCCGGGCCGCACCTTGCCCATGATGGCGTTCAGGTTGGCGCCGTCGTAGTACATCAGGGCATCATGACTGTGGGCGATATCAGCAATTTCCTTGATGTGCGGGTTAAACAGCCCCAGGGTGTTGGGACAGGTCATCATGACCGCAGCCACTTCATTGTTCATGGCCTGCTTGAACAGCTCCAGGTCCATGTCACCGTAGGGAGCCGTAGGGATGGTGATGATCTCATAGCCCACCATGGCTGCCGAGGCCGGGTTGGTGCCGTGGGATGAGTCCGGCACTACCACGTATTTCTTCTTGTTACCCTTGGCCTTGTGGTAGGCCGCAACCAGCAGCATGCCGGTCATCTCGCCATGGGCGCCTGCCAGCGGCTGGGTGGTGACCTCATCCATGCCGGTGATGTCGGCCAGCATCTGGCCCAGGTCGTACAGCATCCCCAGCGCACCCTGGCACAGCTCTGCCCCACCGGGCAGGAAGGCGGTTAAGGGATGCAGCGGCGCAAACAGATTGGCAGCGTTTTCCAGCACCTTGGCGTTGTATTTCATGGTGCAGGAACCCAGGGGGTAGAAGTTGGTATCCACCGAGAAATTGCGGCGGGACAGGTTGGTAAAGTGACGCACCATATCCAGCTCGGACAACTCAGGCAGGGCCGCAGTTTCAGAACGCAGCAGGTTTTGCGGCAGCTCTGCAGCTGCAGGCACATCAGAGAGCGGCAGCATCACACCACGGCGGCCGGAGACGGATTTTTCATAAATCAGTTGCATAGTGCCACCTCCAGCGCCTTCACCAGCTGATCAATCTCTTTTTTGCTGCGTTTTTCAGTCACCGTCACCACCAGCATGTTTTCCGATCCGGCATAGAACCGGCCCAGCGGCAGACCGGCAGCAATCCCCTTGTCCAACAGGGCCGCCACCACCGTTTCCGCCGGTTTCGGCAGGCTGATGGTAAACTCGTTAAAGGTTGGAGCGGTCTGCAGCACCACCACACCCGGCAGTTCTGCCAGACGGGCCTTGGCATACTCGGCCTTGTCCCGGTTCAGGCGGGCCAGGTCAGCCAGCCCCTGTTTGCCGATGGCAGCCAGGAAGATCAGGCCGCGCAGGGCGCAGAGCGACTGGTTGCTGCAGATGTTGGAGGTGGCCTTGTGGCGCTTGATGTGCTGCTCCCGGGCCTGCAGGGTCAGCACGAAACCGCGCTTGCCGTTTTTATCCACCGTCTCACCCACGATCCGGCCCGGCATGTTGCGGATATGTGACTTCTTGGCGGCAATAAAGCCGAAGGAAGGGCCGCCAAAGGAGAGCGGATTGCCCAGTGACTGACCATCACCCACGGCAATGTCAGCCCCCAGCTCACCCGGTGACTTCAAGATGCCCAGGGCGACCGGGTAGACCGCGGTTACCAGCAGGGCGCCGGCAGCATGGGCCTGATCAGCCAGGCCGGAGAAATCCTCCACCCCGCCAAAGACGTTGGGATACTGCACCAGCACCGCAGCGGTGTTGCCATCCAGCTGTTTTGCCAGTTCGTCCCGGTTCAGCAGGCCATCCAGGGGGGGCAGCTCCACCAGTTCTGCATCCTGATTGGAGAGGTAGGTGGCCAGTACCTGACGGGCAATCGGAGAGACACAGCCATCCACCACCACCTTGGTCCGGTTGGTGGCACGCATTGCCATCAGGGCGGCCTCGGCCAGACCGGTGGCGCCATCGTAGAGCGAGGCGTTGCTGACATCCAGGCCGGTCAGACGGCAGATGGCGGTCTGGTACTCAAACAAGGCCTGCAGGGTTCCCTGGGAGCATTCCGGCTGATAGGGGGTGTAGGCGGTATAGAACTCGGCCCGGCCGGAGAGATGGTCAACCGCGGCCGGAATGACATGGTCATAGAATCCGCCACCGATGAACAGCGACAGGTTCTGATTGTTATCGGCAGCAACCGCCTGCAGCTTGGCATAGGTCTCAAATTCAGACATGCCGGCAGGCAGGTTAAAGGTGCTGCAGCGCAGCTCTACCGGAATCGGGGCAAACAGTTCCTCGACACTGGAAACGCCGATGGCAGCCAGCATCTCCTGAATCTCTTCAGGAGTATGGGGGCAATAGTGACTGGTGTTCATAGAATCTCCCTACAGGGTTTTAAGGTAGTCCTCGTACTGTGCCTTGGTCATCAGCTTTGACAGCTCAGCTGCATCGGCCAGTTCAAGCTCCACCATCCAGGCCTCCTCTTCTGCGGACTCGTTCACCTTTTCCGGTGCATCATCCAGCTCCGAGTTCACCTTGACCACCTTGCCGGAAACCGGGGCATAGATATCACTGGCGGCCTTGACCGACTCAATGGCAGCCATGACCTCTTCCTGCTTGACCACCTTGCCGATAGCCGGCAGCTCCACAAACGTGATGTCACCCAGCTCATGGGCCGCATGATCACTGATGCCGCAGACGGCACTGCTACCGCTCACTTTGACCCACTCATGTTCTTTGGTAAAATAGATCTCTGACATACGCTAACCCTCCAATGGTATATGGTTACAGCTGAACCTACTTATTTTTTGGGACACTCGCCGATCCGTTTTCCCTTTACCTTGACGGTCATGGCATGGCCCTGACTCTTCATCTTCATGATTGAGGCATAGGAATCCTGGCTGAAGATGGTTTCACCGTTAAAGGTACCGGCATTTTGCCCGGTGCATTTCATGGCCCAGACCACCTTGTTGCCGGACACCCGGTAATCGGTCAGGGTGCAGTTCTTCTCCCGGGCGATCACCTTCTTCTGATCCTTGACATCCTCTTTGGTGTAGCAGTGTTTGATGGTTGAGGCAGGAATCTTCATCGGCATGCCGGGCATCTCGGTCTGCGAGGTAACCTCCCAGTAGCCTTCACGGATACTGTCGGCGGCAAACGCCCCTGTTGACACCAGCAACACAGCCCCCAGCACAAAAACAGCGGTACCTTTCATGACAGACTCCTTTCGCTCAGATAACGTTAGCTGCGTACTGACCCTTGATCATAAAACGGCACGGAACAGACCGCCGCCTCCATCGCGGCCCGGTCCTGCCTGATGCTGAGACTGGTGCCAAGCGCCGCATAGCCCGGCTCAACATAGCCCAGGCCGATGCCGCAACCCAGCATGGGTGAAAAGACCCCGCTGGTCACCTCGCCGATCTGCTTTTCACCATCAAAAATACCGAAACCGTGGCGTGGGGTGCGACGTGAAGTAACCTTAAAGGCCACCTTGACCCGCTTCAAGGCCTGTTCCTTTTGCTGCAGCAGCGCCTCTTTGCCCACGAACTGTTTGTCCAGTTTGACAAAGGCCGCCAGATCGGCTTCAAGCGGTGTGGTTGCCTCGTCAATATCACTGCCGTAGAGCGAGTAGCCCACTTCCAGACGCAGCACGTCCCGTGCCCCCAGACCGGCAGGTTTCACCCGTTCGTCGGCCAGCAGTTTTTCCCACAGCTCGCCTACTTTATCGGCCGGCAGGAAGATCTCATAGCCCAGCTCACCGGTGTAGCCGGTACGGCTGACAATGGCCGGCACCCCCAGCACCGTCTGCTGCACGAATTTGAAATACGGGATCTCAGCCACCCAGCCACCCAGCAGGTCTACCAGCACCTCACGGGAGCGGGGCCCCTGCAGGTCAAGCTTGGCAGTGACAGCGGTGATGTCGCTGAACTGGCCCCCCTTCAGGCGGGACTGGATCACCTTGAAATCATTCGGGGCGGTGGCAGCATTGACCACAATCATGGCCTGATCTTCTGCCTGACGGAACACGATCAGGTCGTCAATGATCCCGCCCTGCTCGTTCAGCAGAAATCCGTACTTGGAGCGGCCGACCGGGATGGCGGTGATGGAAAAGGTAAACAGGTCCTCGAGTCCGCTGGCAACGATATCACCCGTGAACTGGAACTCTCCCATATGGCAGATATCGAACAGGGCTGCCTGCTCGCGGCACCAACGGTGCTCGGCAATGATCCCCTCGTACTGGATCGGCATATCCCAGCCGCCAAAGGGCGCCATCAGGGCCCCCAGGGCACGGTGCTGCCGGTTCAGGGGGGTAACCTGCAGTGTCTCGGTCTGATCGCTCATACACAAACTCCTTATTGGGATCTATCGTTTCTTTTTCCGGTGGCCCGCCTGGGAGGCAAGGGCCTTGATATCGGTCATCCGCATCTTCCAGCGCCCTTCTTCATGGTCCAGGGTGAACTCACGGCTCTGGCTTTCATCAGTACCGGGGCTACCCTCCATCCCCAGCCTGGCAAAGACCTTGGCGGTGGTCCGTTTCTCGCTGATCAGACGGAAATTGTTCAGCTTGTTAAAACAGCAGGCAGGCTTGATCCCGGCATCCTTCATGGTTTGGACAAAGCGTTCCCGGGTCATACCGCTTCTGTGGGAAAGGCTGTCGTACAGCTGTTCAAAGCGCCCCTCGCGCCAGAGATCAAGGCTGTCAGAGATGGCCTGTTCTCTGGGATCAGTACGTTGATCGGCACCGGCTGCGGCAGTCAAAGCGAAAACGAGGATCAGGATAATCAGAAATGACAGGCGGGACATAGGAAACGACCTCCCTGAAAAGTTCCCCATCGTAGTGCATCCTGTCCCTCGCAGCAATCAAAAATTAACGGAATTGAACCTTGCCAATCCCTCTTCTTCAGCTACAATAGTATTCTTAATGGCATACGTGCAGGAGGCGGGGCATGAGAGATTATAATGAGACATTACAGCAGCTTCTTAATTTTGGCCTTGATATCTCCCAGATCAAGGATATCGACTTCCTGCTTGAAAAGATCCTTTCCGAGGCCCGACGCTTCACCGGCTGCGATGCCGGCACCATCTACATCAAAGACGGCAACTGGCTGGCAGCCCGCTACTCACAGAACGACACGGTTAATACCCAGTTGGCGCCCCACCGCAAATCGGTCTACTCAAACATAACCATGAGGGTCGATAACACCTCCATTGCCGGTTATGTGGCTGCCACCGGCAACCAGCTCAATATCCCGGATGTCTACCATCTGGATGCCAACCTGCCCTACTCTTTTAACCGTTCCTTTGATGACTTGACCAACTACCGCACCACCTCGCAACTGGTCCTGCCGCTGACCAGCATGCGGGGCGAGACCGTGGGGGTGTTGCAGCTGATCAACGCCATGGATGCTGCTGGCCAGGTCACCTCCTTTGACGGCAACGATGAAAACGGCATCAGCTACTTTGCCGTGACCGCCGCCAACGCCATTGAACGGGCCAAAATGACCCGCGAGATCATCCTGCGGATGAACCGGATGGCTGAGCTGCGGGACCCCAAAGAGACCGGGCCCCACGTCAACCGTGTGGCAGCCTACTCGGTGGCGCTCTATGAAGGATGGGCAGCCCGCAAGGGGCTGGAACAGGATGAGATCGACCGCACCCGCGACATCCTGCGGATGGCCGCCATGCTGCACGATGTGGGCAAGGTGGCCATCTCCGACAGTATCCTGAAGAAACCGGGCCGTTTCACCCCGGAAGAGTACGACGTCATGAAACTGCACACCGTTTATGGCGCCCGGCTGTTTCCCGATGTCTACTCAGAACTGGACGAGTCTGCGGCAGCAGTCGCCCTGAATCACCACGAACGCTGGGATGGCAACGGCTACCCCGGTCATATCAGCCTGGCGACCCTGAAGCCGTTGCCGGGCTATGAAAAAGAGGATGGTACGGCCCGTGGCAAAAAAGGGGAGGAGATCCCCCTCTTTGGCAGGATTGTGGCGATTGCCGATGTCTATGACGCCCTCTCAAACCGGCGCTGTTATAAAGAGGCCTGGGATCCGGCTGCGGTGGTGGATGAGCTGAAGAAAGATGCCGGCACGGTCTTCGATCCTGAATTGATGGATGTATTTCTGGACAGCATCGACACCATCCGCCAGATCGGCACACAGTTCCCGGATGATGCCGATGCCCACGCTTGATACGGCACGGGCTGCCTTCCTATCGGCAGCCCGTGCTGTTACATGATGCAGCAAACTAGCCGCACCCGTTTCACAGACTCCGGCCATCCGCCTCGGCAAACAGACGCAACTTCTGCATCATCGCCGCGAATTTCTTCGGTTTCAACGATTGCGGACCATCGCTTGACGCCCGCTCGGGATCAGGATGCACCTCAACAATCAGGCCGTCTGCCCCGGCTGCCACTGCGGCATAGCACATCGGCGCCACATAGTGGTAGTTGCCGGTGCCGTGGGACGGATCAATCACCACCGGCAGATGGGTTTTGCCCTTCAGCACCGGAATGGCGGACAGGTCAAGGGTATTGCGGGTAGCCGTCTCAAAGGTTCTGATCCCCCGCTCGCACAGCACCACCCCCTGGTTGCCCTCGCTCATGATGTACTCGGCGCTCATCAGGAACTCCTGAATGGTCATGGCCATGCCACGTTTGAGCAGGATCGGCTTGCCGCACTGGCCGACCTTCTTCAGCAACGCAAAGTTCTGGGAGTTGCGGGCTCCGATCTGCAGCATGTCAGCGTAGTCGGCCACCAGATCCACGGTCTCGGGGTTGATGACTTCGGTCACGAACGGCAGGCCGGTCAGATCACGGGCCTTTGCCAGCATCTTCAGCCCCTCCTCTTCCAGCCCCTGGAATGAATAGGGGGAGGTACGGGGTTTGAAGGCACCGCCGCGCAACATGGTTGCTCCGGCCTCTTTAACCAGCCTGGCGCTTTCAATGATCTGCTCTTCACTCTCAACCGAGCAGGGACCGGCCATCACCACGACGCGGGAACCGCCAATCACAACAGAGTCACCGACCTTCACCTGACTTGGCTCATGTTTTACCTCGCTGGAGGCCAGTTTGTACGGTTGCAGGATCGGCACCACACTCTCAACGCCGTGCATATTCTCCAGCGACTGCAGCACCAGCTTCGCCCGTTCATCACCAATGGCGCCGATCACGTCTCTGGTGGTGCCATGAATAATGTGGGGCTTATACCCCAGCTCCTTGATCCGCTTCACCACTTCATCCCTGTCTTTCTTGCCTGCGCCTGCCTTCATGACGATGATCATCTCTCGCTCCTTTTTCCCAAAAACAAAAGGCCGGGAGGAATCCCCCGGCCATAGAATCGTTTTGCCACATCAAACGAAAAAAGCCGGGGAGACTCTTCCGTCTGCCCCGGCTTTTGGTTGTGTAATCGGTTTTTTGTTCCTAAACCGCGTACACCCTTGCCCGGGCAGACGGCGTAAAATAAAAGCCGTACCAAAAAAACCCGAAAAAAGATGCAAAACGGTAGAAGGAATTCATGGCGTGAATCAAAACACAGAGCGCCCGCCCTGTCAAGAGCTTTGATGCTCCTCAGCCTGTTGTTTGACATTAGCAGCACTATCGTCTACATATTCAGATACAAAAGCCCGTTGATCATCGTCAAAACAGATCCATGCCTCAGGATGCGTATGCCGAACAATCGCCTCAAATTTGCCCGCAAGTTCATGGTTGGAGCCGTAGTTATTATCAGTCTGGTCATCTGCGGCATTTTTCTGGCCTTTAACATGCGGGCGGAAGAGCTGACCGTCAGCATGATCCATCAACAGGCCAAGGCGTTGTTTCAGCAGGTGATCCTGATCCGCCGCTGGGTCACCGGCTACGGTGGTGTCTATGTCGAGGTCAAGCCCGGCGTCAACCCCAACCCTTTTCTGACCAGCCTGCCCGGCCTCAAAGTCAATATTGTCGACAAGGACAACAACAAGCAGTACACCCTGCGCAACCCCGGCCTGGTGACCCGTGAAATGTCCCAGCTTTCAAGCGAGGCTGAAGGCTATTCGTTCCATGTCTCAAGCCTTAAACCGGTCAACGTTGAAACCAACTCCCCTGATGCCTTTGAACGGAGCTCTTTGCTCAGGTTTGAGCAGGGTGTCCGTGAGACCTTCATGATCGAGCAGCGACCCAGCGGCCCGGTATACCGCTATATGGCGCCACTTGCCTACGAAACCACCTGCAACCGCTGTCACAACAACCAGGGCTACAAGGTCGGCGACATCCGCGGCGGCATCAGCGTCTCCATCCCGATGAAGGAGGTGGTTGCCAAGATGCGGATGAACCGTCTGCTGACTGCCGCCTCTGCGGTGCTGGTACTGGGCCTGCTACTGGGACTGCTGGCGGTTATCAACAACCGTTTTCTCAAGCAGTTGCGCGAGGCGCAGGAAAAGCTGGTCGAAATGGCAACCATCGACGCCCTTACCGGCCTGCTGAACCGGAGAGCAGGCCTGGAGCGGGTAGAGGAAGAACTGTCACGCCATCAGCGGTCTGAACAGGCGTTTGCCTGTCTGCTACTGGATATCGACCGTTTCAAAAAAATCAACGATACCTACGGTCATCAGGCAGGTGATGCCGTGCTCAGCGAGTTTGGCGCAACACTCCGGAGGCATGTCAGAAAACATGACATAGTCTGTCGCTACGGGGGGGAGGAATTCCTGTTATTACTGCCGGACACCTCATCTTCAGCAGCACGGACAACAGCCGAAAAAATCAGGGCCGTTACTGCAGCAACCCCCATCATGTTTGCCGGCAGGCGGATAACCGTTACCACCAGTATCGGAATCAGTATGATGCAGGGGGCAGAGACGGCAAAAACCATGATAGCCCGCGCCGATGCGGCGCTGTATGAGGCAAAAAACTCCGGCCGGAACCGGGTGGTCTGTGCGGACGCTGAGGAACTGCAGGCGGGCTGATCGAACAGCGTGCCAAAGCGTTATGAGGACGTACGGGCTAGACCCTGGAAGACTGCTCGATCATTTCTGTGGCATGCTGTAAGGCGGCATCACTGACCTGCTCTCCGGCCAGCATCCGTGCAACCTCCTGCACCCGTCCCGGCTCGTCAAGCAGCGTAACCAGGGTACTGGTCCGGCCATTATCAATCCGTTTTTCCACACGAATATGCTGCATGGCCCAGGCAGCCACCTGGGGCAGGTGGGTCACGCAGAAGACCTGTTGACCGCTTGCCAGATTGCGCAGCTTGCGCCCCACCACACCGGCAACCGCCCCCCCGACCCCGGTATCCACCTCATCAAACACCATGGTGGGCGCCTCGCCTTCAGGCAGCACCTGCTTGAAGGCCAGCATCAGACGGGAAAGCTCACCGCCGGAGGCCACCTTGGCCAACGGACGGGGAGGTTCACCCGGGTTGGGCGAAAACAGCAGTTCCACCTTTTCAAAACCGCTGCTGCGCGGTTCAGCCAGCGGCTCAAACGCCACCTGTACCACGGCATGGGGCATGGCAAGCTGACGGGTCTCCGCGGCAAGTTGTTGTTCCAGCTCCACGCTGGCAGCGCGACGTTTTTCGCTCAGTTCCGCCCCCAGCCGTTCAAGGCTTGTGCGCTGATCAGCCAGCCCCTGCTGCAGCTCATCCCGGGACCGGCAGCGCCCCTGCAGCTCTTCAAGCTCTGTAGCAAGGGCAGCCCCCAGTGCCATCACCTCTTCCACCGTTGGCGCATATTTACGCTTCAGGCGGGTCAGCAGGTCCAGACGATCATCAACCTGTTTCAGCTGCTCCGGGTCGGCCTCAATCCGCGCAGCATAGTCACGCAACTGCAGGGCCGCATCTTCAAGCTGCAGGTAGCCTTCATCCAGCAGGCTGTGCAGCGGGGCAAGTGCGGCATCAACCGTTGCAGCCTCCCGCATGGCAGCGGTTACCCGCTTCAAATCACCCAACAGTGCCTGATCACCACCATACAGCGCCTCATAGGCAGAGCCGGTGATACAGGCCAGCCGCTCTGCATTGGCCAGCAGACGCTGCCGCTCCTCAAGCTCTTCCTCTTCACCGGACTTCAGCTCCGCTGCGGCAATCTCTTCCACCTGATAGGCCAGCAGATCGATCCGTCTGGCTGTATCACGTTCCTGCTCATCAAAGTGGGCCAGGCGTTCTGTAATCTGTTTCCACTGTTCAAAGGCAGCAACCACCCGTTGTCTCAGTTCAGAGGCACCGGCAAAGGCATCCAGTAGCACCAGATGGTAGTCCGGCCTCAACAGCCCCTGGGACTCATGCTGGCCGTGGATGGTGACCAGTTGCCGCCCAATATCCGCTAACTGTCCGAGGGTTGCCAACGAACCGTTCAGATAGACCCTGTTACGGCCGGAACGGTTGATAGTGCGCTTGATCAGCAGTTCGTCACCCGCCTCAAGTCCCGCCTCCTGCAACTGGGCCTGCAGCACTGGTAGGCCAGACAGATCAAAAAGCGCCTCGACGGTTGCCTCTTCTTCGCCGGTACGGATCAGATCGGCCGATGCCCTGCCTCCGCAGACCAGGGTCAGGGCATCAATGATGATTGATTTGCCGGCACCGGTCTCGCCGGTCAGCAGATTCAGGCCCGGCCCGAAGGAAAGCTGCAAATGATCGATAATGGCGACATTACGGATGGAGAGTTCGGTCAGCATGGCAGCTTATCGCTCACCCCACTTCAGTTTGGCACGCAGGATGGCAAAATAATCCTTTTCAGGCGAGGTCACCAGAGCGGTGGTTGTTTCTGCGCGGCTGACCTCGATACAGTCCCCCTCCCGCAGTTCAACCCCCACCTGACCATCCAGGGTCAGGTAGACCATCTCATCAAAGGAGGATTTGACCGTAATCCTGATCACCGACTGGTAGGAAAGGACAATTGGCCGGTTGGTCAAGGTGTGGGGGCAGATCGGCGTGATCAGCACACACTTCATCAGCGGCTGGACAATCGGTCCTCCGGCGGAAAGGGAGTAACCGGTGGAACCGGTCGGGGTGGAGACAATCAGGCCGTCGGCCTTGAAGTTGGTAAGAAAGTCATCGTTGACCCTGGCCTCAAGCTCAATGATCCGGGCCAGCGCCCCTTTGTTGATCACCGCATCATTCAGCACCTGACAGCGGGAGATCTCCTGATCGCCCCGGGTGACCGCCACATCAAGCATCATCCGTTCGGTAATCCGGTGGCTGCCGGCCAGACACTGCTCAAGCACCGGATACAACTGCTCAACGGTTATTTCCGTCAAAAAGCCGAGGCTCCCCAGGTTGACCCCCACAATCGGCACCTGACGGCCACTGAACAGACGGGCAACCGAGATCAGGGTGCCATCCCCCCCCAGCACCACCACCAGCTCGGCCCGCTCACGGATCTGCTTTTCCGTCAACCCCCTGGCATAGCCGACATGCCGCGCCAGATGGGTATCCACCAGCGGCAGACATCTGCGTTCTTCAAGCCAGGTAACCAGCTCACTGGCGACTCCCTGACAGCGTGGATCATGCACTTTGGCAAATATGGCGACCTGTTTCATGACGTTCCTGTATCACAGCTTGTACGGGTTGTCCACAAGCCGTCAACGTACCCTCCCCCTGTATCGCAGGCGGTCCAAAGCAGCATGGCGATACTGCCGTTTGAACTGCCGTCTGTCACACTGGCAACTACGGTATCACCCGACGGACGACACCGTAGTGCTGCTGACAACTGTGGCCTTATGCAACGCCACCCGCAGCTGATCCTGCCTGAATGGCTTGGAAAGGTACCCGTCAAATCCGGCTTCAAGCAGTTTTTTATCGGTACCCTTCAGTGCATCGGCAGTCAGGGCAATAATCGGCGTATGGACTCCTGTTTTTGCCTCTTCAGCGCGGATCAGCTGCAACGCCTCACTCCCACTGCAGACCGGCATATGGATATCCATCAGGATACTATCTATGCCGCCTTGCCGCCATACAGCCACGGCTTCCTCTCCGTTACCGGCCAGCTTGGTATGATAGCCCATATTCTGCAGCAGCAGAACGGCAGTCCGTTGATTGAGCACATTATCCTCAACCACCAGGACCGTCTGAGACTTTGCCGTAACGGGTATCGGCTCGAAGCTTGACGCAGCAGGTTCTGCCTCAAGTGCCTGTGTCGACAGGCGGAAGGGCAGCTCCAGGTAAAACTGACTGCCTTTTCCTGCTTCACTGGTTGCGCTGATACGCCCCCCCATCAATTCTGCAAGCTGACGGCAGATCGTAAGCCCCAAACCGGTACCGCCAAACCTGCGGGTTGTACAGGCGTCAGCCTGGATAAAGGGATCGAATACCTTGGCCAGCACCTCTGGTGACATGCCGATACCGGTATCGCTGACCGTTATCTGCACAACGGCATTGTCATCCTGCTTTTGCAGCAGCGTCGCCTCAATGGAAATTTTACCTTCTTCAGTAAATTTGACGGCGTTACCGAGCAGATTCAGCAACACCTGTTTGACTCGCAACTGGTCGCCATACACCTCCAGAGGCAACCCTTCATCCAGCTTGGCCTCGATCTGGACCCCCTTCTCAAAGGCCCTGCTCGTCTGCATCAGGAGGACATCATTGATGCAACGGCGCAGCGAGAAGCAGTTCAGTTCAAGTTCGACCTTTCCGGCTTCAATCTTTGACAGGTCAAGGATATCGTTGATAATGGCCAGCAGATCATCCGCAGAGGTTTCAATGGCACTCAGGTAATCTTTCTGCTCATCTGTCAGTTCCGTAAAACGTAACAGTTGCAGCATGCCAATCACGCCATTCATCGGATTGCGGATCTCGTGGCTCATGTTGGCCAGAAACTCACTTTTATGCTGGTTGGCAGTATCTGCAGCATTGCGGGCTGTCGTCAATAGCTCAAGACTCTCATGTAATTTGCCCTGCAGCTGTTTCATGGTGACCATATCATTATCAATCTGCAGCGCCATATTTCTAAAAACATGCACCGAAGCAGCTAATTCACCTATTTCGTTATCTGATTCAACAGAAGGAATTTCTATGGTCAGATCCTTGGAAGCCAGACGCCTGATAGCCGAGGTCAACTGCGACAAGGGTTTGATAATATGATAATGCACATAGAAAAATATCAGAGCAATCAGGGCAAAAGAAGCTAAACTGGCCACAACCTGCACAACAATCCTTTGTTTATGTTCTTGTCTATTAAGCTCTGCGTAGTGCTTGGTTGTCTCCACAAGAACGGTATTAAAAGCAGTTATATGGTCCAACGCCTGCACTCCCCGTTTTAAAAAATCGGGTTGCGGGCAGGGATAAGGGCCACCGCTGAGCGCAGCGTTAAAAATGGCATTTCGACAGGGCAAATAACTGGTCGTATAAAAATCTTTCAACTCACCAAGGGCCCTGGGAATTGGTGATGTCACCAGATTCCGGCTCAGCAGTTCAAGCTTCTTAAAGTGGCCTTGGGAGACAAGCTGCAGCTGTTCAATTTTCTTGCTCTGATCGACAGCGATGGGTGCACCGGACAACATGGTGCCGGAAAGAATAGAAATTTCGGGGCCGGCGCTGTTACGCAGGGAAAGGGTTACATGCTTTAAGGCTGAATACCTGGCGATCATCCCGTCTTTATCACTGATGTCACCTGAAATGACCTGCAGAAGATTTTCAACTTTCTCTATATAGTTGGTCATTGCCGTAAACCACTGCAGTGCCAGCTGCGGGTTTCTGTCATTTTTAGGCACGCGCATTGCCACTGCCACTTGTGTACGCAATGAATCAATCAAGGTTTTCAGACGTAGAATCTCAGCGGTCTGGTGGTTGACCCTGACTTTAAACTCAATCTCCTCCAGTCTGGTCAGCGCACGGGCCAAAGCAGCATCAGCATCTGAACTGCGGGCTGCAATAAACCGCCTGTTTGCCTCCATACCTTTTACCGGACCGGCGTCATTCAAAACAACATTGACGCGCCCCCGTTCAAACCCAAGATTATTCACCACAGCATACAGGTCATCACTGATATTGTTCAGTAAATATACGTTGTTTGCCTGTTCATAGGATCTGTAGGAATGGTAGAGGGAAGGCAGAGAGGACAAAAGCGACAAAAGCGCGACCATGCACAGGGCTGTATAGACGATGCTGCTCAGGTGCAGCCTGCGCCCCGCGGGTCTCGAAACATCCTGTATTTCAGTCATATGTTGACCCCTAGCGGTTTGAGCATGCCACGTTCTCCCCCGAGCCCTGGGTCTGAAAGACCAGGACGGTCTGGCATTTATAGATCATCTACTGACCGTAACGCTCCCGACTCAACACTCCGTATGATACCCCAGGCGTACCGACAGCATAACATCCAACCAGCAAACTGCCTCACCACACATTGTAATTTTTAAAAACTGAGCTACGATAAATTAATAAACGTGTCTCTAACGCAGGCTGAGGGAAATCCATGTCAACAAGCTACCTAACCAGGACTGTCTTGAAAGAAAAAACGGGTAACCTTTTTTTTCTCCGTCTCTGGCGCAGCTCTCGAGCATGCTTAGTACTACTTTTACTGTTGTCATTTCAACTAATCTTCACTTCCAGCGCCTGGTCAGCTGAACCGCTCAGACTATCAGTATCAAAGACCCCGTTGTCGCTCCCTATCTACATCGCTGACAGCATGGGCTATTTCTCGTCTGAAGGCCTGCAGCTCAAAATATCCGAGGTTATTGGCGGGCATCGTACACTGCATGAGCTGCTGGCAGGCAATGCAGATCTTGCGACCTCATCTGACACAGTGGTGATGTTTAACAGTTTTGAGAACAGTAATTACGCGGTTATTGCCACATTTGTAACCAGTGATGACGATATCAAAATTGTAACCCGCTCCAATACAGACATCTCTCACCCCCGCCACTTGCAAGGAAAGCGGGTCGGAACCGTAACCGGGACGGCCAGCCACTATTATCTGGATATGCTGCTTCTACTGCATGGTGTCGATCCCAAATCCGTTCAGGTACACAATCTGCAACCCGAGGAAATGGCTGACGCACTAAAAAACAGGAAGATTGATGCCGTTGCAATCTGGGAACCGTACCCTTTTATCATGCTCAAGTCTGTTCCCGGTACCAGGACCCTGCCAAAGTCCAATGTCTACCGGTTATCCTTCAACCTGCTTGTGCATAAGAAACACCTTGGCGTGCGTGATGATGATCTGGTCAGGTTGCTGCGCGCCCTGGACCGTGCAGAACAGTTCATCAAGCTTGAACCCGCAAAGGCGATGGTCATTCTTCGCAACCGTCTTCAGCTTGACCAGTCGTTCATCCACTGGATCTGGCCGCGCTACAACTATCGTCTCTCGCTTGATCAGTCACTGCTGACAACCCTGGAAGGAGAGTCCCGCTGGGCACGCCATGAAGGTCATGTCAAACAGGAACGTTCACCAAACTATCTCGATTTTATCTACGCCACCCCGCTGAGCAGGGTGCGTCCAGGCTTGATTAGTATTGTCAGGTAGCCCATGCAGATAAGAACATTACTTAAAATTGCAATATCGATTGCTTTTCTGATGGTGTTGGCCCTGGCTACAACCAGTTGGGTGATCACAATCAAGCTGAATGCGATTTCTCAGGCAGAAGAACGGGCGCAAACCGCCTCAAACACCATCTCCCGGCTATTGATACTGACCCATGAATACATCACCTACTCGGAAAAGAGATCCATACAGCAATGGCAGATATTGCAGACCACCCTGGTAGACACACTGGAGGCAGGGGCCCATGATGTTGTTCCGGTGTCGTCTATGGCCCTCAACGAAGCAAAATCGCTAACCAATCTGTTCCAACGGCTTGTTGCAGCAAGTCCTGCCAAAACAGATCTGCAGATCCGCCAGAAAGATCTGCTGATAGATCAGGCCCTGACCCATACCCAGATCATCTCTGACTCGGTACAACGCTGGGGCAACGAGGCACGGAAGCAGCGGATGCATATCGAGCGGACATTCCGCACCATCACCATTGCCATCCCGCTCCTGATGCTGCTGATTCTGATCTTGTTGACCGGCATTCTGGTGCAACGTGTCCTGCGCCCCCTGTCAAAGCTGCACCAGGCGGTACTGGCGGTGGCAAACGGCGATCTGACCGTACGCAGTGCCACCCAGACAAACGATGAGTTCGGTGATCTTTCCCGCACATTTGATGCAATGGCAGTGGATCTGGTGACTGAACTGAAGCATGAAATCAAGATGCGTAAACAGACAGAGGACGATCTGGCCCAGGCAAAACATGCGGCAGAAGCGGCCAACACCGCCAAAAGCCAGTTCCTGTCCAATATGAGCCATGAGATCCGCACCCCCATGAGCGGTATACTGGGTATGACTGAACTGCTCAGGTTCACGGAGCTTACCCCCGAACAACAGGAGTATCTGAGTGACATCAAGACATCTGCCGACAACCTGTTGTCGATCATCAATGACATCCTTGATCTTTCCAAGATAGAGGCCGGCAAAATAGAACTCGAGGCAGTCGACTTTTCACTGCAGCAGTGTCTGCGTGACATAACTGCCATGCAGATGTCCAAAATATTTGAAAAACATTTACAGGCCGACATACAGATCGACCCGAAAATCCCTGAATTTGTCCGCGGTGACCAGCTGCGGGTCAAGCAGATCCTGCTCAACCTGCTCAGTAACGCCGTCAAGTTTACCGCCCACGGCAAGATCTCCATTCAGGCCTCTCTGCAGGAAAGCCGCAACGACCTCCTCATCATCCGGATAGAGGTTGCCGATACCGGGATTGGCATTGCGGCTGAAGCGCTGGACAGGATATTTGATCCGTTCACCCAAGCTGATACCAGCACCTCGCGGAGATTCGGCGGAACCGGTTTGGGGCTTACGATCTGCCGTCAGCTTGCAGAATTAATGGGCGGGCGCATCTGGGTGGAGAGTGCAGCAGGCACAGGCAGCCGGTTCCACCTGGAACTGCCCTTCAAGCGGCCTGCAGAGCCGCCCCCCGAGCCCTCTGCGCAGCAGCTGTCGGCGCTCACCCTGCCCCGCCAGAAACCGCTGACAATTCTGGTGGCTGAAGACAACCTGCTCAATCAGCGTACTGCCGTATTGCTGCTGCAAAAGGCGGGACACCACCCTCTGTGTGCCGAAAACGGCCAACAGGCCCTGGAGATCTGGAGAAAAGAGGCTATCGATCTGATCCTGATGGATCTGCACATGCCCTGCATGAGTGGCGGAGAGGCGCTGTCGGCTATTCGTGCTGAAGAGGAAATCAGCGGGAAACACACGCCGGTCATTGCCCTGACTGCCGATGCGCTGAAAGGGACCAGGGAGGCCTTGCTGCAGCAGGGATTCGACGCCTACCTGACAAAACCGTTCAGACTGGAAGTACTCCTGAAAACATTAGACAGCTGCGTGGTACGCGCTGCGGGGAACAAGCCGGACTCCCCCTGACGGGCCGGAGGCCTCACGTCAGAGGCAGCCGTTGGGCCAGCCGTACGGTTGCCGCAATATCACGGGAGGTATGCAAGAGGTTTGCAGCTGCGTCTGCCAAGGCGTCCTCCATGCTGCAGGGCCGTGCCGTGGTACTGAACATGGCCGCAATCCCATGGCTATAGACAATATCCGCATCAGCGGCCAGGCTGCCGGCAATGGCAATCACCGGCTTCCCCCAACGTGCCGCAACACGGGCCACACCGACCGGCACCTTGCCGTTGACGCTCTGGCTGTCGATACGGCCTTCGCCGGTAATGACAAGATCAGCCTTTTGCACAAGCGTCTCAAAGCCGATGCAGTCCATGACCAGCTCAATGCCGGAACAGAGCCTGGCCCCCAGGGCCAGCAATGCCGCCCCCATCCCTCCGGCAGCACCTGCCCCCGGCACCGCTGCCACCGCCTTACCCAGATCCCGGCTGATAATCCCGGCATAGTGCGCCAGATTGGCATCAAGCTGCGCAACCATCTCAGGGCTGGCCCCCTTTTGGGGGCCAAACACCGCTGAGGCCCCCTGTTCCCCCAGCAGCGGATTTGTGACATCACAGGCCACCTCAAGTGAAACATGCTGCAGACGCTGATCAAGTCCGCTCAGGTCGATCCGTGCCAGCCCCGACAAGGCGCCACCGCCGGAGGCCAGTTCCCTGCCCTGCCGATCCAGCAGCACCGCCCCGAGCGCCTGCAACATGCCGGCACCGCCGTCATTGGTTGCACTTCCGCCTATGCCGATAATGATGCGCGACACCCCGGCATCCAGGGCAGACCGGATCAGCTCGCCGGTTCCATAGCTGGTTGTCAGCAGCGGGTTGCGTGCTGCCGGGGGAACCAGCATCAGGCCGCTCGCAGCGGCCATTTCAATGACGGCGACAGCGCCATCGCCGGTCAGACCATACGCGGCCTGCACCGGCCTGCCCAGCGGGTCCGTTACCCTGCAGGACAGATGTGAGCCGCCGCTGGCTGCCACAACCGCCTGTACGGTACCCTCGCCGCCATCAGCCAGGGGGGCGATCAGATACTCTGCCTCCGGGAACGACAACCTGAATCCCGACTCGATCTGCTGCGCCGCTTCCAGAGCCGTCAGGCTCTCCTTGAATGAATCGGGCGCGATCAGGATCTTCATGGGCAGCCCCCTTCCAGGCCGGGATACTCTATTTCCAGATAACGGCGAACGGCCCGTCTGAGAGAGCCGAATCCGATTTTATCGTATTCCACCGCATCATGACTGACCCACAGCGCATCCGCCAGGTCATCGGCAGCCTTCACCGCAGGCGGCTCATCCCACCTTGCCAGAAATATCAGGTCCAGCGTGTCGTATTCAATGCCGCGATAGCGGTATTTGTTCGGGAAGGAAAAGAGATAGCGCATGTCGTGGATCGCAATCCCCAACTCCTCCTGCACCTCACGCCGGACCGCCTCTTCAGCACTCTCGCCCTGGTCCACGAACCCGCCGGGCAGATCAAGCATGCCAAGCTGCGGCTCATGCTTTCTCACACCGAAGAGGATCTTGCCTTGGCACTCCATGATGACCGCCACCGCTGCGGCACAATTCAGGTACAGTACAAAGCCGCAGTCCGCACAGCTGAAATGTTTGGGCGACGGCCAGGTCAACGCTTGACTGCCGCACTGCGGGCAGTGTGAGATTAATGCATCACTCTCTCTCGTCATCTGCGATCCTTCCCTTTCAGCGTCCTGCCTCATGCCGGCAGATACCCGCTGGCAAGCTCCGTAAATGCCGTAACCTGCGTCTCCTGCCAGGCCTGGTCCTGCCCCAGCTCGGACGCCATCAGTGCCGCAACCTGCGGCGCCGCGCTGATACTGGCACGGGCATCCAGCAGCAACGCCCTGGTGCGACGGGCCAGGATATCCTCCACGGTCCGTGCCTGTTCGTAGCGTGTCCCCCAGATCACCTCCCCAGCACAGTAGGGCAGCGCCGGATGCAGCGCTTCCCGCCAGGCCGGATTTTCCGCCAGCAACAGTTCCAGTGCTGCGGCATCACTGCCGTAGACCTGCAAGGGCCGGTCAACAGCCACCCCCTCCTGCCAGCCGTGAATCCTCAGCTCGGCGCTAACCGACGGCCGTTCCTCCAGCCCGGCGATCTGGGCAGCGGCAGTAACCGTATCCTCCCCCATCTTGCGGTAGGTGGTCCACTTGCCACCGGCAATGGTAACCAGACCGCAGCTCTCCACCAGCAGGGTATGATCGCGGGAGAGCGACGCGGTGTCGCTGCCTGCATCGGCACGGACCAGCGGCCGGATACCGGCAAAGACACTCAGCAGGTCGGAGCGCTGCGGGTGGCGGGTCAGGTAGCGGCTGGCATGGGCCAGCAGGAAGTCGATCTCTTCCGCCAGCGGACGTGGTTCCGGACCGGCCTCCGGAATCGGGGTGTCGGTGGTGCCGACGATGGTACGGCCATGCCAGGGGACCGCAAACAGCACCCGGCCGTCATCGGTATGGGGCACCATGATTGCGCTGTCACCGTTCAGGAACGAGCCGTCCAGCACCAGATGCACGCCCTGGCTGGGGGTAATCAGCTCCCTGACCGTGGAGTCGACCATCCGCCGCACCTTGTCGATAAACGGACCGGCCGCGTTGATGACGACCTTGCCCCTGATGACGAACTCCCGGCCGGTTTCCCTGTCCAGCGCCCCCACCCCGCTCACCAGCCCATCTGTCCGGATGATGCCGGTCACCGGCAGGTAGTTGAGCGCAACACCGCCCAGATCGGCCAGGGTCAGGGCCAGACTGACCGCCAGACGGGAATCGTCAAACTGGCCGTCATGGTAGATTACCCCGCCCCGCAGACCGTTCGGCTCTACAGTGGGGATATGGCGCAGGGTCTCCTCCTTGGACAACAGACAGGAGGGGCCGAGCCCCAGCTTACCGGCCAGCAGGTCGTACATTTTAAGGCCGATACCGTAGAACGGCCCTTCCCACCAGTCGTAGAGCGGCACCACAAACGACATATTGTGCACCAGATGGGGGGCGTTGCGGATCAGCAGTCCCCGCTCCCGCAGCGCCTCCAGCACCAGCGACAGGTTGCCCTGCTGCAGGTAGCGCACCCCGCCATGGATCAGCTTGGTGCTCCGGCTGGAGGTCCCCTGGGCAAAATCCCCCTGTTCCAGCAACAGGGTCCGGTAGCCGCGGCTGGCCGCCTCCACCGCCGTGCCAAGGCCGGTAGCACCGCCGCCGATCACGATCATGTCCCAGATTGCACCATCTGCAAGCTGCTGCAAAAGTTCCGCACGTTTCATGGCTGTGCCCACCCTTTTGAGCGCTCAACGGCCCTGCTCCAGTTGTAACGCAACTCCGCCATCCGTTCCTGTTCCCGTGCCGGGGTAAAGGTCTGCTCCGCCTGCCAGAGCCGGCTAAGCTCCCCACGATCCTGCCAGTAGCCGATTGCCAACCCGGCCAGATAGGCCGCCCCCAGGGCAGTGGTTTCCCGCACCCTGGGCCGCACAACCGGCACCCCCAGCAGGTCGGCCTGGAACTGCATCAGCAGATTGTTGGCAGTGGCACCGCCATCCACCCGCAATTCAGTCAGGGGAGTGGCTGCATCCGACTCCATCGCCTCCAGCAGGTCAGCGGTCTGGAAGGCGATACTTTCCAGGGTGGCCCGGGCGATATGGCCGGCAGTGCTGCCGCGGGTAATGCCCAGCAGGGTACCGCGGGCGTAGGGGTCCCAGTGGGGCGCTCCCAGCCCGGCAAAGGCCGGGACAAGGTAGACACCGCCGTTGTCCGGCACCGAGGCAGCCAGCGTTTCAACCTCCTCAGAACTGCGGATGATCCCCAGACCGTCCCGCAGCCACTGCACCGCGGCGCCAGCCACAAAGACACTGCCTTCAAGGGCATATTCGGTCCGGTCCCCCAGGCGGCAGGCCACGGTGGTAAGCAGGTTCCGCTCAGAAAGGACCGGCCGTTCGCCGGTCTGCATCAGCATGAAACAGCCGGTGCCGTAGGTGTTCTTGACCATCCCGGGCCGGTCGCAGAGCTGGCCGAACAGCGCCGCCTGCTGGTCCCCGGCAATACCGGAGATCGGCAGCCGGGCAGCAAAAAAGCGGGCCGCTGTCTCACCGTAGACCTGGCTGGAGGGCACAACCTCCGGCAGGATTGCAGGCGGAATCCGGAGCAGCTGCAACAGCTCCTGATCCCAGTTGCCTTCGTGGATATTGAACAGCAATGTGCGGGAGGCGTTACTGGCGTCGGTCAGATGCCGCTCGCCACCAGTCAGGTTCCAGACGAGCCATGAGTCGACGGTGCCGAAGGCCAGCTCTCCCTTCTCAGCCCTGTCCCTGGCCCCGGGCAGGTGATCGAGCAGCCAGGCCAGCTTGGTGCCGGAAAAATAGGGGTCCAGCACCAGCCCGGTCTTGGCCCGGAAGGTTGCTTCCAGCCCCAGCCTTTTGAGCCGGTCACACTCCGCGGCAGTACGCCGGTCCTGCCAGACAATCGCATTGTGGATCGGCTTGCCGGTACGGCGATCCCAGACCACCGTTGTCTCCCGCTGGTTGGTAATGCCGATGGCCGCGATATCGGCAGCGCTCACCCCTGCCCGGGCAATCGCCTCCACCATCACGCCCAGCTGTGAGGCCCAGATCTCCTCTGCATCGTGTTCCACCAGTCCGGGCTCGGGAAAGATCTGGCGGAACTCCTTCTGGGCCAGCCCCCGGACAGTACCGTCATGGTCAAACACCAGGGCACGGGAACTGGTGGTACCCTGGTCAAGCGCAAGAATAAAACTCATCGTGTGCCACCTCGGTCTGAAGTAAGTGCTGATTATATCGCGCTCTGCCCACTTGGCAATTGCGGACGCCCATTCGATCAGCCTTGCAGGGAGACCACCCTCGGCGAGCAGGTGCCCTGAAAAAGCAAAAGCCCCCGATTTATCGGAGGCTTTTGAACTTATCCGCACCATGACGGACGGTTAATTGGTGGAGGCGGTGGGAGTCGAACCCACGTCCGAAAGACCTACGTCGAGAGCTACTACACCGTTAGTCCGTTGATCGATTTAGTCATCAGGCTGTACAGCGGACAAGACAGCGAGATGACGATCCCTGAATTTCGGACTGCGTATCGGGCTTACGCGATCCTATTCGGTAGTGAATGACGTTCCCTTCCTACCACCGACATCTCAGTCGGGAACGCCTGTTAAGCAGCTAGTGCAACAGGTTGGGTGTTATAATTGTCGGCAGATATTGCCGTGCAGGTTTATTAAGGTCGGCCACCTGCCCCGACCCGGTGCAACCCAGGAGTTCATTCCCCCGTCGAAACCTTTACGCCCCCAGTTTTCAAAGATCCATACTTATACTATACGCTATCGCGCCTTTATTTTGAACTCTTTTGCATGCTCGCGCTTCAGATCCTTCTTTTTCAGGTCCTCCCGCTTGTCATGCAGCTTTTTGCCTTTGGCCACCCCGACCTCAACCTTGACCTTGCCTTCCTTGAAGTACAGCCGCAACGGCACAGCCGTACAGCCGTCCTGCCGGATTCTGGCATGCAGTTTTTCTATCTCCCTGCTGTGCAGCAGCAACTTGCGCTGCCGCTCAGGGTCGTGGTTCTGGCGGTTGCCGAAATCATAGGGGGCGATATGCAGGTTATGCAGCCAAGCCTCGCCGTTGCGTACCAGTACAAAGGCGTCCACCATATTGGCTTTCCCGGCCCGCAGGGATTTCACCTCGGTACCGACCAGGACAATTCCGGCCTCCAGACGCTCTTCAATATGGTATTCGTGGAAGGCCCGCTTGTTTGCGCAGATAAGTTTCTCAGCCATGATGGTCAGACTGTAGCAGAGCCTGACAAAAAAGGAAACAACCGGAACTGTTTCTGTCACAATCAGGCTACAAGGTTCTTGCAGGTTGACTTTGACCAGATCGAAGGCTATACAAATCCAATCACATACGGGTCTTCAGCTGAAGGCCCGTTTCCTATAACGAGCCAAGCAGATGACTATGCGCACAGAATACAGCGAAATATATTTGAGCAGCGTGATCGGGCGCTCGATCATCACCAGTTCCGGGCAAGAGGTCGGTACCCTGCGGGACCTGATCATGGTGCCCGGCGAGGTGTTTCCCGAGGTTTCCCACCTGGTGATCCGCCGTGGCAGAAATCTTGAGCTGCTGCCCTGGGGCATGGTCAAACTGTTTACCCACATTGTTATCTCCACCACCGGAACAATCCCGACCGGACTGACCAGCTATATCCCCGCCGAGGGTGAAATCCTGGTTCGCCACGACCTGCTGGACAAGCAGATCGTTGATGTTGACGGCGCCAAGGTGGTACGGGTGAATGATGTCAAGCTGGGCAACCTGCATGACAAACTCTGTATCTTCTCGGTTGATATCGGCTTCCGCGGCATCCTGCGACGCCTGGGCTATGAGCGGCTTGGCGAACGGGTGGCACGCACCCTGCGCAAGGATATCCCCACCACCGAGATCAGCTGGGAGTATGTCCAGCCGATTGAGGCGAATTCATCCAAGCTGGCCCTGAATATTGCCCGCAACCAGATGAACGAGATCCACCCGGCCGACCTGGCTGACATTCTTGAGAGCATCCCGATCCAGAACATCAAGACGGTTCTGGAGACCATTGATGCCGAGACCACCGGTGAGACGCTGTATGAGCTTGAACCGGACATGCGGAACCTGGTGATCAACCAGATGGATTCGGAGCAGGCCTCTGACATTCTGGAGGAGATGGAGCCTGATGAGGCTGCCGACGTTCTGGCTGACCTGCCGGAGCAGAAGGCCCAGGAACTGCTGGAGCTGATGGATGAGGAGAACGCCGAAGAGATCCAGGAACTGCTGGAGCATGAGGACGACACGGCCGGCGGCCTGATGAACAGCGACTACTTCCGCCTGTCCCCAAACGAGACGGTGGGATCAGCCCTGACAGCCTTACGTCTGGCCTATGAAGAGCTGAATGAGATTCACTACGGCTACGTGGTCAACGAGGAGAACCGGCCGGAAGGGGCCGTTTCCATCCGGCAGTTGCTGACCCATCCCCCCGAGGTGGCGCTGAGTGAGCTGATGGACGAGGATCTGGTTACGGTTGAGGTCAGTGAAGAGCTGACCGAGACCCTGGAACTGATGACCAAGTACGACCTGTTGGCCCTGCCGGTACTGGATACAGACGGCACCATGGCCGGCGTACTGACCGTTGACGACCTGTTGCAGCACCTGCTGCCCAAACTTATTAAATCCCGCCGTGGCGGCATGATGTAGGAGACCGTATGTTCCGCGGCATTTTAACCACCAAACTGGTCAAGCCATTTACCCAGATCAACACCAAGAACATTCTGCTGTTTCTTGCGCTGCTTGGGCCCGGCATCATCACCGCCAACGTTGACAACGATGCCGGCGGTATTGCCACCTACTCCCTGGCTGCCGCCAACTACGGCTATTCCATCCTCTGGATGATGATCCCCACCACCATTGCCCTGGTGGTGGTGCAGGAGATGTGCGCCCGGATGGGAGCCGTCACCGGCAAAGGCCTGGCAGACCTGATCCGCGAGTCCTTCGGCGTCAAGATCACCTTTTACGTCATGATCGCCCTGTTTATCACCAACCTGGGTAACTCCATCTCCGAATTTGCCGGTATTGCCGCATCGCTGGAGCTCTTCGGCATCAGCAAGTACGTTTCAGTACCGGTCAGTGCGGTGCTGGTCTGGCTGTTGATCGTCAAAGGTTCCTACCGCACCGTTGAAAAGGTCTTTCTGGTGGCCTGCCTGGTCTACATCGCCTATCCGATTGCCGCCTTCATGGCAGGCCCGAAGTGGGACATCATCCTGAAGGCCACGGTCACCCCCGAATTCAAGCCGGACAGCGCCTACATCATGACCCTGATCGGTATCATCGGCACCACGATTGCCCCCTGGATGCAGTTCTACCAGCAATCTGCCGTGGTGGAAAAAGGGATTACCGCCGAGCAGTACGGCTTTACCCGGCTTGATGTGATTGTCGGCTGTGTCCTGGCAATTGTGGTGGCCTTCTTTATGATGGTGGCCTGCGCCTCCACCATCCACCTTCATGGGCTGAAGATCGAGACCGCTGCCGATGCAGCCCTGGCCCTGAAACCGCTGGTGGGGCAGCATGCCTCATCCCTGTTTGCCTTTGGCCTGTTCAATGCCTCACTGTTCGGCGCCTGTATCCTGCCGCTGTCCACCGCCTTCTATATCTGCGAAGGGATGGGCTGGGAGTCCGGCGTTGACAAGGATTTCGAGCAGGCACCACAGTTTTTCTGGTTCTTCACCGTCATCATCGCCATCAGTGCCCTGTTGATCCTGATACCCAATGCACCGCTGATGAAGATCATGTTTCTGTCCCAGGTCCTAAACGGCATGGTGTTGCCATTTGTTCTGATTGTGATGCTGCTGCTGATCAACGACAAAAAACTGATGGGCTCCTACGTGAATGGCCCTGTCTTCAACCTTATTGCACAGATTACCGTTGTCATCATGGTTGTGCTGACCATTATCATGACACTGGATATTGCCCTGCCGGGCATACTCAATCGCCTGCTGGGACACTGATGTCAAAGCAGCAACAGGACTGTTCCCATGACCTTTGATACCACGCACCTCTTCCCCTCCACCGATACCCGCAGCTTTGACGAGCAACGTCCCGAGATACTTGAGGCCTGTAAACAGTTCATAACCTCCTCCCACGAAGAGATCCGCCAGCGCCATGCTGCCGGTGCAAGCGGAACCGACGTGGTGCACCAGCTTTCAGCGGTCATGGATGCCATGGTTTCCACGTTGTTCAACGGCATTCTCGGCCTGATGGGGGCCGACGGCAAGCGCCTGACCGGCCACCTGACCCTGGCTGCGGTGGGCGGCTACGGCCGCGGCGAACTCAACCCCTATTCCGATGTTGATATCATGTTCCTGCACGACGGCAGTGTGCCGGTGGAGGCCGTCGAGGCCTTTGCCCAGAAGCTGCTCTACTTCCTGTGGGACCTGCGGCTGGATGTGGGCTATTCGGTACGCACCCCGGCCGATTGTGTTGAGATGGCGGCCCAGGATACCACCATCAAGACCGCCCTGATCGACTGCCGCTTCCTGGCCGGCCATCAACCGCTCTTCACCACCCTGCGCAAGACGGTCTATTCCCAGATCCTGCCCAAGGCCAGCGACAAATTCATCAAGGAGAAGATCACGGAGATGCGGCGGCGGCGTGACAAATACGGTGCCACCATCTATCTGCTGGAGCCAAACATCAAAGAGGGAGAAGGCGGCTTGCGCGACCTGCAGACCGCCCTCTGGGTGGCACAGGTCAAGTACAAGTTTGATGACCCCAAGGAGCTGGTCATCAAAGGGGTGTTGTCCGAGGCAGAGCTGGAGGTCTACCACTCAGCCCTGGATCACCTCTGGCGGATGCGTAACGAACTGCACTTCCATAGTCGCAGAAAATCGGACCAGATGAACTTTGACCTGCAGGTCCACCTGGCGCAGTTCCTGGGGTACAAGGACCGCGGCAAGGTGCTGGCAGTGGAAGACTTCATGCGGGATTATTACCGCCATGCAGCCCGGGTGGAGCATTTCTCCTCCACCCTCACCTCGCGCTGTGTCTGGCGTGACGAAGGCGCGGCAAAGATCCTGGGCTACTTTGTACGCCGCCCGGTGGGCAACGGCTGTTTTGTACTCAAGGGTGAACTGATTATCCCGGATGAATCGATCATTGACAAGAATCCGGCGGTACTGATGCAGATCTTCGAGCTGGCCCAGAAACACGGGGTGACGCTGAATATCCGTGTCAAATGGCTGATCAGGCGGTCCCTGCACCTGATCAACGACAAATTCAGGCGCAACCGCGAGGTCAACCAGTCCTTCCTGAATATCCTGCGCTCTGAAAAAGGGATGGCGGACACCCTGCGGCTGATGCATCACCTGGAGTTTCTGAACGAGTATATCCCCGAGTTTGAGCATATCTACTGCAAGGTGCAGCACGACCTGTACCATATCTACACCGTGGATATACACACCCTGTTTGCCGTTGAGCAGATCGAGAAGATCCTGAATGGCGAGCTCAAAAAGCAACTGCCGCTGCCCTGTGCCATCGCCCGCCAGATCGGCAAGCGGGAGCTGCTGATCCTGTCGATCCTGTTCCATGACATCGGCAAGGGAGAGGGGGGCGGCCACGCCGACAAGGGGGCCGACATGATCCCCACCATTGCCCGCCGGATGGGGCTCTCCAAAGAGGACAGCGAGCGGCTGGAGTTCCTGGTGCGCCAGCACCTGATATTTGCCCATATCTCCCAGCGCCGTGACCTGGCCGACGAACGGATGATCATGCAGTTCGCCCGTCAGATGGTCACCAGCGAAAACCTGAAGATGCTGTTTCTGCTGACCATTGCCGATGTACGGGCGGTCGGCTCCGATGTCTGGACCACCTGGAAGGCGATGCTGTTCAACGAGCTGTACGAGAAGGCGTTCAACATCCTTGAGCGGGGTGACTTCAGGCTTGAGGCCGGTACGGAACGGGTCCGCAGCGTCCGGCGCAAGGTGCGGGAGATGGTGGAATACGACATCCCTGCCGCCACAGCCCGGGAAGAGTTGCGCGCCCTGCCGACCCGCTACTTGCTGTCGGCACCGTTGCAGACCATTGCCGACCATCTGCACCTGCTGGTGCAGCTGAATGACAAGGATCTGGTCATGCAGGTCCAGCATGAGCAGGAAAGCGGTTTCTCCAGCTTCACCATCTGTACCTTTGACACCCATGGACTGTTTTCCAAGATAACCGGCGTCATGGCAGCCAACGGCATCAACATCCTGGGTGCCCAGATCTTTACCGGTAAAAACGGCAAGATCCTGGATATCCTGCAGGTCAACTCTGCCCAGGGCTTCCTGATTACCGACGAGGCCCGCTGGCAGAAGGTGGAGGCAGACATGGCCGATGTCCTGCACGGCACGGTGCAGGTCTCTGATCTGGTGCACAGGCGTCAGCGCCCCACCCTGCTGCCGGCCAAATCGGCCCGCCACTTCCCGACCCGGATCGAGATCGACAACGAGGTGTCGGATGAGTACACCGTCATCGACATCTATGCCCATGACAAGGTGGGGCTGCTCTACCTGATCACCAGCACCATCAACCAACTGGGGCTGTATATCGGCGTATCCAAGATCTCCACCAAGGTGGACCAGGTGGCAGACGTCTTCTATGTACGGGACATCTTCGGCCAAAAGGTCTTTGCCGAAGACAAACTGGAAGAGATCCGCACCAGTCTGGCCTGGGCCATTGATGACTGGCAATGAACCGTTTTCTCGACCTGTTCCTGGCCTGGCTGACCGTGGAAAAAGGTCTGTCCGCCAACACCCGCAGTGCCTACGCCGCTGATCTGGGGCGCTACCTGGACTATCTGGAACGGCTGCAGCGCGACACCCCGGACAGCATCCAGCCATCCGACATTGCCGAATTTCTTGGCAAAGAACGTGAACGGGGCCTGGCCCCCCGCAGCCGGGCCAGACTGCTCTCCGCCATCAGGATGCTCCACCGCTTCCTCTTGATCGAACGTTATGCCACCACCAACCCCTCAGCCATCATTGAAGCCCCCCGCCCCCTGAAAAAGCTGCCGACCTTCCTGAGCATGGCAGAGGTTGACAGGTTGCTGGGGGCAACGCACGGCAGTCGTTCCGAAGACATCCGCGACCGGGCCATGCTGGAACTGCTCTACGCCACCGGCCTGCGGGTGTCTGAACTGGTAAACCTGAAACAGCGAGAAGTAAATCTGGAGATCGGCTATCTGATGACCATCGGCAAGGGCAACAAGGAACGGCTGATACCGATCGGCGCCGCCGCCTGCCACCGGGTGGCCGACTATCTGGAGCAGGTGCGCAGCAAGCAGGACCCGGAGGGTCTCCAGCCTCAGCTCTTCCTCTCACGCCTGGGTAAGGCGATGACCCGTCAGGCCTTCTGGAACATCATCAAAAAGCGTGCGCTGCTGGCCGGTGTCCGCACCAGCATCTCCCCCCATACCCTGCGTCACTCCTTTGCCACCCACCTGCTGGCAAACGGTGCCGACCTGCGCAGCGTCCAGATCATGCTGGGTCATGCCGACCTCTCCACCACCCAGATCTATACCCATGTCACCCGTGAACGTCTGAAACAGCTGCACCGCGAACTGCACCCGCGGGGATAAAACCGCTTGCAGCAGTTGTCAAAACGGGCTTATTCGGCTATCGTGCAGCGCATGCAACTCCTCAGCATCAACAGAAAAGCAGTCCGCAGTGCGATTATTGCAGGAAGCGTGTTCGCTATTCTGGCAGCCGTCACACTATTCTGGCTCTCACGCAATCTGACCAGACTGGTCGAGACCACGCTGCAGAAAAATCTGGGGCCTGATGTTTCTTTAGGCAGCATCAAGGCTGGCTGGAACCGGGTGGTGGTGACGGACATCCGCATCCGCCGCAGCGGGCCCGGCCCTTTCCCGGACCGGCTCTTGATCCCGCGGCTTGTGATGACTCCCAGCTTCCGTGCGCTGGCCTCCCGCAGGATTGAAATCAGGCAGCTCAGCATTGAACAGCCCAAGCTGCTGTTTGAAATCGGTCCCGACGGCAAGCTGATCCCTCCCTTGCCCTCTGTCCGCAAACAGCGTGGCGATGTTGCTCCCCGGGGCGACAGCCCCGCCTTTGCCACCTCCATTGGCGAAATAAGGCTGACAGACGGTGAGCTGATCATCCTTGACCGCCAGACCAAACGACGGACTGCCGTGGGTACCAGCCATCCCAGAGAGGGATACCATCTGCTGCGCTTTCCCAGGCTGCAGCTGACCTGCGGCCCCTTTAACTACCCCTTGCTCAACCAGCCAATGCCGCTCAAGGCCTCCCTGGCTGCCCCGCAGTCCGGCAGCCTGACGTTGGCAGGACAGATTTCACCGGCCTCCCTTGACAGTTCTCTCAAACTTGCTCTGCGCCAGTGGGACCTGACCCGTTTCCGTCCCTACTACCTCAAGCCGGGCGATCTTGATGTGACGCGTGGCACCCTTGATGGTGATGCGCAGATTACCATCAGCAAACGGCGGCTGAACATGCCGGGGGAAATCCGTATCAAGGGGCTGGAGCTCAACCTGAGTGGCGGCCGCGGGCTCTTTCTGGGGCTGCCTGCCAAGACCGTACTGGCTTTTCTGAAGGACAACAAAGATGAGATCGTCGTCCCCTTTACGCTGGCTGGTGATCTTGCCAACCCTCGCTTCCAGGCCCGTCAATCCCTTGTCGATCAGATTGCAACCGGTGTAGCCAGCAAGATCGGCATACCGATTGTCTCCGATGTCGCCCGCGGGGTAATATTTCTGGGGGGCAAAGGGGTTGAAGGGATAGGCAAGCTGTTCGGCAAATAGACCCGCCAGGTTCCGCTGATGACGGATAAGCAGTAGAAATAATTAACAAACAACAACCCGTCGATGATGCGGGGCTATGCAGGAAAAATCATATACCATGTACACAAGGAGAAACAGATGATCCGTACATCATTCGCAGCAGGTCTGGTATGTATGCTCTTAGCAACAAACGTGGCCGTTGCCCAGGTAGGGGTAGGTGTAAGCGTCTCCACCCCCAATGTCAGTGTACAGGTCGGCACAACTCCGCCACCGCCTCCCCCACGCGTAACGGTTATTGAAAAGGAGCGGATTGTTGTGAAGGACAACGGCAAGCACAAGGGCCATTACAAAAAGCATAAGAAAGAACAAAAACATCACCGCGACTAACAGGCTGTTGAAAAACGTTATGAGGAAGCACGGCTACAAGGCGCACGGCGCACAGCGACTGAGACATAACGTATAGTTAGGAGAAGGAGCGAGCACCGCGCAACGCCGTAGACGGGCTCCGTAGTAGTTTTTCAACAGCCTGCTAAACGTATCCCGGACAATCCCGGCTATAAGCACCGGTCGTGACCGGCTATGAATCGGGGGTATGCCTGACGGCCTGCCCCCGGCTCATGAGTGCGTATCCAGCGTGCGGACACAGACTGACCAGACGTTAAACGAGGCAACTGCTGCATCGGGAACACCCATCGCGAAGATAGTCAACCATTTCGACATGTTTCACGTCTGCCTTGCCACAGACATAGATAATCCTGTATAAACATTCGAATGAAAATCTGTTCACTGGCCAGCGGCAGCAAAGGGAACTGCCTCTTCATTGAGACAGGCGGTGTCCGTCTGCTGATTGATGCAGGTTTGTCACTGAAGGAGATCACAACCCGCCTGACAGACTCGGCACTAGACCCGGAGTCTATCCATGCAGTGCTGGTCACCCATGAGCATATCGATCATATCCGCAGCGCCGGTTCCTTTGCCCGGCGGTACAAGGTACCGGTTCTGACCAGCTACGCTACCCGTCAGGCAGCTGAACGCTACCTGCAGAAGGCACAGCTGGTGGAGTTTGAAACCGGCTATTCCTTTACCTTTCGTGATATCATGATTGATCCGTTTCCAATCTCCCATGACTGTTGTGATCCGGTCGGGTTTGTGCTTGAATCCCGTGAGGGACGGACAGGGTCGGCCACGGATCTGGGGATTGTCACCCGTCTGGTGCGGGAGAAACTGAAGGGCTGCCGGGCCCTGAACCTGGAATCGAACCATGACCCGGAAATGCTGTTGAACGGCCCATACCCCTGGAACCTGAAACAGCGGATAAAATCACGCCATGGCCACCTCTCCAACCAGGAATCACTGGAGCTGCTGCATGACCTGGCCCACGAAGGGCTTGAAGCGCTGGTGATGGCGCACCTCTCTGAGGTCAACAACCACCCGGACAAGGTGGTTGAGACAACAACGGCATTTTTACGGGACCAGAACTGTTGCGCACCGCAGATCGTGATTGGGGAGCAGCACCAGGCCGGACCGATGATGAAAATCTAAAGCTTTTACTTACCGCAGAGGACACAGAGGGAAACTCAAAAGAAGAGACAAAACCAAGTAGACTGGTGGTTTACCCTCCACCTCCAAAAATTTGAGTTTTGTTTTCTCCGCGTCCTCTGCGGTGAAAATATTCAGTGTGCTAAGGAGTGTTGAACATGATCCCCCGTTATACAAGACCCGACATGGCAAAAATCTGGGAACCGGAAAACCGTTTCCGCATCTGGCTTGAGATCGAGACCCTGGCCTGCGAGGCCCAGGCCCAGCTTGGCGTTATCCCGCAGGAAGTCGTGCCGGTCATCCGCGAAAAGGGCAACTTTGATATCGCCCGGATTGACGCCATTGAGGCCGAGGTCAAACATGACGTAATCGCCTTCCTGACCTCGGTGGCCGAGTATGTCGGCCCTGAGGCACGTTTTATCCACCAGGGTATGACCTCCTCCGATGTGCTGGACACCTGCCTTTCCGTACAGCTGGTGCAGGCTGCGGATGAACTGCTGGCTGATCTGGATATGATCCTTGAATCGATCAAGGTGCGTGCCTATGAGCACAAAGATACGGTCTGCATGGGGCGCTCCCACGGTATCCACGCCGAGCCGGTCACCTTCGGCCTGAAGCTGGCCACCTGGTATGCCGAGATGGACCGTAACCGGACCCGTCTGCGGGCAGCCCGCGAAGGGATCGCCACCGGCGCCATCTCCGGCGCGGTCGGGACCTTTGCCAACATCAACCCCTTTGTTGAAGAGTATGTCTGCGAAAAGATGGGACTCAAGCCGGAGCCGGTCTCGACCCAGGTCATCCCCCGCGACCGCCATGCCGAGTATTTCTGCGCCCTGGCCATCATCGCCTCCTCGATGGAGCGGATCGCCATTGAAGTCCGTCACCTGCAGCGCACCGAGGTGCTGGAGGCGGAGGAGCAGTTTACCAAAGGTCAGAAGGGCTCCTCGGCCATGCCCCACAAGCGTAACCCGATCCTGTCCGAGAACCTGACCGGTCAGGCCCGCTACGTCCGGTCCATGTGCATCCCCGCCCTGGAAAACGTGGCGCTGTGGCATGAGCGGGACATCTCCCACTCCTCGGTTGAGCGCTACATCGGCCCGGATGCCACCGTGGCGCTGGATTTCTCGCTGCGCCGCCTGAACGGCCTGATCAGGAATCTGGTGGTCTACCCTGAAAACATGCTCAGAAACCTGAACCAGATGAAGGGGCTGGTCTTCTCCCAGAAGATCCTGTTGGACCTGACCCAATCGGGCGTATCCCGCGAGAACGCCTACCGCCTGGTACAGAAGAACGCCATGAAGGTCTGGGAAGAGGGCAAGGATTTCCAGACCGAACTGCTGGCCGACCCGGAGGTGGTGGGTGCCCTGGGCGAGACCAAGATCCGTGAATCCTTTGATCTCTCCTATCACCTGAAGCATGTCGACACCATCTTCAAGAGGGTCTTCGGTGCCTAGTCTGCTGGAAGCGTTCATAACCTCCTTTGTGCCGTCAAGTAGTGACACAGGCTCGCTGTTCTGGGCCAAACGGCTGCTGACGGCCCTGCTTGTCTTCGGCTGTTTCTGGCTTCTGGCTCAGGTGGTCTGCTGGATTATCAACCGCTGGGGCAGCAAGATCGCCTCGTTCACCTCAACGGATCTTGATGACCGGATCCTGAAGCGGGTCACCCCTTCCGTCTCGCTGTTGCTGACCTTCCTGGGAATTTATTACGCCTTCCGGACACTGCCGCTGCATGAAAAGCTTTTCAGGCTGTTGTCAGGAGGCCTGTTCATTGCCAATGTGGCAATTGTCTGTATCCTGATTTACCGGGTGCTGCACGAGACCCTGCTCTGGTACGCAGAACGGCAGCAGGACGGCGAGGCCGGGGCCTTCTCACGCCAGATGGCACCGATAATCGAAAAGGTGACCATGCTGTTCATCATCGGCGCGGCGCTGATGGTAGTGTTGAAGCACTTCAACTATGATATACTCTCACTGGTCACCGCCCTGGGGATCGGCTCACTGGCCATCGGTATGGCCGCCAAGGATACCCTGGCCCACGTCATCTCAGGTTTTACCCTGATGATCGACCGGCCGTTCAGGATCGGGGACCGGATCCAGCTGTCAGGGGGTCAGGTGGGGGATGTGCAGGATATCGGGCTGCGCTCCACCAAGATCAAGACTTTGGACAACCAGTTGCTGATCATCCCCAACTCGGATCTCTGCAACACCATGCTGACCAACCAGGCCTTTCCCGATAACCGGATCAAGGGACGGATCAATGTGGGGGTCGGCTACGACAGTGACGCGGAGCGGGTCAAGCAACAGCTGGTCGCCATCGCCCTTGAGATTGATGATGTGCTGAAAGACCCGGGGCCGGAGGCGTATTTTGTTTCCTTTGGCGATTCGGCCCTGAATATGTCGCTCTTCTTCTGGGTTGAAGAGTACGCCAAGCTGTTTGCCACAACCGATAAGATCAACTCCCGGATCCTGAATCGCTTCCGCGAACAGGGGATCGAGATTCCGTTCCCGATCAGGACCGTTACATTGAAACAGGAACAAGGTGCACACACCCCATAACTAAAGGGAGGTAGAGGCCATGAAACCAGTCCGGTGCTATGCAGCAGTTGCCCTGTTGACACTGACAGCAGGTTTTGCCTTTGCTGCCGATGAGGCAGGCGGGGTCAAACCTGAGACCACTGCCCTGTATCAGAAGGCCAGGGATCAGGTTGCCAAATTGAGCGGCACACCAGCGGCCAAGTATGCCCCGGAAGTGATTGAGCAGGCGGCAGCCAACCTGGAAACCGCCCAGAACGGTTTAAAACAGGGGGATGACCGTGCCACCCGCCAGGCCTCCGAGTTGGCAACAACCCAGGTCAAACTGGCCCTGGCCCTGACCGACGAACGGATCGCCCTTGAGAAATCTACAGCATCCCAGAAGGAGCTGACCCAGCTTGAACAACGTCTGGCAGCCATTCTGGACGGGAAAGGGGAAAAACCATGAGCCGCCTGATTCGTGCAGCAGTCATCTGCAGTCTGATTGCCGGTCTGACCGCCATCATCCCCCTCTCCGTATCTGCATCAGATGAACCGCTACCGGCCTACCTGCAACAGGCCCAGAGTGCCGTTGCCCAGGTCCTGTCGAAGGGGGCTGATCTGCCGGCACTGAATGACGACATCCTGATTGCGCAGAACTCCCTGCGTAATGCCGAGGCGGAATACAAGAAAAATCTGGGTTGGAGCGGCAAGCTCGACCAAAAGGCCGAGCCGACCGTCCGCTATCTTGCAGAGGCAGCCAGACTGCAGGCAGCGGTGCTGCTGGCCCGCATCGGCAAACAGGACCAGGACAAGGAGAAGTCCCGGCTTGACGGCCTGATTACGGTTACCAAGTCCAAGATCAAGGTCTTTGATGATCTGGTGGCCCAGGTGAAGGCCCTGAAAAAACAGAGCGCTGATCAGACCAGTCAGATCACCAGCCTGAACGCCAAGGTCGCCTCGTTAACAGCGGAACTGTCAGCCAAAGGCTCGGTCATCACCAGCTCCGACCAGAAAACCGGCGAACTGCTCAAGGCACTGGATGAACAGAAAAAGGCCACCGCTTCATCTGAGCAGCGGGTGGCAGCCCTGACCCAGGAGCTGGAAGGATTGAAACAACAGACCGCACAGCTGCAGGCCACCGGAGAACAGTTGGCTGCCGAAAAGCGGATCAAGGCGTTTGAAGCAGAGGCAGGCAAGCTGGGCGGCATTGTCAAGACCACCAGCGCCGGCCTGTCGGTCACCTTCCCTCGCTCTCAGATGTTGAAGACAACCGGCAAAAGCACCACCCTGACCCCTGCCGGCACCACTACAATTGTCAGGCTGGCTGACCTGCTTAAAACCTATCCGGAATACCGGATCAAACTGCGGGTACACGGTTTTGGCCAGCCCAGCCGCCACGAAGATGCCGCCGCCACTGACCAGATGGCCCGCTTCATCCGGGAAGGTCTGTTGACCAAAGGCAAACTTGAGCAGGCAACGGTTGAGGCCCTGGGGGTTGGATCTGCTGAACCGGTTTATCCCAAGGGCAATGTGGAAGGTAATCGTCGCGTTGAAATTATCTTTGTGAAGAAATAAAGGACTGACATGTCGAGCAGAGTTGAAGTAGCCCTGAAAGACGGTGTGCGCGACTCCCGCGGTGAGCGGATCAAGCGCGAGATTGAACATTTTCTGCATCTGAAGGTGAAACAGGTGCGTACCATCGATGTCTACACGGTGGATGCGGCACTTACACGGGAAGAGCTGGAAGCTGCAGCCAGCGGGCCGTTCTGTGATCCGGTCATCCAGAGCTACAGTGTCGACCTGCCCCAGGCCAGCGGCTTTGACTGGGCCGTGGAAGTGGGCTTCCGCCCCGGCGTAACCGACAATATCGGCCGGACTGCCGGTGAAGCGGTTTCCTACCTGATCCAGCGTCCCCTTGCAGACAGCGAGGCGGTCTATTCGTCGGTCCAGTACCTGCTCACGGGTGATCTGGGCAATGAGCAGGTGGAAAAGATCGCCACCGGCCTGTTGTGCAACACCCTGATCCAGCGCTACAGCATCATGTCCGCAGCTGACTTCATGGCCAGACGCGGCTTCCCGGTTACGGTACCCAGGGTAACCGGCGAGACCAGAGGGCAGGTACGGGAGATCGATCTGGAGGTCCCGGATGAGGAACTGCTGCGGATCAGTAAAGACGGTGTACTGGCCCTGACCCTGGAGGAGATGAAGATCATCCAGGCCCACTACCGTGATCCGCAGGTGCTGGCAGAGCGGAAAAAACAGGGACTGGGCAGCAGGCCGACCGATGTGGAGCTGGAATGCCTGGCCCAGACCTGGTCAGAGCACTGCAAGCACAAGATCTTTGCCGGTACCGTGCAGTATGAGGATGAAAGCGGTGCCAAGCAGGAGATCAAGTCGCTCTTCAAGTCCTACATCCAGCGGGTCACCAAAGAGGTGCGCCAGAACATGGGTGACAAGGACTTCTGCCTGTCGGTCTTCAAGGACAACGCCGGGGTGATTACCTTTGACGAGAACAACTCGCTGGTCTTCAAGGTCGAGACCCACAACTCACCCTCCGCCCTTGACCCCTACGGCGGCGCCCTGACCGGCATTGTGGGGGTCAACCGTGACCCGTTCGGCACCGGCCAGGGTTCCAAACTGATCTTCAACACCGATGTGTTCTGTTTTGCCGACCCGTTCTACGACAAGCCGCTGCCATCACGGCTGCTGCATCCCCGCCGGATCTTTGAGGGAGTGGTGGAAGGGGTGGAGCATGGCGGCAACAAGTCCGGCATCCCCACCGTGAACGGCTCGATCGTGTTTGATGAGCGCTTTGCCGGTAAGCCGCTGGTATTCTGCGGTACCGCCGGTATGATGCCGGCCCGGGTCAACGGCATTCCGGGCCATGAGAAGAGCATCAAACCGGGTGACCTGATCGTGATGGCCGGCGGCCGGATCGGCAAGGACGGCATCCACGGCGCCACCTTTTCCTCCGAAGAGCTGAACGAGAACTCACCGGTCACCGCCGTCCAGATCGGCGACCCGATCACCCAGAAGCGGATGTTCGACTTCCTGATCCGGGCCCGCGACAAGGGCCTCTACCGCTTCATCACCGACAACGGTGCAGGAGGGCTCTCCTCCTCCATCGGTGAGATGGCGGGCGAGTGCAACGGCTGCCGGATGGACCTGGCCAAGGCCCCACTTAAGTATCCCGGCCTTAATCCCTGGGAGATCCTGATCTCCGAGGCCCAGGAACGGATGTCCATGGCCGTACCGCCGGAAAAGCTGGATGAATTCATGGCCATGTCCAAACGGTTCGGCGTGGAATCAACCGTACTGGGCGAATTTACCGACAGCGGCACCTTCCATATCCAGTACGGCGAAGCAACGGTGGCCTGGCTGCCGATGGCGTTCATGCACGAAGGGCTGCCGCCGATGCAGATCCCGGCCAAGTGGCAGCCACCGGTTAACCCGGAGGCACCGGCACAACACAAGGACGACTGGACTGCTGACCTGCTGCAGCTGCTGGGACAGCTCAACATCTGTTCCAAGGAGTCGGTGGTGCGGCGTTACGACCATGAGGTCCAGGGGGGCTCGGTGGTCAAGCCGTTCACCGGCGTGACCAATGACGGCCCTTCCGATGCGGCGGTGGTCAGACCGATCCTCGATTCCTACAAAGGGGTGGTGGTCTCCCACGGCATCTGTCCCCGTTATTCGGATATTGATGCCTACCACATGGCCGCCAATGCCATTGACGAGGCGCTGCGCAACTATGTGGCGGTGGGCGGCAACCCGGAGCATTGGGCCGGTCTGGACAACTTCTGCTGGTGCGACCCGGTCCTGTCCGAAAAGACTCCGGACGGCCCCTACAAGATGGCCCAGCTGGTACGGGCCAATCAGGCGCTGCTGGACTACTGCGTGCCGCTCAACCTGCCGTTGATCTCCGGCAAAGACTCGATGAAGAACGATTTCTACGACGGCTCCACCAAGATCTCGATCCCGCCGACCCTGCTGTTCTCGGTGATCGGCACGATTCCGGATATCCGCAATGCCGTCACCATGGACTTCAAGCGCCCCGGCGACATCATCTGCCTGCTGGGCGCCACCAAGGATGAGCTGGGTGGTTCCGAGTACCTGGCCATGCAGGGCTACACCGGCAACAAGGTGCCCGAGGTGGATCTGGCTGCGGCACTGGCCCGCTACAAGGCGCTGCACCAAGCCATTATGAGCGGTCTGGTGGCCTCCTGCCATGACCTGTCCGATGGCGGTCTGGCGGTGGCCCTGGCTGAGTCGGCCTTCTCAGGTGGTTTCGGCTGTTGTGTGGAACTTGGCAACGTCCGTTTTGAGGGTGATCAACGCTACCGTAGCGATGAACTGCTGCTGTTCTCCGAGTCGGCCTCACGTCTGCTGGTCACGGTGCATCCGGCCCAATGGTCGGCCTTTGAAGAGGCCATGGCCGGTACCACCTTCAGCCAGATCGGCCAGGTAGCAGAGACTGACCTGGTCAGCATTGCCGGCCTGGAAGGCAAGACCGTGCTGCACAGCAGCCTGGAACAACTGAAAGAAGCCTGGCAGGCAACGCTGCGCGAGCTATGATCGGGCCACTGTCAGACATAAGCAGCGCCCATCAGGATTCGTTCTACAGACAACTGCTCGAGAATATTCACGATGGTGTGTATTTTGTTGACATGAACCGGGTCATCACCTTCTGGAACAAGGGTGCGGAACGGATTACCGGTTTTACTGCGGAAGAGGTGCTGGGCTCCGGATGCCAGGACAACATTCTGGTCCATGTTGATGCCGACGGCAATGAGCTGTGCAGCTCCGCCTGCCCGCTCTTGATGTCTGCAACCGGTGGTATGCCGGATAGCGCTGATGTCTACCTGCATCACAAGGACGGCCACCGTGTGGCGGTCTCGGTTCAGGCCTCGCCGGTCAGGGATGGGGACGGCACGGTCATCGGCGCCATTGAGAGCTTCAGGGAGACCTCTGCCCCCCCCTTCGACAGCCTGGAGTTCGAAGAATTGCAGCGTCTTGCCCTGCTGGACCCGCTGACAGAGATATCCAACCGCCGCTACCTGGAGATGAAACTGCAGGCGGATCTGGATAAGTTTCAACGTTACGGCATCGGCGTCGGCGTCATCTTTGCCGATATCGATCATTTCAAGGCCTTTAACGACACCTACGGCCATGGGCTTGGCGATGATATCCTGCGCGTGGTTGCCCGGACCCTGCAGGGCAATGTGCGTAGCAGCGACCTTGCCGGACGCTGGGGCGGCGAAGAGTTCCTGATTGTCGTGCCCCACGCCGATGCTGCACGGCTTGTACAGCTGGCGGAAAAGCTGCGCAGGCTGGTTGAAAGCTGTTTTGTCATGCACCAGGAACAGCGGGTGACGGCAACCATCAGTATGGGGGCTGCTGTCGCACACACGGGGGATACCATGGAAAGCCTGCTGGAACGGGCTGACCAGATGCTATACAAGGCAAAACGGGCAGGACGGAACTGCATTATGACCGACCAGCAAGCAGCTGGTCCGGATGAACCGACAAAGGAAAACGCTGCATGACACCGATACGAGCGCTGGTCATTACCGGCAATGGCACCAACTGCGAGACAGAGGCAGCCCACGCCTGTCGCCTGGGAGGCTTTGATGAGGCGGTCATCGCCCATATCGCCGAGATACTCTCCGGAGAAATCCGGCTGGACGACTTCTATTTTCTGAACCTGACCGGCGGTTTTCTGGACGGTGACGACCTGGGTAGCGCCAAGGCCCAGGCCAACCGCCTGAAAAATGCCTCCGTCAGTGGCAGTGGTGAGAAGCTGGTGGAACAGTTCACCCGTTTTATCAATGCCGGCAAGCTGGTACTGGGGGTCTGCAACGGCTTTCAGTTGATGGTCAAGATGGGGATGCTGCCCGCCCTGGACGGCAACAACCTGAACCAGACCGTCACCCTCTGCCATAACGACTGCGGCCGTTTCCAGGATCGCTGGTGCTACCTGAAGGCCGATCCGGCCTCCCCCTGCGTCTTTACCAAAGGGATTGAAAAAGGGATCTACCTGCCGGTACGCCACGGTGAAGGAAAATTCCTGACCGATACCCCCCAGACCCTGGAGCGGATTGAGGCCGGCCACCTGGCGGTGCTCAAGTACAGCGAGGCCGGCTACGCTGAGCCCACCATGGAATTCCCCGCCAACCCCAACGGCTCCACCAACGCCATTGCCGGGTTGTGTGACCCCACCGGCCGCCTGATGGGGCTGATGCCCCACCCTGAGGCCTTTGTCCACTATACCCAGCACCCCCGCTGGACCCGTGAGCAGTTGCCGGAAGACGGCGACGGCCTGATCCTGTACAAAAATGCTGCCGACTTTGCGAGGAAAAACCTGCTATGAAACTCTTCCGCCCTGAAGAAGAATGTGGCGTCTTCGGCATCTATGGCCATCCTGAAGCAGCCAACCTGACCTATCTGGGGCTGTACGCCCTGCAGCATCGCGGCCAGGAAAGCTGCGGCATTGTCTCCTCCGACGGCACCGGTCTCCATGCCCACAAACGGATGGGGCTGGTGGCCGATGTATTCGGCAATCAGAAGGTGTTTGAGAAGCTGCCGGGCAAGTCAGCCATCGGCCATGTACGCTACTCCACGGCCGGGGCCTCGGTGGAAAAGAACGTACAGCCGATCATGGTGGATTACTCCCGCGGCTCCATTGCGGTGGCCCACAACGGCAACCTGGTCAACGCCAACCTGCTCAAGGCAGAGCTGGAGGCCTACGGCTCCATCTTCCAGACCACCATGGACACCGAGATCATCATCCATCTGCTGGCTATTTCCCGCACCCACTCGCTGGTTGAGCGGATCGGCGATGCCCTGAACCGGGTCAAAGGGGCCTATTGCCTGCTGTTCCTGACCGAGTCCCGCATGATCGCCGTGCGTGACCCCCACGGTTTCCGCCCCTTGTGCCTGGGCAAGCTGGGAGACGGCTGGGTGGTGGCCTCGGAGAGCTGCGCCCTGGACCTGATTGAGGCCACCTTTGTACGCGAGGTTGAACCGGGCGAGATGCTGGTCTTCACCAAGGATGGCCAGATGCAGTCGCTGTTCCCGTTCAAGAAGATCGAACCGACCCCCTGCATCTTTGAATTTGTCTATTTTGCCCGGCCCGACTCCAACATCTTCGGCAAGAACGTCTACCAGGTCCGCAAGGAGCTGGGGCGCCAGCTGGCCCGTGAATACAAGGTGGATGCCGATGTGGTGATTGCCGTGCCGGATTCCGGCGTACCGGCCGCCATGGGCTATGCCGAGGAGGCAGGCATCCCCTTTGAACTGGGGCTGATCCGCAACCACTATGTGGGACGTACCTTTATCGAACCGGCCCAGTCAATCCGCCACTTCGGGGTCAAGATCAAGCTCAACCCGGTGCGGGAGCTGCTGGAAGGAAAACGGGTGGTGGTGATCGACGACTCGATCGTACGGGGTACCACCTCCCGCAAGATCGTCAAGATGGTGCGCAATGCCGGGGCCAAAGAGGTGCATATGCGCATCTCCTCCCCTCCCACCAGTTATCCCTGCTTCTACGGTATCGACACCCCCAACCGCAAGGAGCTGATCTCATCCTCCCATACCCTGGACGAGATCCGGCGCTACATCACTGCCGACACCCTGGGCTACCTGTCAGAGGAAGGGCTGGTACAGGCCACCGGTCTCAAGCACAGCTTCTGTACCGCCTGCTTTACCGGCGAGTACCCGATCAATTTCCCGATGCCATCACAGATTCCCCAAATGGGACTATTTTCCAAAGACGAGGAGTATATCGAGCAATGACCGACCGCGAAAAGCTGAAGCAGATCATCCTGGAACTGTCCTACGAAAAACGTCTGGTAACCCTGGCTTCCGGCCGTCAGAGCGACTTCTATTTTGATGGTAAACAGACCACCCTGCATGCCGAAGGCGGCCTGCTGGTGGGCAAGCTGTTCTACGAGGCGATCAAGGATGTACCGGGCGTACAGGCCGTGGGCGGCATCACCCTGGGGGCCGACCCGATCGCCACCGCCACCTCCATTGCCGCCTGCCTGGACGGCAAGCCGCTGCACGCCTTTATTATCCGCAAGGAACCCAAGGGACACGGCACCGGCCAGTGGCTGGAAGGGCGCAAGAACCTGCCCCCCGGCACCAAGGTGGTGATTGTCGAGGATGTCGTCACCACCGGCGGTTCCTCCATGAAGGCGGTCAACCGCGCCAAGGAGGAAGGTCTGGACGTGCTGGGGATCGTCTCGCTGGTGGACCGCGAAGAAGGCGGCCGCGAGAACATCGAGGCTGAAGGCTACTGGTTGAAGGCGATCTTCACCAAGAGCCAGCTGGTTGGCTAACGGCTTCGACAGCGGCTCATCTGCGGCGTTACGCTCGTCGCGCAACGCTCAACGTACTTCCAAGGTACGCCTTCGCGCTGCACTCCTCGCGTGCCTGGCATCTGAAACCGCTGACTGTGCCGTGTGATTGACAATCATGTCTCAAAAACTACGACTGGATAAACTGATGGTTGAACGAGGCCTGGCCCCTTCCCGCGAGAAGGCCCAGGCCTTGATCATGGCCGGGCAGGTGGTGGTGGGCGACCATGTTGCCGAAAAGGCCGGACAGCAGGTAAAGGCCGAGGTTGAGATCAGAATCAAAGGCGAGGTCATGCCCTATGTCAGCCGCGGAGGGCTGAAGCTGGCACAAGGTCTGGATGCCTTTGGGATTGATCCGGCAGGACGTGTCGCCATTGACGTAGGCGCCTCCACCGGTGGCTTTACCGACTGCCTGCTGCAGCGGGGGGCCAGCCGGGTCTATGCGGTGGATGTGGGCTATGGCCAGCTGGCCTGGAAGCTGCGTGAGGATGCCCGGGTTGTTGTAATGGAGAAGACCAACATCCGCCATCTGCAGCCGGAGTCGCTTGAGCCGCTGCCGGACCTGGCAGTGATCGATGCCTCGTTCATCTCGCTCAATCTGGTGCTGCCCCCTACCCTCGCACTGCTGAAACGACCAGCCGAGGTGGTAGCCCTGGTCAAGCCGCAGTTTGAGGTGGGTAAAGGTGCGGTGGGCAAAGGCGGCATTGTGCGGGACCCCAAACTGCATGAAGAGGTGCTGGCCGGCATGGAGCGCCTTGCCGCAGAACTGGGAGCAGAACTGCTGGGAATCTGCGATTCACCGATCACCGGCGCTGACGGCAACCGTGAGTTCTTGATGGGATTGCGCATGACAGGAGCAACAACATGAGTGACTGCATCTTTTGCAAGATCATCGCCGGAGAGATCCCGGCCAGGAAGGTCTTTGAGGACGAGCTGGTGGTGGCGATTGAGGATATCGCCCCCAAGGCCCCGTTGCATCTGCTGCTGATGCCGAAACGGCACTTCAGCAACTGCCTGGATATGGCTGAGCAGGATGAAGCGGTTGTCGGGCACCTGTTCCGTGTTGCCGGCCAGCTGGCCCGTGAGCGGGGGCTGTCCGAAGGCGGTTTCCGACTGGTGCAGAACAACGGTGCTGATGCCGGACAGACGGTATTCCACCTGCATATCCACCTGCTGGCAGGGCGAGAGCTGCAATGGCCTCCGGGCTAGCATGGTGATGGTCTCTTTTCGCCCTGAGCTCATCATGTCTCGCAATGACGTGTGCGACGTACCAATGAGTACGCCTCCGCGCCATTGCTTGCGAGCCGCACTCAAGAACGAAAATTTCCTCATCACCGCTGATACGGTGAAAGCGAGAGGCGTGTGAAAGCGACTCCTGACAGAAAACCGAAGACCAATGACCTGCCCAACAAGCTCTGTGCCCGCTGCAGGAGAAGTTGCAAGCAGCCGGCCTCCGCCGTGGTCGCCTCCTGCCCGCGTTACTACCCGCTGCACAAAAAGCAGCAGATCGTCAAGGAGTGGAAACAGCAGGAGCTGTTCGGCGATGCCTGATACAACGAGGCAGCCGAAGACAGCTCCGCTCATCGATACCAAGCGTTGCTCCGGTTGCGGCCGCTGCGTCGCAGCCTGCCCGGAGCGGATCATCACCCTGGAAACCGTACACCACCGCAAATCTGCCTACATAACCGAACCACAGCGCTGCAGCGCCTGTGGCCGCTGCATCACGGCCTGCCCGATTGAGGCGATCTCCAGCAGTCCTTTTTACCCTTGATTTCCCTACTTATGTTGTGATAAAAAATAATGCTTTTTAATTCACACGCCCCAGGCAAAACCGGCGGTGTCCCTTTTGTGACGTGCAGGGATTCAGACGGGGCGGAGGAAAAACCAAAGGAGAACAGTATGTCAAGTATCAGCATGAAGGAACTGCTGGAGGCCGGCGTCCATTTCGGCCACCAGACCAAGCGTTGGAACCCCAAAATGAAGCCCTACATCTTCGGGGCACGTAACGGCATCTACATCATCGACCTGCAGAAGACCGTCCGCTACTTCAAATCCGCTTACAACTTTGTCAAGGAATCTGCCGAGCAGGGCAACACCGTGCTGTTTGTCGGCACCAAGAAGCAGGCTCAGGATTCCGTTGCCGAAGAGGCTACCCGTTGTGGCCAGTACTACGTCAACCAGCGCTGGCTGGGCGGCATGCTGACCAACTTCTCCACCGTCAAGCAGAGCATTGAGCGCCTGAAAAAGCTGGACGCCATGTTTGAAGACGGCACCATCGAGGCTTACACCAAGAAGGAAGCGCTCAAGATGGACAAGGAGCGTGAGAAGCTGGAAAAAGTCCTGGGCGGCATCAAGAACATGAACAAGCTGCCCGGCATGATGTTCGTCATTGACCCCAAAAACGAAGAAATCGCCGTTCAGGAAGCCAAGAAGCTGGGCATTCCGGTGGTGGCAATCGTCGATACCAACTGTGACCCCGACATGATTGACCATGTCATCCCCGGTAACGACGACGCTATCCGCGCCATCCGCCTGCTGACCGCCAAGATTGCCGATGCCGTACAGGAAGGTGCCGATGCACGCAACGTTGTCCTGCAGAGCGGCGCTGAAGGTGCTGACGACCTGGAAGAGGCCCTGGCCGACGAGGTTGCCTGCGAGGCATCAGCTGACTAGTTTCACCGGTTGCACCATTTCAGACGATTACTAACGACCACGCGGATGTGGTCCGGAGGATAGAAACAATGGCTATTACCGCAGCACAGATCAATGAACTGAGAAAAGCCACCGGCGCCGGGATGCTGGATTGCAAGAAGGCCCTGGAAGAGGTTGGCGGCGATATGGAGCAGGCGGTTGACTACCTGCGCAAGAAGGGTCTGGCAGCAGCTTCCAAGAAGGCCGGCCGTGCCGCAACCGAAGGTATGGTTGCAGCAGCAGTAACCGCTAACGGCAATGCCGGTGTGCTGGTTGAGATCAACAGCGAGACCGACTTTGTTGCCAAGAACGACAAGTTCCAGGACTTCGTCAAGCAGGTAGCGGACCATGTCCTGCAGAAAACTCCTGCCAACATCGAAGAACTGATGGCACAACCGTTCGTCGGCGACGCCTCCAAGACCGTACAGACCCTGCTGAACGAGGCGATTGCGGTGATCGGCGAGAACATGCAGATCCGTCGTTTTGTCAGCTTTAGCGCTGACGGCGGCGCCGTTGGCAGCTACATCCATGCCGGCGGCAAGATCGGCGTACTGGTTGAGGCAAGCTGTGACAATGCTGCTGTCTGCAGCGGCGAGGCATTTGCCACCGTGCTGAAGGACGTTGCCATGCACACCGCAGCCGCTTCTCCCCAGTTCCTCTGCCGTGAAGATGTCTCCGCTGACGTTCTTGAGCGCGAGAAAGAGATCTATCGCGCCAAGGCACGCGAAACCGGCAAGCCGGACAACATCATCGAAAAGATCATCGGTGGTCAGGTCAACAAGTTCTACGGCGACATCTGCCTGCTGGAGCAGGTCTATGTCAAGGACACCGACAAGACCGTACAGCAGTACATCGATGCCAGCGCCAAGCAGCTGGGCTGTTCAATCACCCTGAAGCGCTTTGCCAAGTTCGTGTTGGGCGAAGGACTTGAAAAGAAGGAATCGGACTTTGCCGCCGAGGTGGCGGCAGCGGCCGGACTGAAATAAGACTGAAAGCGCCGGCCTTCACAGCCGGCGTTTTCGTATCAACTCAAACCTGCTCTTGACCAGGGAAACAATCAGCTTGCACAGGTGATTGTCTCAAGCACACAGAAACCAGGAGGAAGCATGCCACGTAAATCCTTCAAACGGGTACTACTGAAGCTTTCCGGTGAGTCGCTGGCCGGAGATCAGGGCTACGGCATTGACCCATCGACCATCAACACCATTGCTGCCGAGATTAAAGAGGTCGTCGAGGATGGGGTTGAACTGGCACTGGTGATCGGCGGCGGCAACATCTTCCGGGGGCTGGCCGCCTCGTCAAAGGGGATGGACCGCGCCAGCGCCGATTACATGGGCATGCTGGCCACCGTGATCAACTCGCTGGCCATGCAGGATGCACTGGAAAAGGTCGGCGTTTCTACCCGCGTGCAGTCCGCCATTGCGATGCAGGAGGTTGCTGAACCGTACATCCGCCGCAAGGCGGTCCGTCACCTGGAGAAAGGACGGGTGGTGATCTTCGGCGCCGGCACCGGCAACCCCTACTTCACCACTGACACCGCCGCCAGCCTGCGGGCCATGGAGATCAACGCCCAGGTCATCCTGAAGGGCACCAAGGTGGACGGGGTCTACACTGCCGACCCCAAGAAGGATCCGACGGCAACCCGCTATAACGAGCTGTCCTACATCGAGGTACTGCAAAAGGGGCTGCAGGTGATGGATGCCACCGCCACCTCGCTCTGTATGGACAACAACCTGCCAATCATTGTATTTGATCTGACGACGCCGGGTAACATCAAGCGGGTTATCAGCGGCGAAGCCATTGGAACCATCGTACAAGGAGAGTGACCATGTACAAATCAGTCATAACAGAGATGAAATCCCATATGGAAAAGTCGGTTGAGGATCTGCGCAAGGAGTATCAGCGTATCCGTACCGGCCGTGCCAGCACCTCGCTGCTGGACGAGGTAAAGGTGGATTACTACGGCAACCCTTCGTCCCTGTCCCAGGTGGCAACCCTGGCAGTACCGGAGCCGCGGACCATCACCATCACCCCTTGGGAATCCAAGATGATCGGCCCGATCGAGAAGGCGATCCTGAACGCCAACCTGGGTCTGACTCCCGGTAACGACGGCAAGCTGATCCGCCTGAACCTGCCGCCCCTGACCGAAGAGCGCCGTAAAGAGATCGTCAAAGGGATGAAAAAGATGGATGAAGACCACAAGGTCGCTGTCCGCAACATCCGCCGCAAGGCGATTGACGACCTGAAAAAGCTGGAAAAGGACAAGGCCATCACCGAGGATGAGCTGAAAAAGGCTGAAAAAGAGGTCCAGACCGTTACTGATAGCATCATTGCGAAGCTGGACGAGATCCTGGCCCACAAAGAAAAAGAGGTTATGGAAGTCTGATATGACCGGGCTGGATCCGACAAAAATGCCACGCCACCTGGCCATTATCATGGATGGTAATGGCCGCTGGGCAGAGCAGCGGATGTTGAAACGGATCGTCGGCCATCAGCGCGGCGCAGAAACCGTTCAGATGGTGGTGGATCAGGCCTCCAGCCTGGGGATCAGCTACCTGACCCTGTTTGCCTTCTCCTCTGAGAACTGGTCCCGCCCCAAGCTCGAGGTACGGGCCTTGATGGCGCTGTTGAAAAAGTACATCCGCAACGAACTGCGCCGGATGCTGAAGAACAACATCCGCTTCAATGTGATCGGCAACCGTGCCGATCTGCCCTCCGAGGTCAATGAGATCCTGGATGACGCCCTGCGGCAGACCGCATCCAATACCGGCATGGTGCTGACCCTGGCGCTTTCCTACGGAGGCCGCCAGGAGATCGCCCGCGCTGCGGCCCGGATCGCGCAGCAGGTACAGGATGGCACGCTGCAGCCGTCCCAAGTTAACGAAACCGTTTTCAGCCACTACCTGGATACGGCCGGACTGCCTGATCCGGACCTGTTGATCCGCACCAGCGGCGAAATGAGGATCAGCAACTTTCTGTTGTGGCAGTTGGCCTATGCAGAACTCTATTTCACCGACATCAACTGGCCTGACCTGACCATTAACGCACTGCACGCTGCGCTGGCCGATTTCCAGGCCCGTGAACGCCGTTTCGGCAAGACCAGCGCCCAGCTGGTTTCAATTTCGAATCAAGGATGACGGAGTCCGTCAACGCCCGCGCAGCATGTGCAGGTTGACGAACCAACGACGAACCCTTACAGAATAGCGCCTTGAGCTGGAATTGAAACACCCCAAAGGAGTTGACCATACAACGTCTGCTGACTGCATTGATCCTGCTGCCGCTGGTACTGGCGACCATCATCAAGGGTGCTCCGTGGCTGTTCGCCCTGATGTTGTCCCTGTTCTGCCTGATCGCCATGCTGGAGTTTTTTGGTATGGCCCTGCCCAACCGGAAAACCGAGCTCTACCCCTTTGCCCTGCTGGGTGCGATTGCGCTGGCAACCCCGCTGCTGGGTGATGGCCGCATCTTTATCATGTCCCTTGCGGTTGCCTTTCTGCTGGGTGGCTTTCACTTTCTGTTCAGGCTGCAGGATATCAAAACGGTGGCACAGGAACTGTCCCTGGTCATGACCGCCTTCCTGTACATCCCGTTTCTGATGGCCCACCTGCTGATGATCCGCCTGCTGCCCCAAGGGGTCAACTGGCTGCTGCTGATCATGCTGATCGTCATGACCAACGACTCCACCGCCTATTACGTCGGCAGTGCCTTTGGCAAACACCGGCTGTATCAGGCGGTCAGCCCCAAAAAGAGCATTGAAGGGGCGCTGGGCGGCCTGCTGGGCAGCCTGGGGGGCACCCTGCTGGCAAAGTTCACCTTTTTCCCGCAGCTCAGCCTTGTTGATGCCGTCATCACCGCCCTGGTGATCGGTATTATCGGCCAGCTCGGGGACCTGTTCGAGTCTCTGCTGAAGCGCAGCTTCGGCGTCAAGGATTCCGGCAGCATCTTCCCCGGCCACGGCGGCGTGCTGGACCGGATGGACAGCATCATCTTTGCTGCGCCGGTCACCTACTACTACGCGGTCTACCTCTTCGGGAGGTTTTAATCATGAAACAGATTGCCATTCTCGGTTCAACCGGTTCCATCGGTGTCAGCACCCTGGAAATCGTTGCTGCACACCCTGACAAGTTCCGGGTCATTGCGCTCTCCGGCGCAAAAAACCTTGATCTGCTGGCACGTCAGATCCGTCAGTTCAGACCCAAACTGGCTGCCGTCGCCGACCCTGCCGACATCCCGCGTCTCAAGGAACTGCTGAGCGGTGTCGAGGTGGAGCTGGCCGGGGGCAGCGAGGGGCTTTGTGCCGCAGCCACGGCACCGGGCGTACAGATGGTGGTGGCAGCCATTGTGGGAGCTGCCGGCCTGGTACCGACTGCCGCAGCCATCCGGGCCGGCGTTGATGTGGCCCTGGCAAACAAGGAGACCCTGGTGACTGCCGGCCACCTCTTCATGGAGCTGGTGGAGCGCCACAAGGTCAAGCTCTACCCGGTTGACAGCGAACACAGCGCGATCTTCCAGTCCATTGAAGGGCATCGCAGCCAGGATATCACCAAGATCATCCTGACCGCCTCCGGCGGGCCGTTCCGCGAGACCCCGCTTGAAAAGCTGCAGAGCGTCACCATCCAGGATGCCCTCAACCACCCCAACTGGAGCATGGGCCGCAAGATCACGATCGACTCGGCCACCATGATGAACAAAGGGCTGGAGGTGATCGAGGCACGCTGGCTGTTCGACGCCCCCGCTGAGAAGATCAGCGTCAACATCCATCCCCAGAGCATCATCCACTCCATGGTGGAGTATATCGACGGCTGCGTGATCGCCCAGCTGGGCACCCCGGACATGAAGGCCCCGATCGCCTACGCCCTCTCCTACCCGGAGCGGGTCAGCACCGGCGTCAAGCCGCTTGACCTGACCGAGCTTTCCGGCCTGACCTTCTATAAACCGGACCTGGAGCGTTTTCCCTGCCTCGGCCTGGCCTACCGTGCCCTGGGTGAGGGTGAGAGCATGCCGGCCGTGATGAATGCCGCCAATGAAGTTGCCGTGGAGGCCTTCCTGGACGGCCGGATCTCCTACCTGCAGATTGCGGCCTTGATTGAGAAGACCATGGATGCCCATCAGGCTCACCGCCTCGGCTCCATCGAAGAGGTGCTGGAGGCCGACCGCTGGGGTCGGGCAACGGCACGGGATATCTGCAGCACGCTCAAGTCAGGCAGGTGCCTATGATCGTCGTAAACTTTATTATCGTCCTCGGTATTTTGATCTTTGTCCATGAATTCGGCCACTTCCTGGTGGCAAAATGGATGGGGGTCAAGGTTGAGAAATTCTCGCTCGGCTTCGGTCCCAAGCTGTTCGGCCGCCAGATCGGTGAAACCGAGTATCTGATCTCGGCCTTCCCGCTGGGGGGCTACGTCAAGATGTTCGGTGAAGGCGGCTTCAGCGAGATCGAGATGATCGAACAGGAATATGAACGGGAGGCGCCCGGTTCAAAACCGGTTGAGGCCTACAAGCTGACGCCGGCCGACGAGGCCCGTTCCTTTGCCCACAAGACCATCCCGCAGCGGATGGCAATCGTCTTTGCCGGGCCGTTCTTCAACATGGTCTTTGCCTGGCTGCTGCTGATCGTGCTGTACATGACCGGCATGCCGATCCTGAAGGCAACGGTGGGCGAGGTCTTCCCCAACCGTCCGGCAGCCCTGGCAGGCATCCAAAAAGGGGATCTGATCACTGCCGTCGACGGCCAGCGCATCATTCAATGGGAAGATTTCTCGGCCCATATGGCAACCGTGAACGAGACGGTGACACTGAGCATTACCCGTAGCGGCAAGCCGCTGACCATTCAGCTGAAACCGCAGACCGGTGAAACCAAGAACCTGTTTGGCGAGATCGTCAAAAAACCGATCATCGGCGTCTCTCCGGCCTATGACTTTGCCACCGAGCGCTTCGGGCTGGTGGATGCCTTCAAGCTGGGCAATGCCAAGACCGTAGAGGTCACCCGACTGACCGTACTGTCGCTGGTCAAGCTGTTTCAGGGAGTGGTGCCGTTGAACAGCCTGGGCGGGCCGATGATGATTGCCGACATGGCCAACAAGGCGGCCCAGACCGGCGGCGCCACCTTCTTCATGCTGCTGGCCGTGGTCTCGATCAACCTGGGGATCCTGAACCTGCTGCCGGTACCGGTACTGGACGGCGGGCACCTGATGTTCTACACCATCGAGGCGGTCATCCGCCGCCCGGTCCCCCAGAAGCTACGGGAATACGCCCAGCAGGCCGGCATGATCCTGCTGATCGGGATGATGGTGCTGGCCTTTTACAACGACATTATCCGCTACTTCTTCAGCGGCAAGGCATGATCTGTCTCTGCATTGAGACCGCCGCGGCCAGGGTCGGCATCGCCCTGACCAGTGACGGCAGGCTGCTGGCAGAATCGCTGCTGGATGCCCCCGGCGGCCGTCAGAATGCGCTGCTGATGCCTGAGCTGCAGCGGCTGCTGGATCTGAACAACCTCACCACCAGCCAGATCGACCTGTTTGCCTGTGCAACCGGCCCCGGATCGTTTACCGGGGTCCGCACCGGCATTGCGGCCACCCAGGGGCTGGCACTGGCAGCAGGCAAGCCCTGCACCGGTGTCTCCACCCTGGCCATGCTGGCCATGAACCTGCCCCATGCCGCCTGGCCGGTCTGCCCCATGCTGGATGCCCGCAAGAACGAGGTCTATACCGGCCTCTACCGCACAGACGAGCACGCAACCCAACTCACCCAGGACTGCGTCATAGCCCCTGCCGATTTCTTGCAGCGGCTCAACGGCCCCACCATCTTTGTCGGTGACGGCGCCCTGCGCTACCAGGCGCTGATCCGGCAGACCATGGGGCAGAACGCCCTGTTTGCCCCGCTGTCTCACCAGCTGATCCGCCCTTCCTCCGGCTGCCTGCTGGCGGAAGCAGCCCTGCAGAACGGCACGGCCGTCCCCCCGGAACTGCTGCTGCCCACCTACCTGCGCCTTTCCGAAGCAGAATTAGCCCGCCAACAAAAAATTTAGCCAAACTATATATATTTACCAGCAATAAAAAGCACTTGTAGTCCGCCTGAAGGCTGGTATAGTTGCGCGTATACATGCATCCCAGGGAGGGACCTATGAATATTCATGAGTACCAGGCCAAGGAGATCTTGAGTACCTACGGGATTCCGGTACCCCGCAACCGGGTGGCATTGACCGCTGATCAGGTTGAGCGGGCCGCCAAGATGATGGGGGGCCACTGCGTCGTCAAGGCCCAGATCTATGCCGGCGGCAGGGGCAAGGCCGGCGGCGTCAAGCTGGTGCATCACCCGGAACAGGCCAGCGACGTTGCCAAGGAGCTGTTCGGCAAGCGGCTGGTCACCAAGCAGACCGGACCGGAGGGTTTGAAGGTACGCCGGATTCTGGTGGAAGAAACCGTGGAGATCGCCCGGGAGTTCTACCTCTCCATCACCCTTGACCGCGAGACCTCCCGTTACTGCCTGATCGCCTCGGCCGAAGGCGGGATGGATATTGAAGAGGTGGCCCAGAAAGCTCCCGAGAAGATCCATGTCCTGACCATTGACCCCTTCACCGGCCTGCGCACCTACCAGGCCCGCAAGATCGCCCTGGCCCTGGGGCTCTCCGGCGCCGTCTGCGAAGACTGCGTTGAGCTGATCCTGAACACCTACAAATGCTGTCTTGAAAGAGACTGTTCCCTGATCGAGATCAACCCGCTGGTGGTGACCCGGGCCGGCTGGCTGCTGGCCATGGATGCCAAGATCTCCTTTGATGACAACGCAGTCTATCGCCACCGTGAATACCCGGACATGATGGACTACTCCCAGCTTGACCCGCTGGAAATCACGGCCGGCAAGTACGACCTGGCCTACATCAAGCTGACCGGCAACATCGGCTGCATGGTCAACGGCGCCGGGCTGGCCATGGCCACCCTGGATGTGCTGAAGGAGTTCGGCGGCGAACCGGCCAACTTTCTGGATGTGGGGGGCGGGGCCACCCGCGAAAAGGTGGCCGAGGCGTTCAAGATCATCCTGCAGGACTGCGATGTCAAGGCGGTCTTCGTCAATATCTTCGGCGGCATCATGCGCTGCGACGTGATCGCCCAGGGGATTATCGAGGCGGCCAACGAGGTCCACTGTCCCCTGCCGATTGTGGTCAGGATGGATGGCAGCAATGTGGAGGACGGCAAAAAGCTGCTGCTTGAATCGGGCCTGAATGTACAGATCGGTGACAACCTGGGCGACGGCGCACAGAAGATCGTTGCCATGCTGGCCAAGGCGTAAGGGGGAGCGCAACCATGTCTATTCTGATCAATAAAGATTCAAAGATACTGGTCCAGGGGATCACCGGCAAGAGCGGCCTCTTCCACACCCAGCAGTGCCGCGCCTACGGCAGCCAGATCGTGGCGGGCGTCACCCCCGGCAAGGGGGGCATCCATATTGAAGGGATTCCGGTCTTTAACACCGTGGCAGAGGCGGTCCAGTACACCGGCGCCACCATCTCGATGATCTTTGTACCGCCGCCGGGCGCGGCCGATGCCATCCTGGAATCCTGCGAGGCCGGCCTGGAACTGGCGGTCTGCATCACCGAAGGGATTCCGGTGCGGGACATGGTGATTGCACGGGCGGTACAGGCCCAGAGCAAGACCCTGCTGGTGGGCCCCAACTGCCCCGGCATCATCACCCCGGGCCAGTGCAAGCTGGGGATCATGCCGGGCTACATCCACACCCCCGGCAAGATCGGGGTGGTCTCCCGCTCCGGCACCCTGACCTACGAGGCGGTCAAGCAGCTGACTGACATGGGGCTGGGGCAGTCCACCTGCGTTGGTATTGGCGGAGATCCGATCATCGGCATGAAGTACATTGACGTGCTGAAGATGTTTAACGAAGACCCCGGCACTGAAGCGGTCTTCATGATCGGCGAGATCGGCGGCGGCGCTGAAGAAGAGGCCGCCTACTGGATCAAGGAAAACATGAAAAAGCCGGTGGCCGCCTTTATTGCCGGCAGCACCGCTCCTCCGGGCAAACGGATGGGCCATGCCGGTGCCATCATCACCGGCGGCAAGGGCAAGGCCGAAGACAAGATCCGCACCCTGCAGGATTGCGGCGTCACCGTATCAATCTCTCCTACCAAAATGGGCGAGACCATGGCAGAGGCACTCAAGAAATAACCACCACAGCAACGGCAACCCATGCCCTGCTGCAGTACAGGCTGCAGCAGGGCATGGGCTTTTACTGGACAAGACCAGCGTTAATGCGCTACATACAAGCCAGATCACGCAGACAGGAACCGCCGATGCCGCACCGGAGCTACGACATAGCCCTTGCGCAGAAACACTGAAACCCGCCCCAAAGGCGGGTTTTTCGTTTTTTCAGGGTGTAAAGAAATTTTACAGTTTTCACACAACACACCGCTTTTATTAACTAATTAACATCACTTTAAGGAGCGAACAATGAAAACCAAAAAGTTTTTGACCGGCCTCCTGTCGATGTTCACCCTATGTACCTGCCTCTGCCTCAGCGCGTTCGGGCTGGACAACGGCCAGGCCCAGGTCAGGCACGAACCGATCACCCAGCAGCTGATCACCATGATGGACCATAATGCACCGCTCAAGCAGATGCTGCTCGACTCGATTGCCTCTGCCAAGAAGATCAATCCCGACAAGGTCATGAACCCGGCCCAGACCCTGGAAGAGTATTACACCTTCATGGACTGGGCCACCAAGGCCATGCCCTGGTCAATCCTGCGCAACATCCCCTACTCGTCCCTGTATGACCAGATCGACCAGAGCCTGGACTACTTCTACTACATCAACGACCAGCCCCTGGCTGCCCTGAAAAACAAGGGCTACTACAACAACTCGCTGCAGTACCACGAGCCGTACCGCAGCTGGATGATCAACTTCACCAGGGAATGGGGCATCTACCTGAGCACCGAGGCCTCCTGGAACGACCAGTACTACCAGGCAGCCCTGGCCGATCCCCGCTTTGGCCTGCAAAAGGGCTGGTATGAAGACCCGTCCAACTGGAAGACCTTTAACCAGTTCTTTGCCCGCTACCTGAAATCCCCTGACCAGCGCCCGATCGTCTCGCCCGATGACTCCTCCATCATCGCCTCACCGGCCGATTCCAAGCCGCAAGGGGTCTGGAAGATCGACAAGCATTCCAATCTGGTGGGCAAAGGGGTCAGGATCAAATCCACCCTGTTCAAATCCGTGGCCGCCCTGATCGGTGAAGACAGCGCCTACAAGAAGGCCTTTGCCAACGGCACCCTGACCCACACCTTCCTGGATGTGAACGACTACCACCGCTACCACTTCCCGCTTTCCGGCACGGTCAAAGAGGTGCGCCTGATTGCTGCCGACGATGCTGTCGGCGGCATCGTCACCTGGGATGCCAAGGCCAAGCGCTACGTGCTCGACTCAAACAACCCGGGCTGGCAGAACATTGAAACCCGCGGCTGTGTGATCATTGAAACCAATGAATACGGCCTGGTGGCCCTGCTGCCGATCGGCATGTCGCAGGTCTCATCTGTCAACTTTGAAAAAGAGGTCAAGGTGGGGGCCAGCTTTAAGAAGGGGGATATGCTGGGCTACTTCCTGTTCGGCGGCTCAGACTACGTGATCCTGTTCCAGGACAAGGTAAAGTTTACCCTGACCGTGCCCAAGGACAAAGACGGGCATTACAACCACCTGCTGATGGGTGAGCAGTACGGGAAGGTTTCAGTCAGAAGGTAGTGGAATGACCAGCGGTGGGTGTGACACCAAGCGATAGAAGCGGGTGGGAGGCATCTAGTATTAGATGCCAAGGATGAATCATAAAAAACACAAAAGCATCTAATACTATAAACCTATGCTGCATCTAATAGTATATGCCAGCATATATTATTGTAAACAAGCATCTACTATTAGATACCACAAGCTAACTGCTCAATAGTGAGTTAAACAATAAAATTGAAGGAGCACAAACAATGAGCGCTATTGCAATGTCAGAAAGAGCACAAACCGCCATAACACTCGGTGAGAGTCATTTTAGAGAGTTTAAAAGTGGATTGGAAGGCGCTCCAGGGAACAAATCAAAACGTCCAAATAAAGAGATTGCTACCAACATTGCTCAAACTCTCGTGGCATTTGCGAATGCGGATGGAGGCGAACTCCTTGTTGGAGTAGAAGATAACGGAGAAATTACAGGATTAAATGATTTTTTAGACGAAGATTTAAAGTACTTAGAAGAATCTCCACGAATTCGTATCCACAAAGATACGCCTTTAGCATCTGTAAAAATCGCCAGAGTTAATATCGATGGAAAAATAATCTTGTATTTTTCTGTGCCCAAAAGCGTCAAATACGTTCATTTGACTTCCGATGGAAGATGCCTACAACGACGTGACCTTGAATCAGTTCCAATAGCCAGTGAAAAAATAATTTTCCATAGACAAGAGGAATTGTCTCGACACTTTGATAGAGATTTTATTGAGGGGCCGCAAGCTGATGCATTAAGTCTAGATTTGGTCAATGCTGTATCTGATCAGATACTCAAAGGAATGTCCCCAGAAAAGTGCCTTCAATATCTTGAAATAGGCGAATACTCATTTTCTGGTTTGAAGTTGAGGAGAGCTGCCCTTCTTCTATTTGCAAAGGACCCGAACCGTTGGCATCCTCGATTACAAGTTAGAATAATAAAAGTGGACGGTACGGATCTGAAAACCGGAGAAGCTTACAACGTAATTACTGATCAAATTGTAACAGGCAATATACTCACATTAGTCGACAAAAGCTGGGAGTCTCTGAGGCCACATCTCGTCCAGACAAAATTAGAAAAAACTGCAAAATTTGAACAAAAATCTATTTATCCAGAGTTGGCATGTCGAGAGGCTTTATTGAACGCTATAGCTCATAGAGACTATGCACAAGAGGGCCGCGGAATAGAAGTTTATGTTTTCAGTGACAGGCTAGAAATTAAAAGTCCAGGTGCGTTATTATCAACTATCAACTTGGAAGACATAATCCTTCAAAAAGGCGCGCATCAATCAAGAAATACATACATTGCAAGAGTGTTAAGGGAACTCGGGTACATGAGAGAACTTGGTGAAGGTATGCGGCGCATCTATGACTTGATGCAAACAAACGAACTTTCACCTCCAGAGCTTCGGAGTAATTCAGATACATTCAGTATTGTCCTAAATAACAAACCAATTTACTCAGATAAAGATCAATTGTGGCTTGACCAATTTGATATTACTGATTTGGACAGAGAAAAGAAGTCAATAATTCTACTTGGCCAAGAAGGAAGGGTGTTTTCTGCTCAGGAAATATGGGATGTTGTCGGTATCGTTGACACCGAACATTATCGTAGGCTTGTTGATTCGTTGCAAAAATATGGGATTTTAACTCCAAGCGTTGATCGTGATACTGCAAAAAAAATAGCTCGAAAAAAGAAAATACCTTACCGAGAATTTCCAAGGTACCAAATTCAAATTCCAGGTCAAACCTTGAGCAAACCTCCTTCCAAAACGCTTAAATCACATTCAATTATTATTGAGAGTGAGGAGTTAAGAGATGACAGGAAGAGGATATGGGTTGGCAACCTAAACACTGACACAACGAGAGACAACTTGTTTGATGAATTTGCAAAACTCGGTGATATTGAAGAGATTTTTATCCCTATGGATGGCAACAAAAATAAGGGATATGCATTTATAGAATTTTCAGAGAACAAAAGCGTATCCGCTGCAATTGATCTTGATAAACAGCTCACTATAAATGGTCGGTCTTTAACAATCCGAAATGCTAATCGACGAGGGTGAAAATGTCTAACAAAGTGCAGCAGCGGCCGGCAAACAATCGCCGCCGCTGTGCTCTCAGCCGTTGGATGAGTAGAAAATGAAAAAGCAAATTATGAAACATCTCAGATTTCTGCTGGACGTCATCGGAGCCGTTTCGCTTGTGGCGTTTGCTGCATTCGTAGTGTTGAACTTCCAGCAAGTATCCGGCTTGATTGGTGTCCAACGACCGAAAGTAGATCAACTGACTCCGAAGAGAGCCATGTTTGTACTTAATTGGGGTAACATTGGCGAAAAAGCCAAGATCGATAAAATCATGCATAGTTATGAATCACCTCGATCCTTGACTGGAGATCATCTGGACGCCTACTGCATTAAGATAGATAACTTCCCCGATTCAGTTTTGAAAGTCGATGAAGGACGTCCACAGGAATGGTCGCAGGCTCCGGTAACAGAGCGGATTTTAAAAGTAGCAGTCGAGCTTTCGAGTAATGCGGCGGCATCAGATGGACTAAAATGGTTTCCCAAGGCGACCGATCTGAATAGCGACAGGTTTTACTTATCATTTCATCAAATTGTATTACACGATCAGTTCCCAACTGCTGTTCAGCTCATCGCCTACGACCGGAAAGAAAAGCTTCTGTACTATCTGAGTTACAAAACATGACATCCAAACCGACAATGGCACTTGGCCTCCGCCACCGTTGATGAAGATTATGAAAAAGAAAATTCTTCAAATATCAATTTTTGTTATGCTCATCAGCCTGATGTTGTTCGGAGGCAGGCAATACTATCTTGAACATGTAAAGTATGCTGCCCTGGAAACCGAGCTAAGAAAGATACATCGACAGATGGAAGCGGACTTTCCGAAGGAATTGATTGAGAAAGCCCAGCATTTCGGCATCGGGATCTCAATCAGAAACACTTATGGACTGTGGGGCAGTGAACAAAGCCCGCTTAAACAGGAGCTGCAACTAGCTGGTGTGACACATCCGGATGATATGTCGAGCATAATAGTGGAGACGTACGTACGGGCGAAAAAGGGTATCCCATTCAAGTTGTACCGATTGATCAAGCTTCAACAAGCCTTTTACGAATCGAAGGATAAACAGGAACCACTTAAAAAGCTCGCAGATGAATTCTACATCTACGAGCAGTACCGAAAAGATCAACGATGAAATCACCCCGTGAACGTTCCGGGAGTAACAAAACATTTGAAGTTAGCCAAACAAAACCATACACTTTGCCGGAGTTTCTGACTTATCAGAAAAACCAAGGAACAGACATGCCTCCTCAACCAACCACACGGAATACGACACCGCTTGTCCTGATCGTTGACGATAGCAGGGCGGTGCGGGTCTTTGTCCGGGAGCTGCTGGAACAGGCCGGCTATGCTGTTATTGAAGCTAACGATGGCGTTGCCGGACTGGAAGTGCTTGCCACAAGGAAGCCGGATGTTGTTTTGCTGGACATTGAAATGCCCCACAAAACAGGGCTTGAAGTGCTTGATGAGCTGGATGCCAGCAGCAGGTTGTATTCCGTGATCCTGTTTACCACCCTGTCCAGCCTTGATTCGATTGTGAACGGCCTGGAACGCGGGGCAGACGACTACATCGTCAAGCCGTTCAAGGAGGCCGAGTTTCTGGCCCGGATGACCGCTGCAATCCGGATCGCCCATAACAAGCGTCTGCTGTTTGAGGCCCGCTTGAAGGCGGAGCAGACCAACACGCAGTTGCGCCAGTTGCAGAGCATCCTGTCGGATCAAAAACTGACCGAACAGAAGATCAGGGAGATCTCCGAGGCACAAAATGCCACCATCTTTGCCATGGCAAAACTGGCCGAGTTCCGGGATGAGGATACCGGCGGGCATCTGGAGCGGGTCAAGGAGTATTGCCGGCTGCTTGCCGATGATCTCAACCGCCACTCACCCTATTCTGATCTGATAACCGCGGAGTTCATTGATTGTATCCAGCATGCGGCCCCGCTCCACGACATCGGGAAGGTGGCCATTCCCGACCATATCCTGCAGAAGCCTGAAAGGCTGACCCCCGAAGAGTTTGACCGGATGAAGACCCACACCGTTATCGGTGCCGATAACCTGCAGCTGGTCTACAACAACTACCCCGGCAATCTGTTTGTGGGAATGGGGATTGAGATCGCGCTCTACCACCATGAGCAGTGGGATGGATCAGGCTACCCGGATGGCCTGGTGGGCAAGAACATACCGTTGCCGGCCCGGATCATGGCCCTGGCGGATGTGTATGACGCGTTGCGCTCGGACAGGTGTTACCGCAAGGCCATGACCCATGAGCAGGCCAGAACCATCATCCTCGAAGGTGACGGCAGGCATTTTGATCCTGAAGTGGTGATGGCATTTTTACGTGTTGAGACTATTTTTGCCAAGACCGCCGAGGAGATCTAGGGCGGTTTCATAAAATACAATCGCAACGTCCCGCCGCTGCCAAGCCAGCCTCAGCCGCATATGACCGCTTCAGTTTGTCCGTAGCAACCAACAGCCACTGGTGGATCAGAGCAACCCCGGAAACAGTCCCCGTATGTCACGAAGCGCAGGTGCAGACGGTGCTAGGAGCACAGTAAAGTGCCATCAGCTATTCCAGTCCAGCCCCTGTTTGACCATTCTGACATTATTGCAGTTTGGCAAGCCATTCTGCAGTGACATTCTCGCGATAATCCCTTGCAGGCTTCACGTCGGCAAGCGCAGCAAACGAAGGGATAACAGTTCCAGACTGTGCAACCTGGATGTCGTAGTCAATCACCGTCACCGATGCCGCCCGCCTGCGCCACAAGTCGGCACGCGCATCAAAATCCAGCAGCCAGGAATCCTCCCGCAGATTGGTCATTGAGTCAGCATCGTCGTCAAATACAAACCCCAGATGCCGGAGCGTCAGCTCATAGGAGGCCAGGAAGTCGGCTGGATTACGCCGGTAGATCACAACGTCAACCTCGCGTCCGTCAAATAGCTCAAACAGCGCATCCAGTTCGGATACTTCCCGCAGCAGAGACAGCGCCTCGTTCGAATAGATAAGCTGCGGCAGAGCCGATTCCACCTGGGCACGCACCGTTTGGTACACCTCCTGCCTAAGTAGCTGCAAATCTGCCCCGTCACGCCCCAGCACGACCTTGAACATGGCCGACCGGCACAGCTCCCGCTGTACCGGCTCACGCAGGCAGTAGGCGGACAATTCAAGGTGCACATTCTCCAACCACTTCCCCACCGGAAAAACCGGGGCACCGACCTCATCACGCAGGAATCTCTGGATCGATTTGGTCCCGGTCTTGAAATGCCCGATATGCAGGAGGATCCGTCCCTTGGCCGCCGCCACCTCCTGGGTGGAGCATCTGAGGGTGTTTTTCAGCAGATACAGATGTTCAGCCTTGAGCAGGCGGTTCCTCAGTTTGGCACCGTCCAGTTCATGCTGTAATGCCTCCCGTTGCTTCGCCAGTTCCAGGTTTTGGGCAAAGACATCATAGTCGTACAAAGCTGCGCTCAACTCGCAGGGATGCGGCGTGGCAACAAAGTTGCCCAGGAAGGACGGAAAGATCGCCGGCCGTTCAAATTTCTTGCCCCTGATCCGCAGATACTCCTGTTGCAGTTCCTCAAATTTCTCGACTGAGCCCTGATTGGTCATGACCCCGCCATGAACCTGATGAAAGGTGGCCTCGCCGAGCAGTATGACCGGTGCTATGTCCGGGAGTGCACACGCCCGTACCCAGGTATCAAGGTTTACCAGCCCCCCGCCCGGCTCCTGAAAACGCTCGTCATAGCCTCCCAGTTCAGCCCATAACGTCCGCGACATGAAAAGGCCGTTGCTTTCACAGATCGGATCAAACCAGGTCGGTCCGGATGACTCATCAAAGACCGAGACATCAAAAAGCCTGTAGCCGTTTGTCTGCCACTGGATGCTGTCGAGCATCAGATCTTCGACATCGGCACAATATCCGTCCAGCAGGATACTTTCCCGCTGCACCCGTGGCCCCAGATACCTGCCACGGCTGCCGACAATGGCACGCGGGTGCATGCCGAGCGCCTCCCTGGCGCGGAACAGCAGGCCGGGTGACGCCATGCGTGCCCCGTCGATAAAGACGCCGACATATTTGCCTGTGGACAGATTAAGCCCCATGTTAATGGCGCGGGCCGGGGATGGAGACGGCTTGTCAATGCGATAGATCTGCAGATCGATTCCCAGACTGTGCAGGCCGGCTAAATCGGGCATGCTGCCTGAGCCGTTGTCGATCACGATGACTTCATACTCGTCCCGCTGCAGCCCCAACTGGAACCGGGGAGAGAGCGAGTAGAGGGTACGCGGCAGTTCACGCAGGATGTTCCAGCAGACGATAACGATCGAGAGGCGTGGTTTCATAGGAGATTACCCAGCATCCTGGGGAGGCTGTCATGGTAGAAGGTTCTTACCGGCTGCATATCCGCCGGTACAGCGGCATGGCAACGAACCGTCTTCACCCGTGACAGGAGCTGGCCAATAACCGGGTCGCTTGGATGCAGGGCCCCTTTCCTCTGCAGCACGTCCTGTGGCGGGTCCTGCGGCTTCTGCCAGCTATCAACAATAAAATCAAAGCCTTTACTAAAATTCTGATTCCCGGCATCAGCTCCGAGCACAATGAGTGTCCCGGCAGGGTATGTATCCACCGGGATCAGTTCCAGATCCGGACGCACATCCCGCAATATCTGCACGATCTTCCAGACATCGCCGGTCCAAGCCAGGGTTTCACGCTCTCTACGAGCCTGAACTGGATGATTGGGATAGATGTCATCCAGCACAATGATGGTGCCGGGATGGCTGCGCGCCTCAATATTGATGAAATCCTTGATAACATTTTCAATCAGGTGCATGCCGTCGATATAGACCAGATCAAGCATACCCTGGTAGGCCCGATTGGATTCATCAAAAAAATAGTCGTCACTGGTTGCAACGACAATTTTTTCCCACAGCGGATTATCTGGCCCCATACAAGGTGCCGGGTCGATACCGAGGGCCGGGCAGTTGGCAAGCTGCAGACTCGCCCCCATGAAGACACCGATCTCCAGATAAAAGCGGGGTTCCAGGACCTGGTGGAGATACTGGAGGAAGTCACTGGTGGGCGCGGCCCCCCGCATCACCTCATAGGCGGCATCCGGGTGCGGAGTAAAGGCGTCATATTCTTGAACAACCGGCAATGCAGCCTCTGCAACCGGCCGGCGCCACTCCTTTGAACGGAAAACCCCCACGACGTTGTAAAACGGACCACGCTCATCACGCCACGATTCCACCAGTTCAAGCCCGGCATATCGCGCCAGTGCCTGGCAGCTGTCGGGCAGAAACCGGTAACAATCCACCGGGTAGCGATGGATGGCCCCTGCCGATGGTGCAATAAGGATAATAACCCCTTCAGGACTGCACACCCTGGCCATCTCCTTGAAGAGCAGCCAGAAAAATTCACAATGTTCAAAGGTTTGCCCTGAGATCACGACATCAAAGCCGCCGTCATGAAACGGAAGCTGGTACGGGTCTGCCTGCACGGCATTGAGCCGTGTATCGCCGGCAATATCGCTAACCAGATATTCGCATCGGGTGGCAGCAGCAAGCGTTGAGGCAAAAAGCGGCCGGTATGAGCCGTTGATTTCCGCCCCGCCCACATCCAGCACCCTGAGGATTGGCCGCCCGGCCAGTACCCTGTCCGGCAAAATATGCCGCTTTATGCAAGCCTCCATGTTATCGAAAGAAGATTGATGCATGCCGTGGTTTCCCTTCGGATGGCCAAGGAAGCGTTCAGCGCCTGCTGCTCCGGATGGACGGTAAAAAACAGGCCCATAATGACAAAATCGGTAGGTTTTTCAAGTCTCAGTTGAACAGCAGAGAGAAACAGAGACGCCGGCATCATTTTCAGGTCAAACAAAAGAGCGCTACTTGGTGATCCCGTTGTTGATGCCGACCAGTTGACCTGAGTAGCCGCCACGTCCTGTCACGGTACCGCTGGCGGAACAAGCGCTGATCGTTCCGTTGTTCACACCGGCAAAGCCCCCCCTGAAACCGCCTGTGCCGCTTACGGGGCCGCTGGTCTGGCTGTTGTTGACAGTCCCGTTATTACTGCCGAGCATACCGCCGATAAAGCCTCCCCCAAGGCCTTGCACCGTTGTTGAACTTGCACAACTGGTGATGGTGCCGTAGTTGATGCCGGCCAATGCGCCAACACTGCCGTATCCGCTTACCATGCCGCTCTTGAGCGTCGTGTTCTGTACCGTGGCATTTGCACCAACAACACCGAACAGACCGACACGATTGAGCGTTCGTTGCCTGCTGATCAAATTGTTAATGCTGTGCCCCTGGCCGTTAAAGCTGCCGGAAAACGGCACTGAATAGCTAGCCACCGGCGCAAAGCCGGAACTACCCCAGACATCGCCACTGCCGGATGTGCCGTTTGCATCAACATCCGTATTCAACGTATAGGCGGCAGCAGGATTCAGCGCCATAAGTTGCAACTGATGCGCCGTGCCGATTGTGGTGGAGTATTCGCTTGCCAGCATCGGGTAGGTTGCTCCATAAGCGCCATTCGCATTATTCAGCGTACCGTCGTTATCCACGATAACCCACACTGGTGTTTTGAAATCAAACCCGATGAAATTGCCGGTTACCAGCATATCCGCGCCATTCAGCCCCTGCCCGCCGGCTGAAGCCGTCTGCCCGGATGCTGGTATGTTCCAGTAACTGTTGTTGACCGTTCCCTGGTTTCCACCGACCAGTCCACCGACTGCAGAGCCGGAGCCGGTTACATTACCAGCAGCGTAACTGCTGGCAACCGCAGCTCCCTGAACGTTCGCCCCGACCAAGCCGCCTACATTAGAACCTCCGCGTACCATACCGGTTGCATAACAGTTGTTTATGGTTCCCTTACTGCCGTTGTTGCCAACAAGCCCTCCGACACCGCTACCGGCACCGCTTACACTTCCCGTAGCATAACTCAAACTGATGGCACCCGTACTGGCGCCAGCCAGTCCACCCACGGTATTGCCGCCGCCCCGGACATTGCCGGTGAAGAAACAGTTGTTGAGCGCCCCCCCGTTGAGGTATCCCACCATCCCTCCAACATTGCTGGAACCGCTGACATTGCTGCCGATCAGTCCCACATTTTTGATGGAGGAGGCTGGCGATGTGGTTCCAAACAGGCCGACAGAACTGACCGTAGGCTGGTTAATGACCAAGTTTGCGATGGTATAGCCCTGTCCATCAAAACTACCAGAGAATGGTGTATTGCTATTGCCGACTGGGGCGAATCCCCCTGTGCCCCAGACATCCGAACCGTTTCCGGTGGCTGAGGCGTCTATGGTTGCACCTAGCGTATAATGTGCGGCAGGAGCCATTGCCATCAGTTGCAACTGGCGAATCGTGGTGATGGCTGTGGTGTATTGCGAGGCGGCTATCGGCAGGGTAACACCGGGTGCTCCGTTGGCATTATTCATCGTGCCGTCCTGATCGATTATGACCCAGCCGGCTGCACCTGGAGTGGTGGTAAAACTGATATTCAAGCCTGAATAACTGTTCACGCTTGTCATTTTTGCGCCCGGGTCGACATCAAACAGATACGGCACCCCGGGGGTCATCACCAGTAATTGGAATTGGTGGGCGTTATGCACCACGGCTGAGTATTCCGAGGCCAGCAGCGGGTATGTAGCCCCCGTTACTCCTCCGGCGTTGTTCAGACTGTTATCCGTGTTCACAATTACCCAACCGGATGCACCGGGGGTGGTCGCAAAAGAAAACCCAGCCAAACTGGAAACGCTTTTCATCTGGCTGCTGGTCAGTCCTGTGCCCCCGGCGGAAGCCGTCTGGCCTGAGGTACTGACATTCCAGTAGCTGGTGATTATGTTACTGCCCGGCTCTGCATATCCGACCAGCCCACCGACGTTTTTACCCTTGCTGTTCACCAGGCTGACGGAGTAACTGCTGGTAATACTGTTGCCGCCGCTGCCGTTGTCAGTCCAGATGATTCCCGCCAAACCTCCGGTATTGATACTGCCGGTAACCACGCCGGTGGCGTAACTTTGGGTGATAGTGACAGCACTGGATGAATCGCTGGCATACATTTGCCCCACAAGGCCACCGACGCCGTTGTTCCCCTGGACAGCGCCGATGGCATAGCAGTTGCTGATCTCGGTGTAATCTTTTGCCGAACCAACAAGACCACCAACATTGTTCCCGCTCGACAGGACTGTACCCGTAGCATAGCTGTTGGTAATCATACCGTAATTTTCTCCTACCAACCCGCCTACGGCCGTTGCGGCCATGCCGTTCGCCTGAACGACTGTAGCCGAGACGTTGCCCATGGCAAAACTGGTGGTGATTGTACCGGAATTACTTCCAGCCAGTCCTCCGACATCATACCCCCCGCCTGTCACGGCGATCGAGGTAAAGCTGTTGCTGATCGTTCCGTTGTTGTCCCCGACCAGGCCGCCAACATACAGGTTGCCTCTGATGCTCCCCCCGGACAGCCCGATATTTCTGATGAACCCCACGTTTCGCATACCATTGCCGACAACGCCAAATAGTCCGACATAGTTATTTGTGCCTGACTGGACATAGTCTGTCGGCAAGTTGATGGTAATGTTTCTGATACGGTGTCCCAAACCGTCGAAGGTACCCATAAACGGATTAGTACTAGTGCCGATCGGTATAAAGCCTGCATTGGATCCCCATGCGGCCGTTGCCGTGGCATCAATATCGCTGCCTAGTGCATAGTTGCCGGACAGATTGGCTGTCGCCGCCATCCCCTGCAGTGTTGGAATGAAAGGTGGTGCCTGGGCATCAGCTGCCGATCCAAGACTATTGATCACGGTATAGCGGGTACCAGAGATACTTAACGCAGGGGTTGCGCCTGAGAGGGTTATTGCGGGCACTGCAAGTATATAGCTCCCAGAACCGCTCGGTTGCTCACTGCCGTTAGCTGTGTTTGGACTGATCGTCAGCCCTGCTGTAGCTCCGGTGGCGACGATACCGGCATTGATACTGACATTGTTTGATGCTGTCAGCGTCAGTGTACTGTTGGCATTCCAGGTCACGGTGTCACTGATGATCACATTGCCGGACCCAGCGTTCTTGCCCTGGCTGCTTTGCAAGGTCACACTTCCAGCCGCCAGTCGGGCCGAAAGGTCCGCACCAGTGATGTCGCCACCGACAGGAGCAACTACGAAATCATTGGCCGCATGTGCCATAGCAGCCCAGAGAATCAACGAAATAATAACAAGCCAGAGGTGGTTTTTAGTTGTTATACGGAGATGCATGACCTTCTCCTTGATCGTTTTGTCGCTATCACGGGTTTTCCAGTACGGGGTATGCTTATGGTGTATAGCCAGCCGGCATGTCGCGTAATGCTGGATAGGTCTGCATCTGCCAGATATTGGTAAAGTCCCAGCCGGAAAAGCTGGATTGCTGTTGCATCTGCGCGTCGCTCAGGCCGGTACCGCCACCAGCACTGCTCGACTGGCCGGAGGTGGTAGTATCCCAGTAACAGCCTGTGGTTAAGCAGTTTAAGCACCACCCTACCAAACCACCGGTAGCAACCATCTTGTTTGCCAGTACCATTCCCCTGGCATAACAGTTGGTGATCGTACCCACATTACTTTCTCCAATTACCCCTCCTGCTCTTCCACCCCTTGCATTCACCTTGGTCGATGCATGGCTGTTGCTGATGGTGCCAGCGTTGTTGTATCCCACTATTCCACCGACATATCTATATCCATAGGTACTGCCGTCAGCAGAGCAAGTGCTGACGGAGCTATTGTTGTTGTACCCGACCAATCCACCGATATTGTCTCCACACCCTGGTTGTCCGATAACCTCGCCACTGACAAATGCTGTTGCATAGCTGTTGCTGATCGTGCTTGCGTTGTTGTACCCCACTATTCCACCGACATTGGTGTTTCCACGTATGCGGCTTCCTGAAAGCCCGACGTTACGTATTGCCGCCTTGTTTGTGTAGCCGAGCAAGCCAACATTATTGTCCCAGCGATTGATCGAAAGCCCGCTGACTTTATGCTGTTGGCCATCAAAAACGCCGCTGTAGGGGGCGGCAGCACTCCCCACCGGCACAAAACCCAGCGTCCCCCAGACCTCTCTGCCGCTGGCGGTACCTTCAGCAGCAATATCCGCCCCCAGACTGTAGCTTGCCCCCAGGTTCATCAGCATCAGTTGGAGCTGGTGTGCATTGATGACCGTGGTTGAATATTCAGTCGCCAGCATCGGTGAGGTCGCTGCCGCCGCGCTGCTGGCCGATGCCTGCAAACTGCCGTCGGTATTGACCACAACCCAGCCCTGCGCACCCGGTGTTGTGGTTAAAACGAAGTTGGGGAAACTGGATGAAACCAGCATCTGTGCCGCTGTCAGCCCCATAGCTCCCGCCGCTGTGCCGCTGCCGACCCCGTTCGCACTGAGACTGCTGTTCCAGTAGCCGTTACTGATGGTACCCTTGTTGCTCCCCACCAAGCCCCCGGTATTCGCTTTTCCGGCCACACTGCCGGTGGCATAGACGTTGCTGACCGTGCCGTTGTTGGTACCTGCAAGACCACCGGCATTGGCACCACTCCCGTTGGCACCGCCAGTGGCATAGCAGTTGCTGACCGTACCGTTGTTGTTACCCACCAGACCGCCGCAGGAGGAATTATTACCGCAATCTGTCCTGCCCAGTGCGTTGCTGTAACTGATGCTGCCGCTGTTAAGCCCTGCCAATCCACCCATTTCGCCGGTTACACCGACGTCGCCCACCTGGCCGCCGGCATAGCTGGCACTGATACTCCCCGCAAGTTCATTGGTCCCGACCAGGCCGCCTGCCTGGTTCGTGTTGTTTGTCACACGTGCCAACGCGTAGCTGGCGTTGATCTGCCCTGTGTTGACGCCGACAAAGCCGCCCACGTCATCAATGCCGGTAACGCTGCCGGAGGCATGGCTGCTGCTGATCGTGCCGCTGTTGGAGCCGACAAGCCCGCCGCTGCCGCTGCTTCCGTCCCCATTGCCGGTAACATTTGACTGTTCAGCATAACAGTTGCTTATGGTGCCGTTATTGTTGCCAGCCAGTGAGCCGACACTGTTCCGGCCGGTTACCGTACTGGCGCTCATGCCGACCCTGCTGATCGCAGAGGCCGCCCCCGTGTAACCGAACAGGCCAACGTTATCGTTTCCCTGGGCATTGATCGTGAGCTGCCTGATGGCATAGCCGTTGCCGTTTAACGTTCCGGTAAAGGGTGTTGTTGCACTGCCGACCGGCACAAAGCCTGAGGCCCCCCAGATGCCTTGACCGGTTCCGGTCACCGCAGCATCAATATCGGCACCAAGCCTGTAGTTCGCATTCAGATTTGTTGCCATCAACTGCAACTGGAGCACATTGTAGATCGTGGTGGAATATTCAAACCAAAGCAGCGGAAAGGTCACCCCCTCCAGGATGATCCAGGTATTGGTGAAATCAAAGCCGGTAAAGCTTGCCTGACTCTGCATCTGTGCCGTGGTCAGTCCTGTACCGCCGTCTGACGCAGATTGGCCGGATGTTGTGCTGTTCCAGTAACTGGTACTGATTGTGCCGCCGATGTTGACCCCGACAAGTCCGCCCACACTCGACGTCCCCGCAACAGCTCCTGTGGCGTAACAGCTTACGATCTGCCTGGGGCCCGTATTAAGTATATCCCCATTGGAACCTACCAGCCCGCCGACATTAGTGCCTTTGCCACTCACAGTGCCTATTGCATAGCTATTGCGGATTACCCCCGAACTGGCTCCCGCCAAAGCGCCGACATTCTGCCCATCCAATGTGGTCACCGAACCAGCGGTATAACTGTTTTCAACCGTGCCTAATGCGGTATTGTAACCAACCAGACCGGCAGTATTATTACCGCCAGTCACATCAGCCTTTGCATAGCACTGACTGATCAGTCCGTTATTCTCGCCTGCAAGGCCACCAACACGATAATTACCCGTGATCTGCGCATCGACCAGCTTCACGTTCCGGATCACAGCTCCACTCGCCGTGGCACCGAATAAACCGACCCCCAGCTTTCTGCTAGCCAGCTGAATGGAAACATTCTTGATCGTGTGCCCCAATCCATCAAAATTTCCGGCAAACGGACTTGTGGCAGGCGATTGTGGATTATCGCCGCGCACACCAATCGGGGCAAACCCCGCGCCTGAGTTCCAGCTGCTAGTCGCCGTAGCATCGATATCGCTGCCGAGCGCGAAATTCTTTGCCAGGTTTGCGGTTGCCGCCATGCCCTGCAAGGTTGGCGTTGTTGGCGGTGTAACGGCATCCGTTGCCGCACCGAGGCTGTTGACGACAGCATACGTAATCCCTGCAATCTTCAGTGCCGGTGCGCTGCCGGAGAGGGTGACGGATGCGCCGTTAAGACGGTACAGGCCGGTAGCTGTCGCTGATTCGCTGCCATTTGCCGTTGCCGGACTGATTGTTAAGCCGGCTCCAGCGCCGCTGGCGGAGATCTCTGTGTTGATAATGACGTTGTTCGAGGCTTCCAGAGCCAATATGCTGTTGGCAGCCCAGGTCACAATATCGTTGATGACCACATTGCCTGACCCACTATTCTTGCCCTGGCTGCTCTGCAGCGTTACGTTACCGTTTGCCAATTGCGCCGAAAGCGCCGCCCCGGTTATGTCGCCACCACTCGGCGCAACAATATAGTCGTTGGCAGCATGTGCTTTGATTGCAAAGATTACCAGTGCGGCCGCTGTCAGCCAGCAGACTCTCTTACTATTGGCCTGAATGTTCATCGGATTCTCACTTATCTTAGATTGGTTTTAAACCATCAGCCATTGCAGGACAAAAACAAACAGTGGATATAATTTGACTCTCTGGCACTCTATATACCAGCTGATTGCCGGGATGACAAAGCAGCTGGCTATCTTTTCTCATGCTGTGTGGATCGCATCAACATCTTGCGTCAAAACCCCGACATTGACACCATATCTTGCTATAAGGCATACTTCTTCCCTCACAGCTACGTAGGGAGGCAGCCCCCATGGAAATGCCTGAAAATAGTCCTGTTACCCCCTTTGTTCACCTGCACCTGCATTCCCAATACTCGCTTTTGGACGGCGCAATCAGGATTGAAGACCTGGTTAGCAAGGCCAAACAGTACCAGATGCCTGCCCTGGCCATCACCGACCACGGCAACATGTTCGGTGCGGTGGAGTTTTACCTGAAATGCAAGAAGGCCGGGATCAAACCGATCATCGGCTGTGAGCTGTATATCGCCCCTGACTCCCGTTTTTCAAAGGATTCCAAGGGGATTTCCGATGCCGCCTATCACCTGATCCTGCTCTGCGAAAACCTTGAAGGCTACAAGAACCTCTCCTACCTGACCTCTGCCGGCTACAAGGAGGGCTTCTACTACCGGCCCCGGATCGACCGCGCCCTGCTGGAACAGCACAGTGAAGGACTGATCGCCCTGTCGGCCTGCCTGAAGGGCGAGGTGGCGATGCAGTGCGGCCGCAACAGGATGGAAGATGCGCTGGAGACCGCCCGCTGGTACAGTCAGCTCTTCCCGGACCGCTATTACATCGAGATCCAGGAAAACACCCTGGCGGAGCAGGACGTGGTCAACCAGCGCCTGCTGGAGGTGGCCAGAGAGCTGAACCTGCCGTTGGTGGCCACCAACGACTGCCACTACCTGAACCGCGAAGATGCCAAGGCCCATGAGGTGCTGCTCTGCATCCAGACCGGCAAGACCATGTCCGACCCGACCCATATGAAGTTCTCGGCCGATGAGTTCTACGTCAAGACCCCGGACGAGATGGTGGCGGCCTTTCACTATGCCCCGGAGGCGGTTGCCAACACCGTGGCGATTGCCGAGCGCTGCAACCTGGAACTGCCGTTGGAGAAGGAGTACTACTTCCCGCACTTTGAACCGCCGGAAGGCAAGACCCACGACGACATGCTGGAGGAGCAGGCCATCTCCGGCCTTGCCGAGCGTCTGATCACCATCCGGGCCAAATACCCGGACATGACCGAGGAACAGGTCCAGGCCTACCATGACCGCTTGCGGATTGAGCTGGACTGTATCCGCCAGATGAAGTTCCCGGCCTATTTCCTGATCGTGGCGGACTTCATCAACTGGGCCAAGCGCCAGGGGATTCCGGTGGGACCGGGCCGGGGCTCGGCTGCCGGTTCGCTGGTGGCCTATGCCATCAAGATTACCGACCTTGACCCGCTGCCCTACAACCTGCTGTTTGAGCGTTTCCTGAACCCGGAACGGATCTCCATGCCTGATATCGACGTGGACTTCTGCCAGGACCAGCGGGAAAAGGTGATCGAGTACGTGGTGCAGAAGTACGGCCGTGAGCGGGTCTGCCAGATCATCACCTTTGGAACCATGAAGGCCAAGGCGGTGGTGCGGGATGTAGGGCGCGCCCTGGATATGGCCTATGGCGATGTGGACAAGATCGCCAAGCTGATCCCCGACGACCTGAAGATGACCATTGAAAAGGCGATCAAGCAGGAACCGCAACTGAAGGAGATGGCTGCCGCCGACCCCAAGGTGGCCCAGCTGCTGGAGACCGCCAACTGCCTGGAAGGGCTGGCCCGCCACGCCGGCACCCATGCCGCCGGGGTGGTGGTGGCGCCGAACCAGCTGGAAGAGTACCTGCCGGTCTACAAGGATCAGAAGACCGGCGGCATCAACACCCAGTATTCCATGAAGTATGTCGAGATGGTGGGGCTGGTCAAGTTCGACTTCCTGGGCTTAAAGAACCTGACCGTAATCCAGAACGCGGTGCGGATGATCCGGGAAGGCCAGAACCCTGACTTCGACATCACCCGCCTGCGGGATGATGACCAGGCCAGCTACGACCTGATCACGGCCGGCAACACCACCGGCATCTTCCAGCTTGAATCCAGCGGCATGAAGGAGATGCTGGTCAAGCTGAAGCCCTCCTGTTTTGAAGACGTGATCGCGGCCTGCGCCCTCTACCGTCCCGGCCCGCTTGGCTGCGGCATGGTGGACGAGTTCATCGAGCGTAAGCATGGCCGCCAGAAGGTGGTCTACGACCTGCCCCAGCTGGAGCCGATCCTGAAGGACACCTACGGGGTCATTGTCTACCAGGAGCAGGTCATGCAGATCTCCCGTTCCCTGGCAGGCTACTCCCTGGGACGGGCCGACCTGCTGCGCCGCGCCATGGGTAAGAAAGACCCGGCGGTTATGGCCAAGGAAAAGGAACCGTTCCTGGAAGGGGCCAAGGCCCAGGGGCTGGACATCAAGAAGGCCGAGGCGATCTTCGACCAGATGGCCAAGTTTGCCGAGTACGGCTTCAACAAATCCCACTCGGCCGCCTATGCCCTGATCGCCTACCAGACCGCCTATCTCAAGGCCCACTACCCGGTTGAGTTCATGGCCGCCCTGCTCTCCTGCGATATGGACAGCACCGACAAGGTGCTGAAGAGCATCAGCGACTGCCGTGAACAGGGGATCGAGGTGCTGCCGCCGGATATCAACACCTCGGGCCAGTCCTTTACCGTGTCGGGCAAGTCGATGCGCTTCGGCCTGGGCGCGGTCAAGGGGGTTGGCGGCGGTGCGGTGGAATCGATTATCGAGGCCCGCGCCGATGGCCCCTTTACTGATATCTACGATTTCTGCGAACGGGTGGACCTGCGCCGGGTCAACAAGCGGGTCATGGAGGCACTGGTCAAGTGCGGTGCCTTTGATTCGTTGCACAAGCATCGTGCCCCGCTGATGGCGGCCCTTGATGATGCCGCCTCGGCAGGCCAGCGTTTTCAGGAGGAGCGGGACAGCGCCCAGGTCTCCCTGTTTGGCGATATGCCCACCGCCACCGCCACCCGTTCCGGCCGCAAGCTGCCGGATATCGAAGAATGGCATGACAAGGAAAAGCTGGGCTATGAAAAGGAGGCCTTGGGCTTCCTGATCACCGGACATCCGCTGGACCGTTATGCCTCTGACATCAAACGTCTGGCCAGTGCCGAGATCGCCCGTCTGCCGGAGTTCCCGGACAACTGCGAGGTGCGGGTCTGCGGGATCGTGACCTCCCTGAAGGAGATCATCACCAAAAAGGGTGACCGGATGGGCTTTGTCACCATTGAAGACCTGACCGGCCAGATCGAGATCACGGTTTTTTCCGACATGTACGTACCGGCAGCCGCCCTCTTGAAATCCGATGACCCGCTGCTGTTTACCGGCAAACTGGAAAAGGGTGAAAAGGGCTGCAAACTGCTGGTGATGAAGCCCCAGGAAGGTAATGGCCGCAAGTTCCCCAACCAGGTCAGCGTCAACGGCGATATCAAGCTGCTGTCCGAGGCCCAGGAACAGCAGACCACCCGCGTCAGCCTGGCACTGCGCCTGCTGGAGCTGACTGCGGAACAGTTGACACCGATCAGGGAACTGCTGGAAAAGCACCCCGGCAACCTGCCGGTGCTGCTGCAGCTTGAGATCCCCAACCGCAGCCGGACCACCATCAAACTGCCGGATCATCTTAAAGTGGCGGCCAGCGATGAATTTAGGGTAGCGGTAGAACGGTGTGTCGGGTATAATGCCGCGATCTTCGAATGAATGATCTTTTTCCGCCCTGGCTACGTCAAGCGGCGGCCTTACTTGTGCGACGTACCCGGCTGTACGTCTCCGCGTAAGTCCTTGCTTGCCGCACCCAGAACGAAAAAATCCTCATTCCTTACCTGATACTCTAATTTAATTTTTTGTGAGGTACTCTGATGGCAGCTACTGTCTACATGGAGTTTGAAAAGCCGATTGCCGAGCTGGAAAAAAAGATCGAGGAGTTGCGAGCCCTGGGCGCCGGCGACCTGTCCGCCGAGATTGATGCCCTGGAAGGCAAGGTCGAAGAAAAGCGCCAGGAGATCTTCAACAACCTGACCCGCTGGCAGAAGGCCCAGGTGGCACGCCACATCAACCGCCCCTTTACCCTTGATTACATCCAGCACCTGTTTACCGATTTCAACGAGCTGCACGGCGACCGCAACTTCGGCGATGACCATGCCATCGTGGGTGGTCTGGCCCGTTTTGACGGTCAGCCGGTGATGGTGGTGGGGCACCAGAAGGGACGCGACACCAAGGAGAAGGTCTTCCGCAACTTCGGCATGCCCAACCCGGAGGGCTACCGCAAGGCGCTGCGCCTGTTCCAGATGGCCGAACAGTTCAACCTGCCGATCATCACCTTCGTGGACACCCCCGGTGCCTATCCCGGCATCGGTGCTGAAGAACGGGGACAGGCCGAGGCGATCGCCCGCAACCTGCGCGAGATGGCCAGCCTGACCGTACCGGTGATTGTCTGCGTGACCGGCGAAGGCGGTTCCGGCGGCGCCCTGGCCATTGCCGTGGGCAACCGTGTGCTGATGCTGGAGCATTCCGTCTATGCCGTTATCTCGCCGGAAGGCTGCGCTGCCATCCTCTGGTCCGACGGCACCAAGGGCCAGCAGGCTGCCGAGGCGCTCAAGCCTGCAGCCCAGGATATCATTGAACTGGGTGTGATTGACGAGATCGTCCACGAGCCGGTGGGCGGCGCTCACCGTGACCACGAGGCCACTGCCCAGGCCATGGGATCGGCCATCCGCCATCACCTGGCTGAACTGAAGGCGATGACGCCGGAGCAACTGGTTGAGGACCGCTACCAAAAGTTCCGCGCCATGACCCGCATGGCCGAGTAGCTCCGATTCCATTTCAAGGCGCTCTCATCAGCGGCTCGTCTTCGGCTCCTCGACGTACTGACGTGTACGCCTGCGTCGCCGGATTCCTCGCCGCTGCGAGATCATCCTTGAACTGAAATCGAGCCCGCGCCGTTTACCAATAATCTTAACAGGGGTGCCACGGCGCCCCTGTTTCTGTTCGAGGGGCCATGAACAAAAAACTGCTTAAATTTCTGATTCTGATTGGTGGCGGGGCGTTCGCAGGGGGAGTCTTCGGCTGGATCTCCCGTTGCACCGGAGGCGGCAGCTGAGCCATGCTAAGCAACCCCTGGTCAGGGGCACTGTATGGAGCTGCAGCAGGCTTATTTCTTGCCCTGATACCGGGCGAAACCGACACAAAAAAACCTGAGGACACGCCATGATTGAGCGTCTGCAAAAAATTATTTCAGCTGCCGGGATCACCTCCCGTCGCGCCGCCGAAGAGATGATCCTGGCCGGGCGTATCACGGTCAACGGTCAGGTGGTGACCGAACTGGGCAGCAAGGCGGACCCGGCCAAAGACCTGATCGCCCTGGATGGACAACCGGTCAAGCCGGCTGAAACGTTCTATTATGTACTGCTGCACAAGCCGGCCGGCTATGTCACCTCGCTGAAGGACCCTCAGGGACGGCAACTGGTCACTGAACTGGTTAAAGATATTGGTGAACGGCTTTTTCCGGTGGGGCGGCTGGACTATAACTCTGAAGGGCTGTTGTTGTTGACCAATGACGGTGCCTGGGCCAACCGGCTGATGCATCCCCGTCATCAGGTGGACAAGGAATACCATGTGCGGGTACGGGGCAAGATTGATCCGCAGCAGATCAAAAAACTGGCCGATGGCGTGGAGTTGGAAGACGGCCCCACCGGCGCCACGACAGTGCGCCTGCTGAAAAACGACCAGAGCAATGACTGGCTCTCCGTCACCATCCGTGAAGGCCGCAACCGTCAGGTACGGCGGATGTGCGCGGCAGTGGGACTGTTTGTGGTGCGGCTGCGCCGGATCCGCTACGGCAACCTGACCCTGGGGGGGCTGCAGCCGGGGGAATACCGCCTCTTGAGCAAGGAGGAGGCGCAGGCGCTGGACGGACCGCCACCGGTCAAGCAACGTGAACAACGGACCACAGCTTCTCCAAAGGTTCCTCAGCCACCGACGCCAACCAAGCGGCCACCACGCAGAAAAATCATCGGGCAGTAGGCGGAGTTTCCCATGGCCAAACGCACACTGATCGCAGACCTTCTGAAACAGCCTGAAGCAGGCGGCGACCATACTGTAGCCGGCTGGGTACGCTCAACACGGGCCTCCGGCGACATCGCCTTCATCGTCCTGAATGACGGTTCCAACCTGGCCGGCATCCAGCTGGTGCTGGAGCGGGCAGCAGTGCCTGATTTTGACAACCTGTGCAAGACCGGCACCGGTACCGCGCTGCAAGCCCGCGGCAGACTGGTTCCCTCCCCTGCCGGCGGCCAGCAGTATGAGCTGCAGGTGACCGGATTGACCGTGGTGGGCAGTGCCGGTCCAGACTACCCGCTGCAGAAGAAACGCCACAGCTTTGAGTACCTGCGCAGCATTGCCCACCTGCGTCCCCGGTCCAACACCTTTGGCGCCGTATTCCGGTTGCGCTCGCGGTTGGCCCAGGCCATCCACCGTTTTTTTGCAGAGCGCAACTTCCTCTACGTTCATACCCCGATCATCACCGCCAGTGACTGCGAAGGGGCCGGCGAGCTGTTCCGGGTGACCACCCTGCCCCCCAATGGCGCCCCCCGCAATGAAGGGGGCAGCATCGACTTCAGTCAGGACTTCTTTGGTCAGAAGACCGGCCTGACCGTCAGCGGCCAGCTGGAAGGGGAGCTGTTTGCCCAGTCCTTTGGCAACATCTACACCTTCGGCCCCACCTTCCGGGCTGAAAACTCCAACACCGCCCGCCACGCCTCGGAATTCTGGATGATCGAACCGGAGATGGCCTTCAGCGATCTGGCAGATGATGCCGACCTGGCTGAGGAGTTTATCCGCTATCTCTGCGACTTTAGCCTTGCGCACTGCGCCGAGGAGATGGCCTTCTTTGATCAGCATATTGAAAAAGGCCTGCTGGAGCGGGTACGGGCCGTTGCCGAGGCACACTTCGCCCGGATGGATTATGGCGACGCCATTACCCACCTGCAGAAGGCTCCGGTCAGCTTTACCTTTCCGGTGGAGTGGGGATTGGATCTGCAGACCGAGCATGAACGCTACCTGACGGAACAGGTGGTGGGTGGGCCGGTCTTCGTGTTGAACTATCCCAAGCAGATCAAGGCCTTTTACATGCGTCAGAATGACGATGGCAGGACCGTGGCAGCCATGGACCTGCTGGTACCCAAGGTGGGTGAGATCATCGGCGGCAGCCAGCGGGAAGAGCGTCTGGATCTCCTTGAACAACGGATAGGTGAACTGGAGATCCCCAAGGAGCCGCTCTGGTGGTACCTGGACTCCCGTCGCTGGGGCAGCACCCCCCATGCCGGATTCGGCCTGGGCTTTGAGCGGCTGATCATGTACCTCTCCGGCATGGAAAACATCCGTGACGTGATCCCGTTCCCCCGCACCCCGCGGCATGCCGAGTTCTGATCGGTGTTTGTCTTCTGCTCCGAGATCCAGCTTTCGCTGCCGGCTTTTTCGTTGAAAGACAAGCGCGGGATCGTCAAGAGCATCCTGGGGCGGGCCCGTAACCGCTTCAATGTTTCCTGCGCCGAGGTGGACCGCCAGGACAACTGTCAGGTGGCAGTACTCGGCTTTGTCACCGTCAGCCCGGACAAGACCATCGCCCGCAACACCCTGGACCGCCTGGAAGACTGGATCTATGACGGCTGGCCGGATGTGGAGATCACCGCCAGTCATGTAACAGAACTATAAATTGACAGTATTCATGCCCACCGCGTATAATTCATCTCTCATTATGTACACGAACCTCTCCACATATCTTCTCGTACGCACCGCCTGACGGTACGCCATGCCCGAATCCCCCGGACATACTTCAGAACAGTCTACCCAGACCTACCTTTCCAAGGTGGGTAGCAATCTGCTTGATTCTATTGTGCGACGGTTCTCTAACCCGGTGACGGCCCGGCGCAACAGGGTACTGTTGCTGCTGGTGACCGCCGGGCTTTTGACCCTGATCCTGCTGCCCAGCCAGCACCTGGTGACCGCCCGTTACAAGCCGGGCGAAATCGCCACCTCTGACATCCGTGCCAGCCAGGACTACCTGCTGGAAGACCACGAGCTGACCAAACAGCTGCGTAGTGAAGCAGAGGCCAAGGCACCGGTCGTCTACACTGCCGGCGAAACCGTTGCAACGACCCTGCTCAACAGCATAACCCGGGCAATGAACGCCACACGAAACGCCCGCTCTGAAAATCCGGCCATCACCACAGCCGAGCTGCGCCCCCTGCTTGAGCCGGTGCTTGAGGCACAGCTTGCCGAGGGAGAATTACGCTCTCTGCTGAAGGTAACCAACCAGCCCCCCGTACTGAGCAGCCTGAAACAGATCCTTGACGAGCTTTACAAACAGAAGATCATCCTTGATGAAAAGGTGTTCCGCTCCGATATCCAGCGCGGCATAGAGATCTGCAGCACCACAGGCAAAAGCATCGGCACGGCAACCATGGCAACACCGTTTATCGAGATCGGTGAGGCCCGCAGGTTGCTGCAGTCCAAGCGGCTTGACGGTGTTACCGCCGATGTCTCCCGCCACCTGTTGGCCTTGACCGCCAAAATCCTGAAACCCAATCTGTTCTTTGACCGGGAGGCCACCGAGGCCCGTAAAAGGGGGCTCTTAAATGATGTCAAACCGGTGCTGTACAAGATCCAAAAAGGTGAAATGATCGTCCGGGTGGGGGAGCGGGTCAGCAGTGAACAGTCTCACAAGCTGCAGATGATCTACGAGGCCAGCCGGGGCGAAGGGACGCTCTATACCGTGCTTGGCATCTTCGGCCTGGCGCTGGTGCTGTTCTACTTTCCCTACCGCTTTGCCTGCAAGAACATCCGCAAATTCAACCCCAGCAACCGCGATCTGCTGGCCATTGCCGTCCTGATTGTGGGCAGCTTCTTTGTCTTTAAACTGGCGCTGCTGATATCGGCCAACATCGGGGCAGCCTTCCCGGCCGTATCACCGGCCTCCTACGCCTACCTCTTCCCCTTTGCAGCCGGTGCCATGATCGTGCGGATCCTGCTCAACTCGGAAGTAGCCCTGGTCTATTGCGTCATGATGGCCCCCCTGCTGGGTATCCTGTTCAACAGCAACATGTACGTCGTGATCTATGCCCTGCTGGGAAGCGTGGTGGGCGCCCACGGCGTGCGGCAATGCCAGGACCGCAGCGTGATCTATACGGCCGGCCTCAAGCTGGCGGTGATCAACCTGGCCCTGGGGCTCTGCTTCCAGACCATCAACAGCGCCCTCTTCACCATGCAGACCCTCTATGTCATCTGCTTCACGCTGGTGGGGGCACTGCTCTCCGCCATGCTGGTTTCAGCCTTTACGCCGCTGTTTGAATCGCTTTTCCATTTCACCACCAATATCAAGCTGCTGGAGCTGGCCAACCTTAATGCGCCACTGTTGCGTGACCTGATGATCAAGGCACCCGGCACCTATCACCACAGCGTGGTGGTGGGTAATCTGGTGGAGGCCGCAGCCGAGGCGATCGGCGCCAACCCGCTGCTGGCACGGGTGGCAGCCTACTACCACGACATCGGCAAGACAGCCAAACCGCTCTATTTCATTGAAAACATGCAGGGCGGCGAAAATCGCCATGACAAACTTTCACCCCATATGTCCGCCCTGATCCTGATCTCCCATATCAAGGAAGGTGAGGCAATGGCGCGGGAACGGCACCTGGGACAACCGATCATTGATGTGATCCGGCAGCACCACGGTACCGCCCTGATCAAGTTTTTCTACGAGAAGGCCAAGACCCAGGCGGATGCCACCGGCCAACAGGTTGACCCCCAGGAGTTCCGCTACCCCGGCCCCAAGCCCCAGACCCGTGAGGCCGGACTGGTGATGCTGGCCGATGCGGTGGAGGCGGCCTCACGCACCCTGGTCAACCCCACCCCGGACCGGATCCAGGGGATGGTGCAGAAGCTGATCAACCGGATCTTCTCCGACGGCCAGCTGGACGAGTGTGAGCTGACCCTCAAAAACCTGCATGAAATCGCCAAAAGCTTTAACCGGATTCTGGGAGCCATCTTCCACCACCGGATCGACTACCCTGAACCGGCCCACAAAGGCGGCATCGGAGGCAAAAAAAGCAATGCACATTCTGGTACAGAACAACCAGCGAAGACACCCGGCCCCGTTGCGCCCCATCAAGGCAGCAGCAGCGAGGATCTTAAACGCCTTGGGATGTCCTGACGAAACCGAACTGTCGGTAACCATTGTCGGTGACCGGGCCATCCACCGCCTGAACCGTGATTATCTGGGTAAGGACCGCCCCACCAACGTGATCTCTTTTTCACTGCATGAGGGTGAGTTTGGCGACCTGACCCCCCATGCCCTGGGTGATGTGGTCATATCGGCTGACACCGCCGCCAGCGAGGCACAGCACTGCGGCTGGAGCGGCTATGAACGGCTGATCTTTCTGCTGTTGCACGGCATCCTGCATCTGACCGGCTATGACCATGAGCGCAGCGGAGAGGCAGAGGCCCGCCGGATGGAGCGCAAGGAGCGGGAGATCTGGAAGCTCTTGCAGAGTGAAGGGCTGACCGTTTTAGCGGTACAGAAATAACCCCGGAGGAAGAAAAAACGTGGACGAAGGAAGTAGTCGCAGGCCGGCTAGTCTGCTCGATAGAGTCACCCGACTGGTAATTGGACGTAAAAAGGTTACCGAAGAGGAGATTCACGACCTGATCGAGGCCGGCGAAGAAGAAGGGATTGTTGACGAGCAGGAACGGGAGATGATCAGCGCCATCCTTGAACTTGATTCAACGGTGGTGCGTGAGATCATGGTGCCCCGTACCGAGATGGCTGCCATCAGTGTCGAGGCATCGGTACGCGAAACCATCGACGCCATCATTGCCTGCGGTCACTCCCGCATACCGGTCTATGACGGCACCCTGGATAACATCATCGGCCTGCTGTATGCCAAGGATCTGCTTAAAAACTGGGGGATGGCGGATTCACAGATCCAGTTGCGCGATCTTATCCGGCAGCCGTTTTTCACCCCTGAAACCAAGACCCTTGAACTGCTGCTGCAGGAGTTTAAAAAGAAGAAGGTTCATCTGGCCATTGTGGTGGATGAGTACGGCGGCACCTCCGGGCTGGTTACGATTGAAGACCTGCTTGAGCAGATCGTGGGTGACATTCAGGACGAATACGACATGGAAGAGGATCTCTATGTCCGCAACCCTGACGGATCACTCACCACCGACGCCCGCCTGCCGATTGAAGAGCTTGAGGAACAGTTCCAGCTTGAGATCGAGCGGGACAAGTTTGACACCGTTGGTGGCCTGGTGGTGCATCTGGCGGACGGTATCCCGGTTGCCGGCACCGTGGTCATTGGCGAAGACCTTGAAATTGAGATTCTGGAGGCCGATCCCCGCAAGGTCAAACGGGTGAAGATCTCCCGTCTCTCCAAAGCAACGGAGCTGCCTACCTCGTGACATTCACCGCTTTTCGCCTGCCACCGTTGTCCGGCACCATCCGCCCCGCTGTCCTGGCAATTGTTTCCGGTCTGTTGATTGCCCTCTCCTTTCCCAAGGCAGACCTCTCATTTCTGGCTTGGATCGCCCTGCTGCCGCTTTTGATCAGCCTTGAAGGCAGATCTGCCCGTACGGCCTTTTACCTGGGACTGACGACCGGACTGACCGCCTATGCCGGCCTGCTGTACTGGGTCATCATTGTCATGGGGGTCTACGGTCATCTGCCCCTGTTTGCCAGCATCCCGCTCTGGCTGTTGCTCTCAGGCTGGCTGGCCCTGTTTTACGGCATGGCAACCTGGGCGACCTGCCTGGGTCAACGCCTCGGACTTAAATCAGCGCTTATCATGCCCCTGGCCTGGGTTGGGGCCGACTACCTGCGCAGCTTTCTGCTGACCGGTTTCCCCTGGACCATGCTGGGGCATACCCAGTACCGCATGCTGCCATTGATCCAGGCAGCCGACATTACCGGCGTGTACGGCATCACCGCCCTGATTGTGCTGGCGAACGTCGTCTTTTACCGTATCACCAGGGCGTTCTCCGGCAGCGACGTGCCCTACCCGGCCAAAAGCGCCATCATCTTTGTGCTGGCCCTGACAGCCACCCTGGGCTACGGTTTTTTCCGTCTGAACTCACCCCTGCCCACAGCAGCGCCTCTCCGGGTCGCCCTGATCCAGGGCAATATTGATCAGGCCGTCAAATGGTCTCCGGCCTTTCGTGAAGCCACCCTTGACATCTACACCGGCCTCTCCCGTCAGGCCGTTGCCCAGCAGCCTGCCGACCTGATCGTCTGGCCGGAAAGTGCTGCGCCATTTTTCTTTCAGGAAAACAGCCCCGCCTCGGACCGGATCCGCAACCTCAGCCGCGAGCTGCAGGCACACCTGCTGTTTGGCAGCCCGGCCGCAGAACAGCGCAACGGACGCTACACCAACCTGAACAGCGCCTTTTTGCTGGGTCCTGACGGCGCTGAAATCGGCCGCACCGACAAGATGCACCTGGTGCCCTTTGGCGAGTACGTCCCCCTGGCCCGCCTGCTGCCGTTTGTCAACAAACTGGTACACGGCATCGGCGACTTTGCCCCCGGCCGGGAGGTCAGACCGCTTAAAGCCGGCACAACCCCGCTGGGAACCTTGGTCTGCTACGAGGTGATCTTCCCTGAACTGGCGCGGGCGCAGGTCAGGGCCGGCAGCCGGGTACTGGTCAACATCACCAACGATGCCTGGTTCGGACGCTCGTCCGCCCCCTACCAGCACCTTTCCATGGCCGCCTTCCGGGCCATCGAGACCCGCACCCCCCTGGTTCGTGCCGCCAACACCGGCATCACCTCCATCATCGACCAGAACGGCCATATCCGCGGTATGACCTCGCTGTTCAAGGAGGCGGTCATGGTGGGCGAGGTGCAACCGGGCAGCGCCAACGCCCCCTACCTGAAGATCGGCGATCTGTTTGCCCAGGGCTGCCTGGGGCTTGTCGCCGGGATTCTGCTGTTGCAGAGGTGGCGGAAAAAAGGTACAAATGAGCCTCGGCACGAGCCGTAAATCAGACTGAAATGAGAGCACCATGTACCGCGAAGAAGTTGCACTGCTTGACGACCTGACCAGCCGCATCTCCTCCCTTCGGAGGTCTCTTTGACCTGGATAGCAAACGGGAAGAGTTGCAGGAGCTTGATGCCCGTATCGCAGCCCCCGGCTTCTGGGACGACCCCTCCGGTTCTCAGGATATCCTGAAAAAACGAACGGTTATCGAAAAACTGCTGCAATCGTGGGACTCACTCAACCGCCAGGCCGATGATGTACGGGTGATGATTGAGCTGGGTGAAGAGGCCTCAGATGAGGATACCCTGACTGAAGTCCACCAAATGAATGAACGCCTGAAGAGCGGCGTTGAAGAGGCCGAATTTCAGCGGATGCTGTCCGGCACCCATGACCGCAACGGCTGTTTTGTGTCGGTCAACTCCGGCGCAGGTGGCACCGAGTCCCAGGACTGGGCCAACATGCTGCTGCGGATGCTGTTGCGCTACTGTGAAAAAAAGGGCTGGAAGGCGGTGATTACCGACTATCAGGACGGCGAAGAGGCCGGCCTCAAATCTGCCACTTTCAGCGTCTCCGGTGAGTTTGCCTATGGCCACCTCAAGGCCGAGGCCGGGGTCCATCGCCTGGTGCGGCTCTCTCCCTTTGACAGCAACAACCGCCGCCACACCTCCTTTGCCTCGGTCTTTGTCTTTCCCGAGATTGAGGAGGAGGATATCGATATCCGCATTGCAGACTCTGACCTGCGGGTGGATACCTATCGCTCCAGCGGCTCAGGCGGCCAGCATGTCAACACCACCGACTCGGCGGTACGGATCACCCACCTCCCCACCAATATCGTGGTGGCCTGCCAGTCGGAACGCAGCCAGATCCTGAACCGTGCCACTGCCATGAAGGTGTTGCGGGCCAAGCTGTACGAGAAGGAGATGGAAGAGCGGAATGCCAAGGCCTCGGAGATTGCCGGTGAAAAGAGGGAGATCGGCTGGGGCAGCCAGATCCGCTCCTATGTGCTGCATCCCTACAAGATGGTCAAGGACCTGCGTACCGGCGTAGAATCAGGCAATCCGGATTCCGTTCTGGACGGGGCCCTGGACGATTTTGTGATCCCTTTCCTGATGGGTGTCCGGCGTGATGTCAAGGACGAGGACTAGGCCATGAAACAGATCATCGCCATCGGCTACCTGACCATCATCGCTCTGGGGCTCTCGGTCACCTCCGGCTGTGCATCCCCCAAGGCCGGCAAGTCTCGCCAGGAACCGCTCAAGAGCGGCAGCAACGTCAAGTACGCCAAAGGGGTCAGCCGCCTGGGGTATGCAATCCAGATGGGCGCCTTTTCAGAGGTCAAGAATGCCGAGCGTTTTGCCAGCCGGCTGCAGGACAAAGGCATTGAGGCCTTTTACTACCGCAAGGACAACGGCATCTATGCCGTGCGGTTCGGTGACTTTCCCAGCAAGGAGAAGGCCCGCGCCGTTGCCAACCGCCTGGTGGCTGACAGGCTGATTGACGGTTTCTATATCGCCCCTCCCAATGAGGTGGTCTTTTCCAGCTCCCAAGAGCCGGTTATCAAGCAGAACCGGCCGGAGCTGCATAAGCCGCCAAAACCCTATCCGCCTCCAACCAATGAGCTGGGCCTGCCGGCTGACGAGTCAACTCCGCTAAAACCGGCAACCGCCAAGCCACCTGCAACCAAACCGGGTGAACGAGATCTGGGCTATATTGCCGCCCGTACTGCCGAGCGGTTTGTGGGGATCCCGTACCAGTGGGGCGGCACCACCGTGGTGGACGGCATGGACTGCAGCGGTTTCACCAAGGCGGTCTACAACCTGTGTGGCGTCAATATTCCCCGTACCTCGCGGGAGCAGTACAAGGCCGGTAACCCGGTCTCCAAAAGTGAGTTGCGTGACGGCGACCTGGTCTTCTTTGGCGCTTCCGAGTCCTCCATTACCCATGTCGGTATCTATGTCGGCAACGGCAAGTTTGTGCATGCCCCCAGGCGGGGGGAGGAGATCAAGACTGCATCAGTTGATGAATCCTACTTCGAGCGCCGTTTTGTGGGTGCCCGACGCTATATTCAATAAAAGCAGGAGCAAACCATGGCAATTATCAGACCTTTTGAGGCCCTGCGGCCTCCCGTACACCTGGCCCCCCGTGTGGCCGCCCTCCCCTATGACGTCATGGATGTGGAGGAGGCCCGCCAGATGGCCGGCGACAATAGTGATTCGTTTTTGCATATTTCCAGACCTGAAATCGACCTGCCCGCCTCGGTGGACCCCCATGCCGACGAGGTCCACAGCCAGGGCAAACTGAACCTGCAGGGTTTTATCGAGCGCAAGGTCCTGATTCAGGAGCCGGCACCCTGCTACTATATCTACCGCCAGCGGATGGGTGCCATTGTCCAGACCGGACTGGTGGCCTGCGCTGCGGTGGATGATTATGTCTCCGGCGTGATTAAAAAGCATGAGCATACCCGGGCAGACAAGGAAGAAGACCGGATCAAACATATTGACACCCTGGATGCCAATGACGAGCCGGTCTTTTACATCTTCCGCTCCCATCCGGAGGTGGAAGATATCCTGCAGAACGTCACTTATGAACCGGCTGATTACAACTTCACCACAGCCGACGGGGTCTCCCACGCCCTCTGGGTAGTGGCTGATCCCTACCTGATAGAGCATCTGACCAGACTATTCAGTGCCATCCCGACCCTGTACGTTGCCGACGGGCACCACCGCAGTGCAGCAGCCGCAAAGGTGCGCGACCTGCGCAAGGCGGCCAACCCCGACCACACCGGCAACGAAGAGTACAATTTCTTTCTGACGGTGATCTTCCCGGAAAGCCAGCTCAACATCATGCCCTACAACCGGGTGGTAAAGGACCTGAACGGGCTTGACACCCCCCGGTTCCTTGATACCGTGAGCAAATCCTTTCTGATCACCCCTGCACCTGCACCACTGGCGCCTGAAGAGCGGCATCACTTCGGCATGTACCTTGGCAGACAGTGGTATCGTCTGCAGGCCAGACCGGAACTGACAGACGAGGCCAACACCGTTGGACGCCTGGATGTCTCGATCCTGCAGAACCACCTGCTGCACCCAGTTCTGGGGATTGAAAACCCCCGCACCGACAAGCGGATCAGCTTTGTAGGCGGTATCCGCGGTCTGGATGAGCTGGTACGGCTGGTGGACAGCGGTGAGTATGCCGTGGCCTTTTCCATGCACCCCACCGGCATCCAGGAACTAATGGATCTGGCTGATGACGATCAGATCATGCCGCCCAAGTCCACCTGGTTTGAACCGAAGCTGCGAAGCGGACTGTTTGTGCATCTGCTGTCATAGGAGTGGTCTTTTCCGCGATATCTGCGTAAGTCTTCAGTCGTGCTTGTGCGGCGTACTCAATGGGTACGCCTCCGCGCACTCCTTCAACAGCCTTGATCTCACAAAAAAACACTCACTCCTTTCAGTGGAGGATGGCATACATGCGTTACTGGCTCTTCAAATCGGAACCGGGCTGTTTTTCCTTCCAAGACCTGCAGTCCCGTCCCAACGCAACTGAGCAGTGGGACGGGGTACGTAACTTTCAGGCCCGTAACTTTCTGCGGGATGAGATCAAACCCGGCGACCGGGTGCTGTTCTACCACAGCTCCATCCCGGAACCGGCCGTGGTCGGCCTCTGCAGCGTGGTACGAGAGGGCTATCCTGACCACACCGCCCTTGACCCCGCTGCCGATCACTTTGATCCCAAGGCCACACCTGACAAACCGATCTGGTACATGGTTGATGTCCGTGCGGATCAGGCGCTGCCTTCCGAAGTCCCCCTGGCCGTCATCCGTGAACACCCGCTCCTGACCGGCATGCCGCTGGTCAACCGCAGCCGTCTTTCGATCCAGCCACTTACCAAAGAACAGTTTGAGACCATTCTGCAGCTGGGAGGTCTTGCATGACCATGCGTTGCCTGTTGCTCTGCCTGACACTGCTTGCAGCTACCCCATTGGCTCAGGCCGCCCCGCGGGAGCTGACCCTTTTCCCCGATGCCAGCCTGATTGAGGTTGAGGTGGCAGCAAAAAAAGGGAGTGCGGAGTTTTCATTCCCGTTGCCGATCAGAGAGGGCACCCTGCGGGTAAAACCACTGGACAGCAGCAGCACGATCGGACGGGTGGAACTGTTTCCGTTCAGGACGCCTGACAGGCTGCAAAAGGAACTGGACAATCTGACCGAACAGAAAAACCGCCTTGAAGACCGGCTGAAGGCCCTTGACACCCGCGAAGATATCTTTGCCGCTGCAGCAAAATCACAAAGTTCCAAAGCCCCCCGCAAGACCAAGAGCAATCCCGACCCGCTAACATCGGTGCGCCAGGGCACCGACTTTGCCATTGCCCAGCTGGAGGCGGTCTTTACGGCCCGCCGCCGTACCGAACAGGAGCTGAAAAAGGTTGTGGCGCGACTGGCAGCCCTTCAGAAAACAGCCCTTGGCGGGCCAACACTGCGCGTGTCGGTAGCACCGGCAACAAGCCGCATCAGAATCGCCGCCCTACTGAAAGAGGGGGGCTGGACTCCGCGCTACGAGATCCGCATCCAGGGGAGTGGCAGTGCTCAGGTGACACTGGCAGCAGACAGCAGCGCGTCGTTTCCTGATGGCTATACGGTTTCGGCTACCGCAGCAGCACTGAGCGCAGGCCAACCACGGCAGACTTATCCCTTCTCCGCCAACGGCGCGCCCCGCCTGTCGACATGGCAGTTGCCGGTGGAACAGGAGCAGGTCTCAGCCGGCCCGCTGCCCGCTTTTTCCCTTACCATAAAAAACACGACCCCCCAGCCACTGCCAGCCGGCAAGGCTACGCTCTATTATGCCGGCGAATACCTTGGCACCACCGACTTTTCCGCTGTGGCAGCCGGAGCCTCCGCCACCCTGACAGGCCCCAAATAAGTAAAGGCCGGCCCCTTTTGCAAGGAACCGGCCTTTACTGCAGCTGACAGACAACCGCACTACCAATCGGGACTATTTCAGGAAGACCTCAATCTTGGCCTTCTTTTTGGCATCTTCCAGTGTGGCATTAATTGCCTCAGTCACCTTTTTCCGCTTGAGTGAATCGGCGATCTTGGCCTTGACTTCATCAAATGCAATCTTGGCTGCGGCCTTTTTCTCGGTCAGTTTGATGATATGATAGCCGAACTGGGTCTCCACCACACCGCTCACGTCGCCCGGCTTCATGGCGAAGGCGGCCTCTTCAAACGGCTTTACCATCTGACCTTTGCCGAAATAGCCCAGATCACCACCCTGTTTGCTACTGGGGCAGCCTGAGTTTTCCTGGGCCAGCTTGGCAAAATCTGCACCGGCCTTGACCTGCTTGAGCAGTTCTTCAATCTTCTCTTTGGCCTTCTTTTTGTCCGCGTCGGTGGCCTTGGCATCCAGGGTGATCAGGATATGGCTGGCGCGAACCTGTTCCGGCTGGGTAAAGGTCTCGGGGTTCTTATCATAAAACTCCTTCACCTCTGCATCAGTCACGGCCTGTTTAGGCACGATTACCTGCTCAATATGGTTTTCAATAACTACATTGCGACGAATCAGCTCGCGCAGATCCTTCTCATTCAGCCCCTGCTCCTGCAGACCGCGCAGATACTCTTCATTGGTCTTGAAACGGGTCTTCAGCTTGGCAACGGCATCATCGATCTTCTTGTCCAGATCCTTGACCGGGGTAGCCTTGGCGACCTGATACATCAGCTCACCACCCAGCATCTGGTTCAGCAGGAACTGCTGCACTTCCTTCTCCTTACCGGGAGGCACCTGGGCTGCAGAAGGTGACTTACTGAAGGCATTCAGCGCCTTCTGCAGATCAGCTGCAGGGATGGCAACACCATTCACCCGTGCCACCGGGTCAGGCAACGAGTTGGTCTTTTCAACAGCAACAGGAGCCGGCTTCTTCTCAGCAGCTCCTGCACCTGCACTACCCAGCATGGCTACAGCTGCTGCCAGTACCGCAATGGTCAGACAACGGTTGAACATCATAACAGTACAATCTCCTTTAGTGATGGTTTTGATAGAGAATGTATAACACGGCGTCAATCAAGGAAAAAGCGGATTTTTTTTTAGAATCATTTTTGACTTTTCAATTACTTTCGAGTACAGTTCCGGCATACAAAACCTGCCATTCGGCAGGGCCACCACGCCACACTGGGAGGGAAGGTGTCTATGAAGAAGGTGCTTGTCGTTGATGACAGCCTCTCCGTAACCCGCCAGCTGGAAAAGATCATAAATGATTCCGGCGATTTTGTCTGTGTCGGTCATGCAAAAAACGGGGCCGAGGCAATCAAGATGAACCATACGGAAGACCCTGACATTATCTGCATGGATATGAACATGCCCGGTATGGATGGTCTGACCGCCCTGCGCAGCCTGGTGATGCTGGACAAGGCAGTGCAGGTGGTAATGGTCACCTCTCTGGGGGGTGTCGGTGACAAATTTACCGAGGCCATCAAACTTGGGGCAAAAAATGTTATTTCCAAGCCGTTCGAGACGGAAAACGTGCTGCGTATCCTGCGGGCGCTCTAACAGGGCTGGGGGGCTAAGCCAATGGCAGTAAAATTCTTTGGACAATTTCTGGTGGAACAGGATGCGGTGACCGGTGAGTCGCTGCTCCACGCCATAGAACTGCAGGAGCGGACCAATCTCAAGTTGGGCGAGATGGCCGTTGCCATGGGGTTCATTACACAGCAGGATATCGAAACAGCCCATTCAGCCCAGCTGTCAAAAGACATGAAACTTGGCGACCTACTGGTTGAACTCGGCTTTCTTTCACAAAAACAGTTGGAGGAGGTTATTGCCCACCAAAAGGCAACCCACCTCTATATTGGTGAGGCCCTGGTCAAGGTTGGCGCACTTACTCCGGAAAAACTGGAGCAATACCTTGAAGCGTTCAAGGCTGACCAGGCTCCTTATGTTGCCAATCGCGTTGAACTTCCTGCCTGGCTGAATGAAAACACTGCGGCTTGGGAAATGACGGTTGACCTGACCTACAAGATGATCACCCGCGTGCTTGGAATCCAGTTCCGACCGGGCAAATTTGTTGAGGCCAGCGTACTTTCCAACAACCATATGATTGCCGCCATGGATCTCAGCGGAGATCTGAGTGCCCGCTATCTGCTCTCAGTCTCGGCAGGCATTCAGAAAACCATCGCCAAGGCGATCCTTAAAGAAGACAATGTTGATCATGAGGATGATGAAATCCTTGAAGATACGGTGATGGAATTCGTGAACATTGTCTGCGGTAACGTTGTGGCAAAGGCATCGCAGATGGGGGTTACCCTTGATATCAATCCCCCTATCACCCTGCATCCCCCATCAGACGGCCTGGCCGTGCCGGACAATTATCGCTGCGTCGTATTTCCGATCCATGTCGGCGATGATGAAGTCATGGAAATGGCACTGTTTATCAAATAGCTGCCTTCCAGCAGACGGAAACCGACAAGGGCACCCCCACCAGGGTGCCCTTGTTACGTTCCAAGCAAGATGTGTGTTAGCTCATCCGTATAGTTATCAGTATCACTCCTCACCAGCAGTGGTGGCATAATCTGCAGATTAACAGACTTTCTTCCCTTTGACAGCTCCACCAGAAAGACCTTGGCAGGTGCAGCGGGCAAGCCATGCACCATCCTCAGCCGCAGCACGGCAAGCTTTTGGGAGGCAGCCTCAACCATCAATTCAGCCAGACGGTCCGGGTGATGGACCATGCAAATTCTTCCGGAAGGCTTAACCAGATACTTGGCCGCAGCCAGAAAATCAGCCAGCCCCGCCGTGGTTTCATGACGGGCGGCCAGTTTTCCGGGGTGGGGGTTCAACCGGCCCCTGCCCTGCTTGCGATAGGGGGGGTTACTGACCACCAGGTCACAGCTTGAAACCGGCAGATGACGCCGGACCTGCAGCACATCCTCATGCAGTACCGCCACCCGGTCGCCAAGCCCGTTCAGCAGGATATTCTGCTGAGTCAGCTCTACGGCAGCAGCATCCTGCTCAAAGGCGGTAATATGGGCAGCAGCAGCCATGCGAGCCAAAACAAGCGCCATGACGCCGCAGCCGGTCCCCAGATCAACAATGGACGTTTCCTCACCTGCCGCACTGAAGTCACACAGCAAAAGCGGATCCAGGGTAAAGCGGTAGCCCTGCCTCGGCTGCAACAGGGTCAGACCGAACCGCTTCAACTCATCTTGAGTGAGATCAGCACGTGCCAGCATGGTCCTGTCTCCGCAACCACCATTCCCGCGCTGCAATCAAACCAAACAGGGCAAATGAACCCAAGGTCAGCCATTTGCCGATCTTGAACGGCAGCGGATCAAAGCGGAACTCAACCGTATGTTTTCCCGGTGTCAGGTAGACCCCGCGCAGGATATGGTTGACCGGTACAATGGGAATTGGTTTGCCGTTGTCAATGGCATACCACCAGTTATAATATTTCTCGCCAAGCACCAATAAAGCTGATTGAGGCGTGTTTGCAGACAACCGGATACGGTTTGACTCATACCGTTCTATGCTAACTGCAGGCAATGCGGCGAGTCCCCCTGGCAGAGCAAACGGCGGGGCAGACTCAACCACAGCAACAGCACGGGGATCAAACTGCGGACCGCGCATGAAAGCAATCCGATCGCGGGAAGACGCTATCTGACGTATGGCCGGCACCAGCCAGGCCTTGGGAAGCACGGCCCTGTTCTCAAGCACGATCGAATTATTGGCAGATTTGAATACTGGCTGATACTTCCTGGCCAAGAGTTCTTTCTGGGCATTATACTCGTTAGCCGGCATCACCAGATATTTAAGGTTCATGATATCCGGCATTGCCGAAAGTAGCGCCAGATTGTCCAGGTATTCCCGATAGCGCTTCTCACTGACTGTGACATAGGAGGCCAACGTAGGCAGATGGTAGTCGCTATAGTAATGAGCCTCCTGTTCATTGAGCGGTTGCATCCGGTACAGCCCGATCTGTTTTTCCAGGAATGCGACCGTATCCGTTTTGGCCCGCTGTTTATCTGCAACCGGTGGAGCCGTAACTACGAGGAAGCGGGTGTTCACCCTCCAAAGGTCTGCAACCAGCAGCAGCCCCAACAGTGGCACAATCACCGACCAGCGCAGCCAACGCTTATACCCGGCAAACAACATCACTAAATAAACGCAGGCAATACCAAAAGCTGTCCCCACTTCAGTCAGCATAAACCAGATCCGCTCATTGATCAGCCCGATGCCGCTCTGATAGCGAGTGGGCTCATCAATAAATCCTCTGGTGAGCGCCAGCACCTTATCAGGCATCATCATAATCTGTAGCCATAACGCCCCGATAATCAGTACCACCAACGCAATGGCAGCTATCCACCCCGGAAGCTTCTGCTGCAGTTCCTCCTGATCACTCAACAGCAGGTCAATTGCTCTCCCCATCAGCACGGCTGCAGCAAAGGCACAGAGAAACAGAATCATCTTCGGCACCCGAAAGGTGGAAAAACCTGGCAGATGGTCAAACATAAACTGATAGACAAAGGTGTACTTCCCCAAGGCCATCAGCAGGGTACTCCCCATCAGAAAGCTGAAAAACCAGGTCAGGCGGTCTCGCCTGAACAACAATGGCAACGGCAATAAGAACCACGGTAACAGGCCCAGGTAGTCACTGGTCTGGGTGAAGTACATCCGCCCCCAGTAATAGGCCTCACCTTTTTGAGGCGTATCGCCGGCTTCCTGACGGGAAAAACCGAACATGCCCGGTATCAGAAAGGTGGCAATCTCTTCAGGCGGCATTGACCAACTCATCCCTTGAGTCTGGCTCATACCTCCGCCCCGTTCAGACTGTTTTGACCAGCTTAAGAGTGGCGCAAACGACATGGCAATGGTACTAAAAAACAGGGTCACCATAACAATCGCCAGGGCGACATCTTTGGATAAGGCAGAGATGCGGTATCCCCCCTCCTCGTCATGCCAGCGGAAGACCACCCAGAACAGCCAGTACAGGGCAACAGCAAGACAGGTATAGAATGATATCTGCCAGTGCATATGAAAGAACTGCAGTGCCAGCAGCAGGCTGGTCAGGGTGTAATAAAAGAGCCGACCACCAGACAGGGCAGCCTCAAACGAGAGCATGATCCAGGGCAGCCACGCAATTGCTTCGATTTTTTGGATATGTCCGGCATTGATCAGGGTCAGGTTTTCTGAGCAGAGGGCGAATAAAAGACCGGCCAGAAAGGCACCAGCCCTGCCGATGCCTACCTTCCTGCAATAGTAGAAGGTGCCAATGCCGCCCCATGCCAGAGCCAGCACAGCCAGCCAGGCAATACTGGCAGGAAACGGCAGCAGGCGCTGGATCAAATAACGATGAAACAGGAGCGTAATGGCATTCCAGCCCCCTTCCAAGGAGCGCCCACCATCGCTGAACGGCTCCCAGTTGGCCTGAAAGGCGCCAGCCACACTGGTCAGGTACTCAAACGGGGTCTGTTGCTTGACCTGTTTGGCAGCCCAGAAAAACTGGGTAATCACATCCGAAGCCCTGATGATCTGGTCGGTGAAAAGTATCCGTCCACAAAACAAAATCACCACGCAAAGCAGCAGGACAGCCCAGAACAGGTCGTGATCCCAAAGACGAGGCTTCTGTTCAGCCATGCGGTTGCTCCTTATGCGACGCGATCAGATCGCGATAGATTTCTTCCAGACGAGACATCATTCTCTCAATGGTAAACTGTGCAAGAAAAGCCTGGCCATGGGCAACCAGCCAACGGGATCGTTCCGGTTCTGTCAGACACTGTATCAGACAGTCTGCCAATGTTTCCGTATCATCCAGGTCGAACAAAAAGCCGGTTTCACCATGCTGTACCAGCTCCGGATGGCCGCCAACCCGTGAAACAACAGGGGGCAGTCCGGCCATGGTCCCCTCGGCAATCACCAGCGGTGTAGCCTCAATCTCCGACGGCAACACCAGCGCCTTGCCCCTACTGTAGGTCTGATACACCTGTTCCCGCGGCATGCCGTAGATGTACTCAACCGGCAGGTTGCGCGACAGAAAACGGGCAAACAATCTGGAGTGCAACGGCTCCTTACCAATTACCAGCACCCTGGCAGTGGGCACCTTTTCCAGTACCAAAGGCAGGGCTTTCAGCAAACGGTGCAGACCTTTGCGAAAATAATCACCGCCCACAAACAGAATCAGATCCTCACGTTCCTGCCACGGCTTGGGGGTAATGGCTGAATAATCCAAGCCAAAATAGAAGCTGAGATACTTGCGGGGATGCTGAATCAGATCATACAGAAACTGCCCGTGCAGGATCAGGCCATCAATCTTTTTAAATAGAAAATGATACTTCAGTCTTCTCAGCTTCTGCAGCAGAAAACGCAGCGGGAAGTCAGGACAGAAAAAGTGGTAATAATGAACCCAGTAATAGTCATGGACATCCACCACCAAAGGACAACGCAGACGACTGGCCACAGCCCGGGAGAGATGCTTCAGGTTGGTACAGTGGGCAATATCCCAATCACCGGCGAGATCCTGCTCGGATTCATACAATTTGACAGTACAGCGTTTACCCAGCTCCCTCAGCAGGTTGGCCTCATAGGTGCCACTGCCGGTTAAAGACAGATTGGGACGGGTCAACAACAGAACCTTTAATCGGTTGTCACTGGTCACGACAACACCTTTCCAGGCAATCCACTCCTTTTTAATAAACGGTACAGAGCAGAATGAATGATCTGATAATAGAGTGGCAACAGGTGTGCAAACCACCAGGGGAAGAGAGCCGGATGCAGGGCCACTATCAGACGATGCATGGCCAGCCGCTTCTTGCTGTCCATGAGCGCATTCATAGACTCATGCCTGATGCGGTACCCAAACCCCACCTCCGGCAGCCTCAGCACCTTACGCCCCAACTCCAGCAAAGAAATCCAGAATTCCCAATCCTCGCAGCCATAGCGCATCTCCGGCTTATAGCCACCGACCCTCTCCCAGTCTGCCTTTCTGAACAGGGCAGCACTGAAGATCAGGTTGCTGAATCGCATCCGGGATAATGAGAAGGAAGCGGCTTGAATCAGGCCCTCGGCATCCCCAAACTTTTCCCCCCTGCAGTACACTATGCCGAGTTCATGGTCAACCGCAAGGGCTGCCGCAGCCTGCCTGATATAGTGTGGTCCGATCCGGTCATCCGCGTCCAATGGCAGGATATACTGTCCTTGAGCTGCAGCTATGCCTGTATTACGAGCTGTGGACAGTCCACCGTTTTGACGCCGCACCAAGATGGTTCTGGGATAGTTCAGCGCCTCCAGAATCCGGCAGGTTTCCGGTTCAGTCGAGCCATCGTCCACCACAATGATCTCCAGATCTTCAAAATCCGATGCCAGTACCGAACCGATTGATTCTGCCAGATACGGTCCCTGATTGTAGCAGGGTATGACTACAGAGACGGCTGGCATAGCTATCCTTGTATTACCTTGCGGTACTGTTCACAGAACCGGTCACCGCCAAACTGCGCCTGAGCATGACCATAGGCTGCAATAGCCAGCTGTTCCAGCAGCTTTCTGTTGCCATGAAGTTGGACAATGGCATCATGCAGTGCCGTAACAACGGCATCCTCATCCTGACCTGGCAACAGCCAGCCGTTTTCAGCATGCCGGATATGCTCCGGTATACCGCCGACAGCCGTACAGACCGGCACACAGCCCTGGGCCATACCCTCCATGACCGTCAGTGGGAACCCTTCACGGATGGATACGATCACAATCAGGTGGGCGTTGGCATAGATCTCTGCCAACGCTGCAGCATCACCAATATGCCCCGTAACGCGACAGTACAAGTCATCACCCGACTCAAGACTCTCAGGTCCAGCTCCCACCAGTATGAAGTTGGCCTGCAGCCCCTTCTGGCAACAACGCCGGGCGGTTCGGCCAATCAGATGCACCCTTTTTTCCTCGCCGCCGCGACCGACAAACAGCACCTGCAACGGCCCGTCCCATCGTTTTGCAGGCATGACTGACGGCACAGGCACACAATTGGGAATCAGCACGATCCGCTCAGCAAGGGCGGCATCAAGACCTGATTTCTCATACTGTTCCTGCAGATCCTGCCTGGTCTTATGATTGATCACTACCCGGCAATCAAGCCGTGGCACAGCCGGCAGGGTAAAGGTCTCAACACCTGCACCAAAGGCATGGATCAGATCGGAACAACGGACATGGGGTTTCAAAAATGGCAGCAGCAAGGCATAAAAAAGGCTGTTGGCCCCAAATACCACAGGCCGTTGGTGGCGATTGATAAACCCGGCAGCCAAGCCTACGCTAAAGGGATAGAGATACTTGCAGATTGGCCAGAGATTGAACAGCCTGGCTCCCTGATCAAACAAGCCATAAAAATCACGCGAAGACGACTTTTTGGTAAAAACAATCCACGGCTTTTCGTTATGAAAACAGCGCACCACGCCGGCATGAACCCGTTCTGCACCACCCGTGTGGAAAAACGGAAAGAAAAAAAACAGACCGGAACGGTTGACCACGGGGAGTAACGAACCAATCAGTGCCGATAGCTGTATAAGCCGCCGCACAACAGCAGTACGGTTGAGTTGTAAAGCCAGTTTATCGCGATTATCATCCGGCCAGTCGCCTAGCAACAGACGGAATAATCGCTTTACCGCCAGGCGGGCAGCATCACGAAGTAGTGACACGCTCACCTGTAAGCAAAATGAATTCAGACGCAAATTGACAAGGGCGTGGCGTAGAAAGTAGTTCTTTGCTCTCAAATGCCTATATTCCGGTGGCAATGACCGCCCCGCAGAACTGAAAGACGAGTTAACAATCCGGTAACACAGTAGAACTGCCGGTATCTTTGCCACCTGCAGACCATCAGACACCAGCCTGAGCAACAGATCATAATCCTCAACGGCGTCCCGTCCACCTCGATAACGGTATTGGCGCAGGACATTCGCCCTGATCATCAAGGAAGAGTTTGCAACACAATTGGCCCTCGGCAAAAATGCTCTTATCTGATCAGGAGTGACCGTAGATCTGTCATCTGCCCAGCCACTCAGGAAGGTTCCGTTTTCATCAACACACTCGATACATGCAGCCACTGCAGCCACGGACTGATCCGTATCCAAAAAAGCGACCTGTTCGGCAAGCCGTTCCTCTGTGCTGATATCATCACAATCCATCAAGGCGATATACTCCCCACGGGCCAGCTCAATCCCCCTGTTGCGAGTTACCACAATCCCTTGATTGATTTCATTTTTAACGCTGATTATGCGGGTATCATGATACGAGGCAATGCAAGCAGCAGAAGAATCGGTTGAGCCATCGTCAACAATGATCAGCTCAAAATCATGGAAGCTCTGTCCCAGAATACTGTCGATCGCCTCCCGCAGAAAGCGTTCACCATTGTAAACCGGCATCAAAACCGAGACCCGTGGGGATATCATGGCAGACGCACCCAGGTTTCCGGCACAAGATCATTGGTAGTAATGGCCGGGTCAGTGAACCACCGGCAGGGGGCGACAACCAGCTTGTGCGGAGACGGATTCAACCAGGCTCCCCACCAACTGAAGCTGCTATTGGCAATAACCTGATGAGCACAGCGCGAAATCAGCACCAATTCCTCGGCCGGGCCGTTCACCCCCATGTCTACGGCAAGCCTGAACGGCTGCCCAAGATCAAGATGCTCCTGACACCATGCCGGATCATCCGAAAACACCAGAAACTGAGAATCGGGATAACATGTTAGAATATTGGTAACGGCAGCCCGATAATAATCCTGAGAGCAGATACCATGAAAACTGGCTGCTGCCGGATTGGTGACATAGTCACCACGCCTGACATGCACAGCCACAGTGGCATCAGAGAGTACGCTGCTTGCCTTACGCAAGGCAGGACTTGGGGAGTTAAGACTGAGTTCCTGCTGCAGAAGACCGGTAATCTGCTTAAAATAACGCTCAGATTGCCAGAAGCCATCCAGAACACAACTGGACGGTGCCCTGGAAATCAATGGATCAAACCCGCAGCCCTGCTCTTTTAGTATGATGTTGCCCAACAAAGGAATGCCGGCCTTCAGCACCAGCCGATGCAGACATGCCTGATAATTCCCCAATGGCTGCCGGTTCTCCTCAGCCAATAGCGATGCCTTGATGTTAAACGGAGCAAGTTCAAAACAACGAGGCGTATCCCCCGGTTTTGGATGTTGTAACCTTGAAAGATCAAGGAACAGCTCAACACCATGTTTTTCAGCCAGCGCCCTCCCCGCTGCATACTGAAAAAGCTGGTTTCCCAGCCCTCCATTCAGCAGTACTGTAATCACAACAGGTCCTCTAGCCGATCCTTCATAAATGTTGCCATATCCATTTGGTTTAGTAAGGACACGATATCCTGATACTACTCATCGAGCGGCCCAGACGGCTTTGTCAAGAAAGATTGTATTTATGTAGGTGTCTGCATAAACAAAATAATTTTTAGAGATCATAAGCTCTATGATCGCTTCAATTTTTTCTTCGCTCTTATCTTCCGTGTAGGTAATTGTTTCTACGCAAAAGACTTCTGGTCTGTATTTGCTAAAATCAAAAGAACATAATATTTCAAAATCCAGTCCTTCAACATCCAGCGACACAATATTGGGCGATGTAACAAAGTTTTTTTCTATCAAATCGTTTATATTGATTAACGGTATTTGCTTAATATCATGAATCTTGTGTTTACCGTAGCTTTGATATCGTTCAGCTTCATCTCTGCTAAAAGTGTTTAATGTCCTGCAAGACATGACATAAAAATCAACCTGCGCCTGTTGCATAACTCCTACGCCAGCATTCAGGCAAACATCTCGTGGACGTTTGTTTTTTATCACATTAAATAATGCCGGATCAGGTTCAATACAAACACCATGCCCGCCTTTTTTATAGAATTTATAGGTATTACTTAAATAGACTGGATGGTGAGCGCCAATATCAAGGTATAGAGGCTTATCAATGTGTAATTGATCAAGAACAAACTCCATAATTATATCTTCACCACACTGCGAATAGCTAATTTTACTTTTCTTTTCCCCAAGAACCCTGTTTCTAAGCTTATCTATGAATGCCATACTGCTTCCTTTAATAATTATGGGTAAATTTAATTCTACTGTTAACAACAAATATCGCCATAAGGTAAATAACCGATGAAATACAAAGGGCTAAAGCAACGCCCATGATTCCGGAGCTCTTTGCCATACTAAATGCTGCTGCCAAAAAAGTGAAAGCCTGGATTGCTTTAGGCCAGAAATATATTTTCGGCCTATTAAAACATGCCCCTTTGAGCGTAAAAATTTGTGCAATATTAAATACGGCGATTCCGAAAACAGTTACCGGAAGCAAATTATGAAAGGCAGTAAAAGCCTTACTTGTGAACAGAGACACCAATTGCTCACTAAAAATCCAGGCAATCACCATTACCAAGACCATAGCTGCCGAAGAGAGTAATGCTGTCTGCCGAACAACAGAGGCACTGCTATCAGCCTGATTTGCAGTGGTCATGGCACCGGCATGCTCGAAGACGATTGGGATGATCAGCTGATTTAACATCGAAAAAAACATATTTACCGGTGAAGCCGCAATCTGAAAAATTGCAGCATAAACACCAACTGCCCATGCGCCAAGTGTTCCCTGCAGCACCCAGCGATCCGCATACATACTTATGGCTGCAAAACTTGAGAAAATCATAAAAGAAGCAGCGTAGCCGGACAACTCACGAAAACACCGTTTCTCAGCTATTTCATCATTATCACGTTTTTTCCAGTGCGCTTTGATTTCAGAATTCCGCAGAGCAAACAAACCTTGGGACAAAGTAATGAGCAGCGTCCCCAGAAGATACCCGGCAAGGGCAGTAAAACCACTAGTATCAAAAAGCAGCAGCAATACGATTGACAAACCAATTCTTAACCAGGCATCTGCCGCCTGGTGAAGTGCTACAACCTTGCGCTGCCTGATCGAGCTTTGCAGTGAAATATAAGAAGCATTAATTCCACTTACTACCCCAAACAAAGCAGAGAGCAGTACAATCATTGCCCATTCATATCCCGAAACAAAATAGGTAATCATCCCGGCCAGTAGAGCTGACAGAATGAGAAAAACAGCTAGTACCGCATGGGACTTTTTCAAAACAGAGAAATAAGCTCCCAACTCACTCTTTTCCCGATAAACAACATAAAAGCGTGCCACTGCATTTGCCAGAGGTCCATAGACATACATAGTGAACAATCCAGCGATGGTAAGGCCCAGCGCAAGCTGACCATAACCTGCAGGCCCCAAAAGATTTGTAAGGACTTTTATACCGATAAAACCACCGGCAAACGCAAGTAGTTGTCCCACAAGAATCCAGAAGACCTCATTACCAAGCTTGGACAAGCAAACTTTAATACCTCGGAATGACAACAGATACTTCAAAAGTTAATCTCCTGTTATCTATTCAAGCTATTGCAATATCGAAGGCAGGCAAATTTTATGGAAAAACATGCCCCACAAACCACCGGTACGCATCCCGCACGCCTTCTTCAAGCTCTATGCGATGCTTCCAGCCTAAGGCATGCAGCCGGGAGGAGTTGGCCAGTTTACGGGGTGTACCGTCAGGTTTGTCCGTATCAAAGACTAGCTCACCTTCGAAGCCCACCACCTGCTGCACCATCCGGGCAAGGTCGGCGATACTGATCTCCTGACCGGACCCAACGTTGATCAAGGCTGGCGCGTCAGAATAAGTCAGAATACTACCGTAACGTTCGTCGTCAAGCAGCATCAGGAAAAGCGAGGCATCGGCCAGGTCATCCACATGCATGAATTCACGCAGCGGAGTGCCGGTTCCCCATACGGTGACATTCGGAGAACCCGATTGCTTGGCTTCGTGGAACTTGCGCAGCAGGGCCGGCAGGACATGGGAACCGGTCAGGTCGTAGTTGTCACCGGGACCATAGAGATTATTGGGCATTGCGGCCAGAAAGCGGGTCCCGTACTGCTGGTTGTAGGAACGGCACTGGACAATACCAGCAATCTTGGCGACGGCATAGGCATCATTGCTTGGTTCAAGCGGTGAAGTCAGCAGGTCTGCCTCACGAATCGGCTGGGGCGCAAACTTCGGGTAGATACAGGTACTGCCCAGAAACAGTAGCCGCTGGACCCCGCTTTTCCAGGCCTCATGGATTACGTTGGTCTGGATCATCAGGTTATCATAGATAAACTCTGCCTTACGGGTGCTGTTGGCAATGATGCCGCCAACCCGTGCTGCAGCCAAAAAGACATAGTCAGGCTTGTGCTGTTCAAAGAAGGCAGCAACCGCAGATTGATTACGCAGATCCAGCTCTGCCGAACTCTTTAACAACAGGTTGCTGTAACCGGCCTGTTCCAGCTTTCTAACGATAGCAGAGCCGACCATGCCACGGTGGCCGGCTACGAAAATTTTTGCATCAGATCTCATGACCTCTCCTCAAGAAATACAACCGGAACCTTGATTGACATCGGGTCTGCCCCGAGGTCCAGCAAGGCATGATAGAGTAATTCAGCCCGATTACGTGAGCTGATCATTATCTTGTACATCCCGCTCAACATGGCACGGGCCAGGGACACCACTTCACGCCCCATGAACGTGCCATCCGTCCCATCCAGATCCATGACCAACACCACCTCAATGCCCGCCTCAAGCAAAGCCAGCCAGGCCAGCTCAGCCCCCCCGTCTATGCCGCACAAGGCCACCCGCTCGACCCCTTCTTCCTTAAACTGCCGGCACAACTGGCGATACTCCTGTAGCAGCAGTGGAATCATGCGATCCAGATAGCGGCTGTGCAGCAGCGCCAATCGCCGCAGTTCGACACTGCCTCTGGAGGTAAGATGGTAGGTGCAGCGATTGCCGGACAACTCTTTGATTCTGACCCACCCTTTGGCAACGGCGGCCTTAAGGTAGTTGTTGACCAAGCCCAGGGCGCTATCCAGCCTGCGGGCCAGTTCCCGCTGCGAGCAGACGGGACCGGGCTCCAGTTCACAGAGCAGGCGAAACAGCGTATAGTCGTCAAGCGCAGGTTGCGTTGTCTTGTTCATGGCCTGAACCGTACCCCAGTACAGATTATTTTTCAACCTTCAGCAGCCGTTGATAGATCGCTTCCAGCTCCTGGACCCGGACATCCCAGCCAAGCTGTTCTACGGCCCGCGAACGCAAGCGTCTGCCCTGTTGGCGTAACTGTTCCCGGTCTGCCAAGGCCGTGGCCATACAGCCGGCAAGATCATCGGCATCGCTAAAGCGAGCATAGCTGCCGTCATCCCCCAGCAGCTCACGGTTTACCGGCGTATCAAAGGCCACCACCGGCAGCCCGCAGGCCATGTAGTTCAAAAGTTTGCCATTGGCCTCAGTGTCAGAAATCTTGGGCGAGACCGCCAGGTCTCCTGCAGCAAGCATCTGGGGAGCCCTGGCATAGTCAACCATCCCGGTAAAGGTCACAAAGCTTGCAATATTCAGCTGATCTGCCAGCTGGCGATACTGCTGCTCCGGATACCCCATGATCACCAGATGAAAGATCCGCCCCTGGTGAATCAACTGTTTTGCTGCCTGTAAAAGCAGATCAACCCCTTGATACTGATTAAGTAGCCCGAGATAGACAATTACCGGCACCCCATCAGCAACCCCCAGCATCTGTTTTGCTTCGCTGCGGGAATAGGGGCGAAAAACAGTTGTATCCACACCATCGGGCAGGGCAACCACCCGCTCCTGCGGAAGCTTCCACAATCTGGTCAGCTCTTCCCGGCCCGGTGTCGAACTGGTGATGACCAGATCGGCCAAGCGGTTGATGCGGTTCTCAATGCTGGAAAACAGGCGATGCAACAGGGAGCCTGAACCAAAAAAACCATGATTAAGCGACTCGCCAGTCAGGCTGCCCTGATAATCAAACAGGAGCGGTATGTGCCGCAACCGGGCCACCAGCCAGCCGATCAAGGTTCCTTCATGGAGATGGGCATGGATTACGTCCGGCTTGAAGCGCCGTGCAACTCCGAACGCCTTGCAGAACAGCAGCAGATCAAGATACGGCTTGTGCCAGGAAGGGCCCGCCTCACGTTTCCGGTACCAGGGCAGCGGGAGCGTACGATCAACCGGCACCGGTTCCAGATCCCGCCCCAGGTGGTAGGTCACAATCCGGACCTGATACCCTCGCGCCATCAGCGCCTTTGCCTCTTCGAAGATCCTGACGTGGCACCCCCGATCCGAAAAATACGGGGTTGGCGCAATCATCAGGATACGTAACCGCCTTTCAGACATAGTCATCCGGCTCGTTCAGACGCTCCCGCACGGAGTAGATCGGCTTGCCCTGGGATTCGTAATAGGTGCGGGCATTCAACTCCCCCAGCAATCCAAGGGTGATGAACTGGACCCCCATGAACATCAGGAAGGCGGTCAGGATCAAGAGCGGATTGCGGTTCATGCTGGTATTGGCAAACAGCTTCATATAGATCATGGCGCCACCGCTGACACCAGCCAGCAGCATCGAATAGATACCCCACTTACCGAACAGCTGAATCGGCTTGGTGGCATAGGAAAGCAGGAATTTGACCGTCAATAGATCCAGCACCACCCGCACGGTACGGGAAATGCCATACTTGCTGGTGCCATACAGACGGGGATGATGCCGCACCGGAAGCTCAGTTACCCTAGCGCCGATCCGTGAGGCCAGGGCAGGCACAAAACGGTGCATCTCCCCGTAGAGGCCGATCCCGTCCAGTACCTCGCGGCGATAGGCCTTCAGGGTGCAGCCATAGTCATGCAGATGGACATCGGTCAGACGGGAGATCAGGCCGTTGGCAATCATGGAGGGCAGTTTCCGGTTGATGAAGGTATCCTGCCGCTCCTTGCGCCAGCCTGAGACCACATCATACCCCTCCTTGATCTTTTCCAGCAGCAACGGGATATCAGCCGGGTCATTCTGCAGATCACCGTCCATTGGTACGATCACGGCCCCGCGGGCCGCCTCAAATCCGGCGGCCATGGCTGCTGTCTGGCCGAAATTGCGCCGGAAACGGATCACCCGCAGCCGTTGATCCGCTGCGGCAAGCTCCTTAAGCAGCGGAAAGGAGTTATCGCCTGAACCGTCATCAACACAGATGATCTCGTAGACAAGACCGCTTGGGTCAAGGGCGGCGGTTATGGCGGCATAGAGCGGCCTGATATTATCTTCTTCAAAGTAGATCGGTACGACAATACTGAGATCCATCTCAAATACTCCAGTAGGTATCAAGGCTTAAGGTGACGGATGAGCACCGGCGGACGGTTATAGCATGTTTGAGGTTTCAGAGGGAGCAGAAAGCCGGCCAGCAATCCGAGACCGTTGGAAATATGCATCATCGGGAACAAGAGCGGCAGAAGCAGCAAATGTGATGCCGTCCGTTCCTTCGCAGCCGCCCGGAGTGTACAGAGGCCTACGGCAAGCAGGTAGCCTGCAAGCGGCAGCCGCAAAAGCGGCACCTGTAATAACGGAACTGCCAGGAGATACACCAGAAACAGCAGCGGCACAAACGGCATCAGGCCGTGCAAGCCGGCGATCCTGGTCTGTTCCGACCTGCCGCGGCCATAGCGGAACATCTGCCGGGCAAAGGCAGCCAGTGAAGCACGCTGGCTGCGCTCAACCGCAAGTTGCGGGTCATGCAACAGTAGCCCCCCGCCCTTCTGCAGACGGTCCAGCAGTTCGTTTTCTTCATTGGGGTAGAGCCGTTCATCCAGACCGTTGTTGGCAAGAAAGGCCTCACGTCGGATCGCCAGATTACAGAGAATCAGTTCCCGCTCGGTGGTTCGCCTGACGGTTCCCACTGCACGGTAACGATTCCGTACCCCCCCTGCTCCAAGCGGTGACGCCAGTGTTGCACCGATGGCCCGTTGCAGCAAGGTATCGGTTGACGGCGTCAGCGACGGTCCCCCGACAGCAACCACCTGCGGATCAACGAAATGCCGTGCAAGCCTCTGCAAGGCATCAGGTACCACCAAGGCGTCGTCATCAAGAAAATAGATGATGTCACCGGTGGCCTGTTGTACCGCCTGGTTACGCTGGCAACTCGGGTTGGTTCCTTCGGCAATCAGCAGTTCATACTGACCGGATGGCCAGCCAAGGGCGGCTATCCGTCCGGCAGCCTGCGGGCGTAGCCCCGGCTTGATCGGTATGACGACGGAGATGGTCAGCAATGCAGCCCCACAAACAGAAAAAACCGGGCAAAACCCGGTTTTTTCAAGCTTAATCAAACAAAAAACTTAGCTCATATTACCATAGCTATGCAGTCCTGACAACAGCAGGTTCACTCCCAGATAGCAGAAAATGGTGGCAGCAAAACCGATGATTGAAAGCCAGGCAGCCCGCTTGCCGACCCACCCTTTGGTGAAGCGGGCATGCAGGAAGGCGGCATAAACAAACCAGACAATCAACGACCAGGTTTCCTTGGGGTCCCAGCTCCAGTAGGTGCCCCAGGCATAGTTGGCCCAGGCCGCACCGGTGATGATCCCCAGGGTCAGCAGCGGAAAGCCGACCATGATCGCCTTGTAGTTCAGGTCATCCAGGGCACGGGTCGGGGGAAACTGGGACATCAGACCACCGGCAGCCTCATTCCCCTTTTCCTCGCTCTTGGCCTTGATCAGATACATGATCGAGACGCCGCACGCCACCGCAAAGGCGGCATAGCCCAGAAAGCAGGTAATCACATGGTAGAGCAGCCAGTTGCTCTGCAGAGCAGGCATCAGCGGGTTGATATCGGTGGGCAGATAGAGCTGGGCCCAGGCCATCCCCATCAGGGCAAAGGGCATTACAAAGGCACCAATAATCCGGTACTTGTACTTGATATCGATAATGCCGAAGATCAAAACGATACTCCAGGCAAAAAAGACCACTGATTCATACAAGTTCGACATCGGGGCGTGTCCCAGACCGATATCATAGGACTCTTTCCAGCGCAGACCGATAGCAGCGGTCTGTACGACAAAACCGATCCAGGCCAGTGCTGAAGCTGCAGTTCCAACGTGCTTGTTGCGGCCGGCCAGGTATCCGAAAAATACCAGTGTCGAGGCCATATAGAAGATGGTAGTAGCGTTAAAGAGTTTTGCACTCAACATGTAGAAATTCCTCCGCTCAGATAGTCTGCTTCTGGAGTTCTTCAGCCAACCGCTCAAACTCCGTCAGAAATGCCGGCTGATTTTTGCTGGCATTGCCGTAGATCCGTGCATAGCCGTGCTGCACCACAATCCAGACCCGTTTATGGGACATGAAAAAGGCAATACAGAGACCCAGGCACATCATCAAACAGCCGGCCCAAACGACCCAGACACCGGGGTCTTTATTCACCTGCAGGCCGGTATACATCCGGGCATCAGTACCGGTAAAGGTAAAGATCAGACGGTCTCCGCGGAGATCATCGAGCCCGGGATTGTTTTTATACACCTTGAAAAACTTCGGTTCCGCACCTTTATCACTCACACCCAGCACTGCCGCCAGCCCTTCACCCGGATTGTCGGTCAGATCAACGATTGAAGCGGAACGTCCATCCGGCAGACGTGTCTGGCTGCCCGGACGCAGCACAATCTGCTCGCTCTTGCCGCTCTCACGGTTTCTCACCGTAAAGAAGAACAGGCTGGGATCGTTGGCCTGGCCATAGCTGGATTGATAGAAGGTGATTCCTTTGTATGTCAACGGCTCATTGACCACCACACGGACATGCTTGTAGCCGGGGATTTCTTTACCGTTTTCAGTCAGAGTCAGGATACTCTTGAACTCCTTCGGCATCTGGCTTGGTCCGCCACCGCCCGGCGCGTCGTAGAAAGAGACCGTAAACTGATCGCACTTGACCTCAAATCCCAGTGGTACATCCTTACCGCTGCGGGCCTTGACCATGTTGATGGTTTCACCCTCGACAATGGCAACAAACCCCTTGTAGCCGCCTATGTTGCCGATGATGGTTCCGGCCATGATCACCAGGATACTGAAGTGGACGACATAGACCCCCAGCCGGCACCAGGCATTTTTCTGGGCAAAAAGATGATACTGATTTCCGACCTGGGTGATCGTGGGTGTGGCAAAGCGGGCGCCGAGGAAGGCAGCAAGTTTGTCTCGCGAGGCATCCAGTGAGCCCTCAAGCTTCAGCTCTTTGCTGGGAAAGATTTTTTGCTGCGTTTCAGAGATGGTTGTCGCCGGTTCGCTGACAAATTTGAAGACATGGGGCAGGCGCTTGATCGAGCAGGCGATCAGGTTGACACAGAACAGCGCCAGCAAGGCCAGAAACCACCAGGAGTGGTACATATCAAAGAAACCGAGTTTCTCGTACAGCGCCTTGCGACCCGCACTGATGGTTGCCCAATACCGCTCATCAATATTGGGATACTGCGGTATGACAGTGCCGATGATTGAGGTGATTGCCAGCGTGATCAGCAGAAAGAGGGTTAACTTGAGAGAACAGAAAAAATCCCACACCTGTTGCACAAAGCCACGTTGATTGGTACTCACTGAACGCTCCATTAAAACCGTATTAAAAGAGTTACATGAAGATAACACAATTTACGACTATTTCTGTCTTGTATAGTCAGTTATAGCTCATCCCGAAAAAAATGGGTAGCGGTTTTTTGGCATACCCGTTTGACAGAAATCAAATAAAATAAAAAAGGCCAGCAGAAGCTGGCCTTTTCACACGCATGTAACGAACGGCAACAAAACTACTTCTTGTGGCAATCCTTGCAGCCTTGAGGACCTTTTTTCTCGGCCTTGTGGCACTTGACACAGAGCTTGTTGTGAGCGACGTCCTTGTTGATTTCAATCTTCTTGGGGGCACCCTCATGGCACTTGGCACAGCCCAGCTTCATGTGAGCCTTGTGGGGAAAGGTCACTTTACCCATTGCGCCGCCTTTGTATTCAGCAACGTCAGCAGCGAAAGCGCTACCAGCAAAGGCGACCATGGCAATCAGGGCAATAATTGACTTTTTCATTGTTACATCCTCCTAGACTGTTGTTAAAAAAGATGTGGGCACTTAATCATAGCCCTTGAAGTGATGTCAAGCATTATGCGTACCAACTCACCAGCTTAGAGCCTTCCAAGGGCCTTTTTGCCGATGTCGCGACGAAACTGCACCCCGCGCCAGGAGATCTTCTCAACCCCCTGGTAGACCCGCTCGATCGCAGCAGCAACGGTGTTCCCCAGGGCCGTCACCCCCAGCACCCGGCCACCGGCCGTCACAATCCGGCCATCTTTTTCAGCAGTTCCGGCATGGAAGACCGTCACATCAGCCACCTGTTCGGCTGCCTCAATTCCGGTAATAATATCCCCTTTGGGGTAATCACCGGGATAGCCTTCAGCAGCCATGACCACGCAGATTGCAGCCTGGTCGTGCCACTCAATGCTATGGCCGGACAGATCACCTTCAGCCACCGCCAGCAAGAGCGGCACCAGATCTGACTTCATCCGCATCAAGAGCGGTTGGCACTCCGGATCACCAAAACGGGCATTGAACTCCAGGGTCTTGACCTCACCATCCTTGACCATCAGACCGGCATAGACAATCCCCTGATAGGCGCAGCCTTCAGCAGCCATACCGTCAACTGCCCGCTGTACCACCTGCTCCATCGCCTTTTGGTGCACCTCGGCAGTCACCACCGGAGCCGGTGAGTAGGCCCCCATGCCACCGGTATTAGGCCCCTGGTCTCCATCGAAAATCGCCTTGTGATCCTGGGCCGAGGCCAGCGGGATCACAAACTTTCCATCGGTAATGGCCAGAAAGGAAGCCTCTTCACCGGTCAGAAACGCCTCCACAACCACACGGGACCCGGCATCACCAAAGGCGTTACCGGAAAGCATATCCTGCACCGCCGCAATCGCCTCGGCTTCCGTCTGGGCTATGATCACCCCTTTACCCGCGGCCAGACCATCGGCCTTGACCACAATCGGTGCCCCGGTCTTGCGGATAAAGGCCTCGGCAGCAGGGATCTCGGTAAAGACGCCATAGGCTGCGGTGGGGATGGCGTACTTGTGCATCAGATCCTTGGAAAAGGCCTTGCTGGCCTCGATCCGTGCGGCAGCGCGGCTGGGCCCGAAGATCTTGACCCCGTACTCGCGGAACAGATCCACAATCCCCAGCGACAGCGGCAGTTCCGGTCCGACAACCGCCAAGTCGATCCCTTCTGTCTTGGCAAATCCCAGCAACTTGTCGATCTCTTCCACCTTGATCGGCAGGTTGGTAGCCAGCTGCGCTGTACCGGGATTGCCGGGAGCACAGAAAATCTGCTTAACCAGCGGAGACTGAGCGATCTTCCAAACCAGGGCATGTTCGCGGCCACCGCCGCCAATTACCAGAACTTTCATACAGATCACCTCAATACCAGGCCCGCTCGGGACCGTTCAATTTTACGTGAGGTCAAGGAAGATGAGCACAGGCGCGGAGGCGTACCGTAAGTACGCCGCACAAGCTCTGTACGACATCTGACGCAGAGATCGCGGAAAAGGGGACGGTCCTAGTGCCTGAAATGGCGCATATTGGTAAAGACCATCGCCATGCCATGTTCATTGGCAGCCTGAATCACCTCTTCATCCCGCACTGAACCGCCCGGCTGAATGATCGCCGTGACACCGGCCTCGGCTGCGGCATCCACGCCATCGCGGAACGGGAAGAAGGCGTCGGAGGCCAGTACCGTCCCTTTGATCAGCAGCAACGCCTTTTGAACGGCGATCTTGGAGGAGTCCACCCGTGACATCTGACCGGCCCCGATCCCGACAGTCTGATCGGCATTGGTAAAGACAATGGCGTTTGACTTGACATGTTTGCAAACCCGCCAGGCGAAATCCAGTGCAGCCAGTTCCTGGGCGGTTGGTTGACGCTCGGACATCACCTTGCAGTCATTGGCGGCAACCATGCCCAGGTCACGCCCCTGCAGCAGCAGTCCTCCCACAACCCGCTTCAGGTCATAACCGGTCTGGAGATGTCCGGCCAGCAACGGCACCTGCATCACCCGCACATTTTTCTTGGCAGTAAAGATCGCCAATGCCTCTTCATCATAACCAGGGGCGATCACCGCCTCAAGGAAGGTCGAGGTCAACTCACGGGCAGCTGCAGCATCAACAATACGGTTAAAGCCCACAATACCGCCAAAGGCGGAGACCGGATCACACTCGCGGGCCTTGAGATAGGCCGAGATGGGAGAATCTCCCAGTGCAACGCCGCAGGGGTTGGTATGCTTGATGATAACGGCTGCCGGCTTGTCGGTAAACTCCTTGACCGTCTCAATAGCAGCATCCAGATCGATAATGTTGTTAAAGGACAGCTCCTTGCCCTGCAACTGGACTGCATTGGAAACGCAGGGTTCGGTAATGCCCCGCTCCACATAGAAGGCGGCCGACTGGTGGGGGTTCTCGCCATAGCGCAGATCCTGCGCCTTTTTAACCTGAATCGTAAAGGTATCCGGATACTCGTTAACGGCCTCACCCAGCCGGGCCCCCAACCAGTTTGAAATGGCACCATCATAGGCAGCGGTGTGCTGATAGACCTTCACGGCCAGACGGAAATTGGTCTTTACCGAAACACAGCCTGCATTTGCCGCCATTTCATCCAACACGGCAGTGTAATCTGCAGCATCCACCAGTACCGTCACGTCATGGTTGTTCTTGGCAGCAGAACGCAGCATGGTGGGGCCGCCGATATCAATGTTCTCAATGGCATCCTCGAGGGTGCAGTCCGGTTTGGCCACCGTGGCCTCAAAGGGATAGAGGTTGACCACCACCATATCGATCGGCTCAATGCCGTGTTCTTTCATCTTGGCCTGGTGGTCTGCATTGGCACGGATACCCAGCAGACCGCCATGCACCTTGGGGTGCAGGGTCTTGACCCGGCCATCCAGCATCTCGGGGAAGCCGGTGAACTCGGACACATCCTTTACCGTCAGGCCGGCTTCACGCAACAGCTTGGCGGTCCCGCCGGTGGAAAGGATCTCCACACCATATCCTGCCAGAGCCCTGGAAAGCTCCACAATACCGGTCTTGTCGGAGACACTGATCAGCGCCCGTGTAATTTTGGCCATGATGACACCTCGATGTACGTTGGTTTGATTATCTTAATGAACTGCGGTCAGAAGAGAGCTTTGTAGCATGGGAGACAAGGTCCTGCCAAGAGCTTTTGAAATTGCAACATGTATACAACACAAGCGGATTTAAACCACGATCACCGGCAGCTCCGCCCGGGGCAGCACATCACCGATCTGCACACAAAAGATACTGTTTTTCGCAGCTTCCGCCTGAAACAACGCTGCTGCATCGGGTTGCAGGGCGATCAGCAGCCCTCCGGAGGTCTGGGGATCAAACAGCGGCAGCAAACGCTCCGGGTCGCAACCACCCGCATCGATCCGGGCAAGATAATAGCTGCGGTTCCGGTAGCAGCCGGCCGGCACCATACCGTCGGCGACCTGGGCAGCAACCCCGCGCATCAGGGGGACCGCATCAAGATGCAGGCGGATGGTCACGCCTGCCCCCAAGGCCATTTCACAGCTGTGTCCAATCAGGCCAAAACCGGTGATGTCGGTGCAGGCGGACGGCGCATAGCGCAGCATCAGCTCAGCAGCAGCACGGTTCAAGAGCGACATCCAGCGTACCGCCTCTGCCTCCTGCTCAACGGTTGCCATCTCTCCCTTGACTGCCGTGGACAGAATGCCGCTGCCCAGCGGCTTGGTCAACAGCAGGAGGTCACCGGGGCGGGCCGTGCTGTTGCGCAACACCTGTTCAGGATGTACGGTGCCGGTCACCGACAGTCCGTACTTCAACTCGTCATCCTCAACCGTATGCCCCCCCAGCAGACAACAACCGGCCTCATTGAGGGCGTCCTGACCTCCGGCCAGCACCTCGCCAAGCACCTCCGGCGGCAGGCTGCAGCTGGGAAAAAAGGCAAGATTCATGGCGGTTAGCGGTCTTCCACCCATGGCGTAGATATCAGAGAGTGCATTGGCCGCGGCGATCCTGCCAAAGGCCCGGGGGTCATCGGCAGGGGGGGTGATCACATCACAGCTTTCAATCAGCGCGATCTCCGGCGTCAGGCAATAGACCCCCCCATCATCGGACGTCTCAGGTCCCACGATCAATCTGGGGTCAGCAGGACGATTGAGTCCCGCCAACGCGGTGGCAAGGCCCTCCGGGCCCAGCTTGGCCGCTCAGCCGGCAGCTTTGACGGTTTGCGTCAGTTTGATCTTCTTGTTGGTCATGGGACTACTTTCCCGCTCCAAGATACACCCGCGGCACCCGCTTGCTGATACCGCACAGCAACTCATACGGAATTGTACCGGCCCAATGGGCCACTTCTTCCGCAAAGACGGTATTTCCTTTCCGGTCCTCCCCGATCAGGGTGACATCGTCCCCCACAGCCACACCGGGGATATGGGTGACATCCAGCATCAGCCAATCCATGCAGACCGTGCCAGAAACCTGTGCCCGCTCCCCCCTGACCAGCACCTGTCCCCTGTTGGTCAGGGCACGGGGATAGCCATCGGCATAGCCCACCGGCACACTGGCAATCAGGGTCCGCTGTTCAGCCGTGAAGCGGCGGCCATAGCTGATCGTAGTGGCAGGTTCGACCCACTTCAGCATGGCGATCTTGCTTTTCAGACGCATCACCGGACGGAGGGAGAGCCGGCCCTGAAAATCAGGCGAAGGCAGGGCCCCGTACAGCGCAATACCGGGACGCACCAGATTGCAGAAGGGATAATCATTCAGCAGTGCCCCGGCACTGTTGGCGATATGGATATAGCGTGGCGAAAAACCGGCCTTGCGGATCTGCTCGACCGCCCAGCCAAAACGTTCTCCCTGCAGCCGGGTAAAGTACTGGCCCGACTCATCCAGCTCATCGGCAGAGGCAAAGTGGGAGATCACCCCTTCCAGGTAGATATTGGGCAACAGCTTGAGGGCGTCCAGCAGGGCAGGCACCTGGTCATAGGGAATTCCCAAACGCCCCATGCCGGTGTCCACCTTGAGATGCACCAACGCCTTGCGGTAGAGCTTACCCGCTGCCAGATCAAGCGCCTTTAACTGTTCAAGGGAGAAGACCGCAGAAGAGATACCGAATCCGACACATTTGCGTTCCTGACCGGGGTAGACGCCCCCCAGCAACAGGACCGGTTTATCAATACCGGCTTTGCGAAGCTGGATCGCCTCGGCCAGAAAGGCCACCCCAAAGGCATCCACCCCCTGGCGTTCCAGTTCCTTGCTTACCTCTAAAAAGCCGTGGCCATAGGCATCTGCCTTGACCACTGCCAGCACGGCTGACCGTGACGGCACCGAGGCCCGGACAACCGAGTAGTTCTCCCTCAGGGCACCAAGATCTATCTCTGCAAAGGTTGGACGACTGTCAAACATGCCACTTACTTACCACGGCCTGCCGCAGGGGGCAATCTGAAAACTCCTGTTTACGGAAGCGGTTGACGACCTGCTGATTTTATCGTATGGTTACGTCGCCCTGGGGGAGCCTTGCATAGGCTGAGACGGCTTTGCCGGACCCCTTGAACCTGAACCGGGTAATGCCGGCGGAGGAAAGCGGCCTCGTTCCCAGCATCTATCTTCGGGCCGCCTGAGTTGTATTCAGTGCGGCCCTTTTTCGTACCACGAGGTACTACACCATGTCTGAAAAATCCATGCCGCTGCGCCTGGTGGTAACCACGCCAAAGACCATCCGGAACCGGCCCATTGCCGGGGTCTACCTGATTACCGATCAGCAGGACGACCTGCTTAAACGGGTAGCCCAGGCCCTGCGCGGCGGGGTGACGGTACTGCAGTACCGTGCCAAGGACAAGCCATACGAGTTCTGCCTGGAGGAAGGGAGCCAGCTGAAACAGCTCTGCAGCCGTTTTGGCTCCCTCTTTATCGTCAATGACGACCTGAGGCTTGCCCATGCCCTGGATGCCGATGGCGTGCACCTGGGACAGGATGACAGCTCTCCGCAGCAGGCCCGGGAACTGCTGGGACCGGACAAGATCATCGGCGTCTCCACCCACAATCTTGATGAGGCCCTCAAGGCGGAATCCGACGGCGCCGACTACCTGGGCTTTGGCGCCATGTATCCCACTGACAGCAAATCGATCACCCATATGCCCGGCACCTCCGGCCTGGCTGCCATCCGGGATCGGGTCAAGCTGCCGATTGTGGCCATTGGCGGCATCAGCCCGGCCAATGCCTGCCGGGTGATTGAGGCCGGCGCCGATGCGGTTGCCGTCATCTCTTCGGTCCTGTCCGCCCCCCGGCCGGAGGTGGCTGCCTCGGAACTGCGCCTGCTGTTCAACCGGCTGGCCCCCTACCCCCGCGGTGCCGTACTGACCATTGCCGGCAGCGACTCCGGCGGCGGTGCCGGTATCCAGGCCGACCTGAAGACCATCACCCTGTTGGGTAGCTACGGGGCCTCAGCCATTACGGCCCTGACCGCCCAGAACACCAGAGGGGTCAAATCAATCCACGGCATCCCCCCTTCATTTGTCCGGGACCAGATTGATACAGTCCTGACAGATCTGCCGATTGATGTGATCAAGACCGGCATGCTGCATACCCCGGCCATCATCTCGTTGCTGGCCGAGTACCTGAACGAGCAGTCCCACTACTACCCGGTTGTGATCGACCCGGTCATGGTGGCCAAGGGGGGCGCCTCGCTGCTTGAACTGGATGCCGTATCGATCTTTCAACAGGCCCTGCTACCCCAGGCCTACCTGTTGACCCCGAACATCCCCGAGGCAGAACGTCTGCTCAATTGCCGCATCAACAGTGAAGCCGCCATGGAACAGGCCGCCCGGCGACTGCACGGCATGGGTGCCGCCAATGTCCTGCTCAAGGGGGGACATCTGAGTGGCGGCGATGCCGTTGATATCCTCTTTGACGGACAGACCATCCAGCGCTTCAGTTCTGAGCGTTTCTTCACCAGCGCCACCCACGGCACCGGTTGCAGCTTTGCCTCGGCCATTGCCGCCTGCCTGGCCCAGGGCGAACCGCTCAAGGAAGCGGTCCGCCTGGCCAAGGAATTTATCAGCACCGCCATCCGCCTGTCCCGTCCGATGGGTAAAGGACATGGCCCGATCAACCACTATCTTGCTGCAAAGGAAACTGACCAATGACCCAGCTTGAAGCCGCCCGTAAAGGGATTATTACTGACAAGATGAAGACCGCCGCTGCTGCTGAAGGAGTTGCCCCGGAGTTCATCCGTGACGGTATTGCCAAAGGTACTATCATCATCAGCCATAACGACAAGACCCACCAGCACGGCGTCCCGCTGGCAGTGGGAACCGGGCTGCGCACCAAGGTCAACGCCAACATCGGCACCTCGGCTGACGACACCGATATCACCAAGGAGCTGGAAAAGGCCCGGGTGGCGGTCAAGCATGGTGCCGACGCCATCATGGACCTCTCCACCGGCGGTCCGGTGGACGAGATCCGCCGCGCCATCGTGGCCGAGACCACCGCCTGCATCGGCTCGGTACCGCTCTACCAAGCCGCCACCGACACGGTGCGGGTCAAGAAAAAGGCCCTGGTTGATATGACTGCCGATGATATCTTCAAGGGGATCATCAAGCACCTGGATGACGGCGTCGACTTCATCACGGTCCATTGCGGTGTAACCCGCTCCACGGTGGAGCGGATGAAGAATGAAGGCAGGATCATGGATGTGGTCTCCCGTGGCGGTTCCTTTACCATTGAGTGGATGTCCTACAACAACAAGGAAAACCCGCTCTATGAGAACTTTGACCGCCTGTTGGAGATTACCAAGGAATACGACGCCACCCTCTCGCTGGGGGATGGTTTCCGCCCCGGCTGTCTGGCCGACGCCACCGACCGGGCCCAGATCCATGAACTGATCATCCTGGGTGAGCTGACCCAGCGGGCCTGGGATGCCGGGGTGCAGGTCATGATCGAGGGGCCGGGCCATGTGCCGCTCAACCAGATTCAGACCAACATTCAGCTCCAGAAACGGCTCTGCCACGGTGCGCCGTTCTACGTGCTGGGACCGCTGGTGACCGACATCGCGCCGGGTTACGACCATATCACCTGTGCCATTGGCGGCGCCATCGCCGGGGCGGCCGGGGCAGACTTCCTCTGCTACGTCACCCCGTCTGAACACCTGGCACTGCCGGAGATTGAGGATGTCCGCAACGGCGTGATCGCCTCCCGGATTGCCGCCCATGCCGCCGACATCTGCAAGGGGCTGCCCGGTGCCATTGAGAAAGACAACGCCATGGCCAGGGCGCGTAAAAAACTCGACTGGGAGGGGCAGTTTGCCCTGGCCCTTGACCCGGACCGGGCACGGGAGTATCGTGCCAATTCACCGGTATCCGAGCATGGCGCCTGCACCATGTGCGGGGAGTTTTGTGCGTATAAGGTCATGGACGAAGCCATGAAACGGTAGTCTGCGCGGTTCTTTTCCGGCCTGGGGTCGTCAGCCGTTTCCGTGCTGCGTGCGGCGTACAGCAATGTACGCCTCCTGGCACGAAAGCGGCTTTCTACCCAGACCGAAAAACTCCTCGCGCTTCACCATGGTAGTTTCGATGGAGGTTGGTCATGGGCGATATCACCCGCTTCGGCATCTCAATTGACAGCGACCTGCTGGACAGCTTTGATCGTCTGATCAGCCGCAAGGGCTACCAGAACCGTTCAGAGGCGATCAGAGACCTGATTCGGGCGACGATTGTGGAAGAAAAAATGGATGCCGGCCACGAAGAGATGGTCGGCACCGTTACCATGGTCTATAACCATCATGTGCGCGATCTGGCCGATAAACTGACCGAACACCAGCATCAGCACCACCATCAGGTCATCTCTGCCCTGCATGTGCACCTAGATGCCCATAACTGCCTGGAGGTACTGGTACTGAAAGGCAGTAGCGCCGAGATCAAGCAGATTGCGGATGAACTGCTGGGCGTTAAGGGGGTCAAGCACGGCAAGCTGTTCCTCACCTCTGCAACCCCAGAACATCACTGATTCATGTCCGCTGCGCCACCAAGCCGGAAGACCCGGTCCATCCGGCTCTATCTGTCTGTCTCACTACTGCTGCACGGATTATTCTTTGTGGCGGCAATCGTACTGCTGCCTCCCCTTGTCCAAGCCCCTCCCAAAGAACCCGCTCTGGTGATGACCCACCTTGTGTCTCTGCCACCTCAAAAGGCTGCCAGCGCGACAAAGTTGCCGGTGCCTTCCCTGCCGGCCATCAGCAAAGCTGCCCCCCAAGCCAAACCTCAACCACAGCCGGCACCGCCCAGGACTGCCACACCAACGGCACACAGCAGCAGCCCGCCACCCAAACCCAGTGAACCGGCACCGCAGCCCCCCCCTGCACCGGCATTCAGCGCACAACAGAGCAAGGCCGGCGGTGCAGCAAAACCGGAATCAGCTTCCCCGCCGGCGGTTCAAGCCAGTGCAGCAACAGGTGGCAATCGGGTTGTACCTCAGGAGATGGCCTTTGGCAGTGCCAGCGGACCGGCATTCCGCAGGCAGGCGGTACCTGCCTACCCGGCCCTGGCAAAACGGCGGAATAAGGAAGGGGTTGTGCTGCTGCGCCTCAGTATCAGTGAAACCGGCCAGCTGACCCAGCTTGAGATCCTGGAGGACCCGGGCTACGGCTTTGGCGAGGCCGCCCAGGAGGCCGTCCGCAATTCAAGCTTCACTCCGGCCCGCCACAACGGAAAGCCGATTGCCGTACGGGCAGTCCTGCCGATCCGCTTTACCCTGCGCTAGCCGGCGGTTCGCCTGCCGCAAACGACACAGGCCTGCATGGAAAACGGTGGTTCCAGCCTGCATCCGGCAAGCAATTCCGTATCGGCAAAGATCTCCTCAGCAGTACCGTCTGCCCGGATCTCACCCCCGTGCATCACAATCACCCTGTCGCAGACCTCTGCCACCATATCAAGGTCATGGCTGGTAATGATCCTGGTATGGCTGAAATTTTTCAGCAGCTTGATAACCTCCCTGCGCGAGAACGGATCAAGACCAGCGGTCGGCTCATCCATAACCAGTATGGCTGGGTCCATGGCCAGTACCGTGGCAATGGCAACCCGTTTCTTCTCACCGCAGGAAAGCCGGTAAGGCGGTTTTCCCGCCAGATGCCCGGCACCCACGGCCTGCAGCGCAGCAGTCACCTGCGCTGCAACATCCTTGGGAGCCACGCCGCGGTTGAGCGGCCCAAAGGCAACGTCATCAAACACCGTCGGCATGAAGAGCTGGTCGTCAGGGTCCTGAAACACCATCCCCACTGTCCGCCACACCTCACGCAAGGTCTTGGGCGTGACCGGGAAGTCACCGATTCTGACCTCACCCGCGCTGGGGGTCAGACAGCCGTTTAACTGCTGCAACAGGGTGGATTTTCCGGCCCCGTTGGCGCCGATCAGCGCCACCGACTCACCATGGTGGATGCAGAACGACACGGAACGCAACGCGGCTGTCCCATCCGGATAGGAGAAGCTGAGCCGGTCTGCGGCAACAATGTGGTGGCTCATGGCACGAGCCTCCCTGCATTGAAAAATGCGGTAACAGCATGACCGATACCGAGAGGAATGTTTGTGAAACGCAGGATCATGAACAGGCCTGTCCAGCTGAGGAGAAAGGACAGTTCAGGCAGGCCAAAACCACTACTGCGCTGGAGATGAAAGGTACCCTGAAATCCCCGAGCCAGCATCGCCATATGGATCCGCTCAGCACGTTCCCAGGATTTAAGCAGCAAATGCCCTGCCATGGATGCAAACGGCCCGATACCCATCCCACGTGTGCCAAAGGCGCGCAGTTCACGGGCACGGGAGGCCCTGGCAGCGGCATCAGCAAGCACAAACAGGTAGCGATGCATGAAGAGCAGTTGTACCGCAAGCGGATGCGGCATGCCGAGTCGTTCCAACGCCTCACAGACCGCCGTAAAACCGGTGACCGCCACCAGTATGACTGCAGCAGTTACGGTCAGCGCAGCACGCAGTACAATGGATGCACAGGACAGCCAGCCGCCACTGACCGCAACGGACCCGAGGTAAAGCTGGATCTCCCGGTCAAACAGGGGGTTGAATATGCCGATTGCAGCGGCAAACGGGATCACCAGGGCAACCTTGCGGGCAATAAATCCTGCCGGCAGATCCGCCAGCACCACCACCGCCACCGGGAACAGAAAGAACGGAACCATTGCACTCAGTTCATACCGGCCAAACGATACAACCGTCACAATGAATACCAGTACCACCAGCACCTTGGCCCGGGCATCAAGGCGGTGGATAGACGTATCCCCGGCAGCAAGCTGATCCAGCTGCCGAAAATCCAGCATCGCCCCTTCTATGGTTGCCATGACCGCCTGCAGCCTTTCACGCCGTTGCTCTGACCCGTTTCAGCAGGGCTCCTCCCAGCATCAGCAGCAGCAGGGTAATCATCACGCCGACGATCCCGGCCAGGCTGGTTCCGGCTGTTTCAGCAGCACGGCTTGCAGGAGACTGCGGTTCGGCAACGGCAGGATGTTTGAAGGCATAGTCCGGCAGGAACGAAGCGGTTTCCTGCAGACCGGCCAGCCAGGTATGCCAGCGGTTGTCCGGTGCCTTCAGCTCTGCAGTCCCGGCAACTCTGGTTATGGCCCATTCCAGTCCGTCAGGGTCCTTTGATGCGATCAGTGAGACAACACCACCGGTCAGAATGGCAGCGCAGAGAAAACCGACCACCAGATTACGCAGCGGATAGGCGACCGGCGCTGCAGACGGCAACCCGGCATGCATCAGTTCCGGACGGGCCAGATACACAAAGGAGACAATCGCAGCGGTCACCACCCCTTCAACCAGGCCGATGGCCAGATGCACCGGCTGCATCAACAGCAGGAAGGTGCTAAAAGGCAGCGCAGACAGACCGGAAAACAGGGTCTCAAGGACAACGGCAAAGGGGCCGAGCTGCAGCGTCAGCACCGCCGACACAATAACGGCAAAGCTGAGGCGTGTCCCGGCCGGGCGTTGTCCGGCAAGTTTTTTGTAGACCAGGGGATAGACCAGAAAGGCAGGGATCACCCCCATGTTGAAGATATTGCACCCCAGGGCAAGCAGTCCGCCATCGGCAAAAAACAGGGCCTGCACGATCAGGACCCCTGTTATGGCCAGCAGGGCGGCGTGCGGCCCCAACAGGATGGCAAGCAGCAGACCGCCACCAAGGTGCCCGCTTGAACCGGTGCCCGGTATGCTGAAGTTGATCATCTGGGCTGCAAAGAGAAAGGCCCCCATAACCCCCATCAAAGGGATCCTGCGTTCATCCGTATCTGTCCGAAGTTGCGCTGAGCTATAGGCAACAGCACCCGCAGATACTGCCCACATGACCCCGCCCACAGCCGGCGAGACAAGCGCGTCTGCCATATGCATGGATATCTCCAGTGCCACAAAAAGTAAATTCGTAACACCAGTCTATACTCCACTGGCTATCCGCTGTCAACCGGGACGATCATGCACAGAACCCATGAGCAGGACTGTGCAAGCGTGATGAGGAAGGCCGGTCAAAGGAGTGCTGGACGCAGCGTCTGCGACAGAACAGCCCGGTAGATGAGTGCGTGAGTAGCGTATAAGGGAGTAGGCAGACTCTGGAGTAGCTTTTGAAAGCCTTGCTAAAGCAGGTTATTTATTGCCGTCAGGCCTTCCAGCGCCCCGCAGGCCAGGCCGATGTGCGGTGCTGCTATCTCAGGTTCACGGGTATTGATCCTGATCACGGTTGCAGCGGCATGACGCCAACCCAACCGTTCAGACATGGTCCGTATTGTCGGGATAGCTGTTCCGGCTCCCATTTCCAGTACAACAATCTGCTTATTGTGCTGTTCGGCCAGAAACTGCTGCAGGCGTTGCTCCTGGCAGTGGGTCCGGTCCGGCAACCATGACCAGTCACCAAACATCAGGATATTGGGGCGGCTGACACCGTGACAGCGGGGACAGCGGGGGACATGCCCGGCCCGCATGGTCACCGGATCAACGGGGATCTGTTCCCGGTTGGGCCAGATGGTATCAGAACAGGGGGAGAGACATTGCAGCCAGTGGATTGATCCATGCACCTCAAGTATCCGCTCGTCGTCAAAACCGGCTTTTTGAAACTGGCCATCCACGTTGGAGGTAATGACAAAGCAGGTTGCAGCGTTTTGCTCAACCCACTGCCTGATGAGTTGAAACCCCTGATGAGGGACGGTATCACGATACAGATTGGTTCGGTGGCCATAGAAGCCCCAGCCAAAGACAGGATCGCGCTGAAAATGTTCCGGGTTGGCGCACTCCACAAAAGAGAGTCCCAGGCGCGCATAGGGCGGATAAGCCTGCCAAAACCCCTGATTACCGCGAAAATCGGGCAAGCCCGAGTCTACGCCCATCCCGGCACCGGCAGTGATCACAAAGCAGTCGGCAGTGCGCACCAGAGCGGCCGCCCGTTCAATCAGGGAGAGGTCATGTTTAGGGTTCATCATGCCTCCCCTGGCTGACAAACCGGGCAAGCTGATCCGGCGGCAGTGGCCTGCAGAACAAAAAGCCCTGTATAATGGTGCAGCCGCGACCGATCAGATGGGACTTCTGCCCTTCGGTTTCCACCCCTTCTGCAATCAAGGTCAGCCCCAGCTCCTGTGCCATGGCGATGACGGTATTCACCACCGCCGTATCAGACGGTGTGTCATGCAGCCGACGGACAAAGGACTGATCAACCTTGAGTTCCTGAACCGGTAGACGCGAGAGATAGGCCAGCGACGAATAACCGGTGCCAAAATCGTCCAGCGAGAGGCTGACCCCCAGATCACGCAGCTCCTGCAGTTTCTGCTGGGACTGGGCCGTATCAATCATCAGCATGCTTTCGGTCAATTCCAGACAGAGCAGCGCCGGATCAAGACCTGTTTCTGCCAGGACCATACGGACCGTCTCTCCCAGGTCGCCCCGCTGGAACTGTACTGCCGAGATATTGACCGACAGCCGCATGCGAGGCAGTCCGGCCTGCTGCCAGGCGACTGCCTGATGACAGGCCCGATACAGCACCCAGGTGCCCACCGGAACAATCAGGCCGGTTTCTTCAAGGATTGGGATAAACTCTGTCGGGGAGACCGGGGGCAGATCGGCAGGTGCCCAGCGCAGCAACGCCTCAACACCGATCACCCGGCTGTCTTTCGTATCGATCTGGGGTTGATACTGCAGGGCAAAGTCGCTGTTTTCAAAGGCCCGGTGCAACCTGGCAGCCAACATCAGACGGTATTGTGCCCGTTTGTGGAAATCGGTCGTATACCAGACAACCGTATTCCGCCCCAGCCGCTTGGCCTCATACATGGCCGCCTCGGCATTACGCAACAGGTTGTCAGCATCTTCTCCATCGTTAGGAAAGACAACCACACCGATACTGACAGTGATCAGCACCTCAGCCCCGTCCATGACAAACAACTGGGACATCTGCTGTTTTATCCGGTTGACCAGCGTTACCGCCTGATCTCCTCCCTCGGCAAGCGGGGGGACCAGGGCAAACTCGTTGCCCTGAAAACGTCCGACAACGGACAGGGGACAAGCAGCCTGCGTGAGACGGCTGGCGATCTGTATCAGGAGACGGTCTCCAAAATCATGACCAAAGGTATCGTTGACAAATTTGAGGTTATCGATATCGATCAGCAGCAGCGAGAGGGTCTGGTGTTGCCGATCCATCCGCTTGATTTCAGCCGTGAGGTGATTCTCCAGGTAGTAGCGGTTATGCAGACCTGTCAGGGTATCATGGCTGGCCTGCCAGGTCAGGATCTCTTCCTGGGCCTTACGGCTGGTAATATCCTCTTTGATGGCAACAAAATTGGTAATTTCACCGCTCTCATTCCGGATCGGCGCAATACTGCACAGATCCCAGTACAAGGAACCATTCTTGCGCTTGTTGCGGAATTCACCGCGCCATTCCCGGCCGGCCTTGATGGTTTTCCAGAGATCGGCATAGAGTTCGGCAGACTGATGACCTGACTTGAACAGGCTGTTTTTTTGTCCGATCACCTCTGCGCTGCGATAGCCGCTGACCATACAGAAGTGGGGGTTCACATACTCTATGACCCCCTCAGTATCGGTGATGACGACCGAATTGGCGCTTTGTTCAACGGCTGCAAACAGTTTACGCCGTTCCTCAACCTCATGATGCAGGTCGGCAGTCTTGCGGCGGACTTCACGACGCAGCAGCAGGGCAAAAACCCCCAACAACGCCGCCCCCCCCGCCACACCGCCCAGCGTCCACCAGACCCAGGGGGGCATGAGATAGCCCGCCCCCTCAATCCCCAGCCAGCGACTGAGGGACTGATGGTAGACTGAATCACGTTCCTTCTTCATCACCTCAAGATGGCGATCAAAGGCCGCCAGAATATCCTGACTCCTGCCCTTGGGAGCGGCAACCTGCACAGAAACAGGACTGAAGATGATCGGAGTGGCCTTTACCTTGAAGGAGCGCTCATTCAAGAGCGAGAAGAAACGGTTTGCCACCCCGGCATCCACCTCTCCCCAGTCAATCATGTCAAAAATGTCCTTGAAATTATCAGCATAGACCAGGTCACAGCGGATATTGAACTGCTGCAACATCTTGATGAAGGTGTTGCAGTAGACATCGTTTTTTACCACCGCAATTCTTTTGCCGTTCAGATCGGCATAGCTCTCAATTCTTTGACCTGGGCGGCTATAGAGCAGTCCCCAGTTTGATATGACCGTGTGCTGATTATAGCTGTATTTCTGTGCTCTTTCAGGGGTATAGGCGATCCCCACCAACAGGTCGATCTCGGCATGCTGTAAGTTTTCAAGGCATTTACTCCAGACACAGGGGACATACTGGATGGTCCAGCCCTCGTGCCGGGCAATCTCCTCCACAATATCAATCATGATCCCCTGGGCCTTGCCGTTCTCAGCGGTACCGGCCATGGGATGGTTCTGTTCGTAGCCGACCCGCACGACCGGAGCCACCCGGGCAAAGAGCGGCAGGGGCAGCAGCAGCAGCAGCACAACTGAACAGACTGCACGCATCTTACGATGCAGATTTTTCATGCAGCTTCCCCCTTGAAGATAACGGCCCGTTCTTCAAACATTTTTCACTTTTACCACACTGCCAGAATCCTGCAACCTTTACAGCCTGTCCGCACACCCGGTGTTTACAGGCGATCAGCGCGGCAGGCAACAAAAAAGCCGCACTCCGAAAAGTGCGGCTTCAGACCCGGATAGTGTCCTTGGACGATCAGATCCCTTCCCAGCCAAACAGTCCGGTCCCTTTCGGTACCTCAACCATCACTCGGTCACCGTCCTTCACCTGCAGGTGTTCTGCAGCAGCCAGGGTAATCAGCACCCTGCCGTCAAAGAGGTTCTCCTTGTCATCCTCAATAATATCCAGCGAGATTATTGAATTAATTTTATTACGGGGGTTGGTCAGAGAAAATTTCTTTGAAGGACGGGAGCTGTAATGGCGCCAGATGCTACGACAGGTAGCCCGGTTGACAGAGACATGCTCCTCCATTGAAGACCAGAACGTGCCTCCGGTCCGGTCCACGATCTGTACCTGCAGCAGCATCTTGCCGTTCTCAACTTGCAGCGGCATGAAAGTCCAGCCGGTGCCGGACTGCAACGGCGGGGTCAGTTGACTGGGCTGGCTTGCAGCAGCCTGCTGCAGTACCGGCTGCGCCGGCATTTTTTCCAGCTTTTTTGATGCCACGTTCAAGGCGATTGAGAGCACCTGCAGGTTAACCCCCGGCTCACAGAGCAGTACCAGCGAACGCTCCCCGGCCGACCGGGCAATCAGCTTGCCCAGTTCAAAGCGGATCTCAGCCTGTCTGACCCCGCCGGTCGCCTCTTCAAGGCCGAACTGCTGCTCCACCAGCAGGGTACCAACCCTGGCCAGCTGGCTGCTGTCGTACATATCAGGCATTGAGCGTACAAGCAGTTGACCGGTATCATCCGCAATCATACCGCCAATGACGCCCGTCGACGTAACCACGCTCCGCAGAACTGTTTCCATCATCCCCTCCTAGCCCTGGCTTGACAGGGCACGACGGACTTCAGCCTCAACCGCAGCAGGCTTTGACTCCCCCTGCACACCGACAAACAGATAGTTTTTGGCCCCTTCCAGTGTGACTATATGGCCGGAGACCCCTTGCACCACCGCCCCTTTGAAGCTGCCAAGCCCCAGTTCATCGGCGATTTGATTGGATGTTGCAACCAGGTACATCCCCTGGGCGGCAAGGGCCTCGGCATTGTTGCCCACAGACTGGATCAGCGTGCCGCTCCGATCGGTCAAGGCAACGTCCTGCAAACCTGCAATACCGGACAATCGTTCCTTCATGCCCCCCCCCTTTTGCGACTGTGCTGTGCCAGACGCCGGAGCCTGCTGCTCCATACCTGCTGCTATCTCATCCTGCAGACGCAGGGCATCCAGCAGGAGATACTGAAAACTTTCGTTAATGGTCTGCCTGGTGGTGCTTACTTTGGGTTCGGCACGAAACGTGCCGCCGCCCCAGGCCAGAATACGTGCAAAGGCATCCTTCCCCTCAAAAAGGTCAAGCTGGGCATGGACCAGATCACCGTCACGGAAAAAGAGATGGCCGGATTGCCCCCCCTGCTCCACCACAACCCTGCCGCTGAAACGCCCCATAGCCTTAATCTGCAACAGATCTGTCAGGCTCATACCTGACACTTCACCATCAAACCCTGTTGCCTGCTGAGCTACACCATTCATGCTGCCTCCTTCACCTGGCGCAAGCAAGGTACATAACGGCTGTTTAAATGCCCATGTTCACAAAATACAGCTATTTTTATTACGTTTATTATATAATATTAATATTCGCATGTCTAGATTTAGATTAGTTTACATAAAACATTGTTTTTGTCAATCCTGCACATTGCAAAGTCTGATTCCAGCACCAGCGTCGTGCTGCGCAGACTTGACTTAACCTGCTCTTTGGTATAGAAGATGAGCCTCTTCAGGCCACTTTAGCTCAGATGGTAGAGCAACTGATTCGTAATCAGTAGGTCAGCGGTTCGATTCCGCTAAGTGGCTCCAGCAATTACAATGGGTTACTGCGCTAGCGGTAGCCCTTTATTCTTTTTATAATCCTTCATGTATCCTCCAGCCCCCTGCCTGCCTGACTGAACTGATTTGATAAAATGCTGAAGTGCTGGCGATCGCAACAAAAGCTGCAATGACAGAGCCATGGACATCTGCTATAGTGCTCAACCACGCACTGACTATGAACCAGAGGTGATGCCAATGCTCAACCTTCGTGATCCTTCCCTTTTACGCCAATCCTGTTACCTGAACGGCCAGTGGCTTGCTGCTGACAGTGGCAAGACTATTGATGTCACCAACCCCGCCACCGGCGAGATTCTGGGCAGCATCCCCAGGATGGGTACCGCTGAAACCCGTCGTGCCATAGAGGCAGCCGATGCCGCCTGGCCGGCCTGGCGGGCAAAGACCGCCAAAGAGCGTGCAACCATCCTGCGGCGCTGGTTTGAACTGATGCTGGAAAACCAGGAAGACCTGGCCATTATCATGACCGCCGAACAGGGCAAGCCTTTGGCCGAGTCCCGTGGCGAGATCGCCTATGCCGCCTCGTTTATTGAATGGTTTGCCGAAGAAGGCAAACGTCTCTACGGCGACACCATCCCGGCCCATGGCCGTGACAAACGGATTGTGGTGATCAAGGAGCCGATCGGTGTCTGTGCTGCCATTACCCCCTGGAACTTCCCTTCCGCCATGATTACCCGCAAGGCCGGGCCTGCCCTGGCTGCCGGTTGTACCATGGTGGTCAAACCAGCCACGGCCACCCCCTTTTCCGCCCTTGCCCTGGCTGAACTTGGAGAGCGGGCCGGCATTCCGGCCGGGGTCTTCAGTGTGATTACCGGCTCAGCCAGTGAGATCGGCACCGAGATGACCTCCAACCCGATTGTCCGCAAACTGACCTTCACCGGCTCCACCGAGATCGGCAAGCAACTGACGGCCCAATGCGCTGCCACCATGAAGAAGGTCTCCATGGAGCTGGGAGGCAATGCCCCGTTTATTGTATTTGATGATGCGGATCTGGATGCGGCCGTGGAAGGGGCAATCGCCTCCAAGTACCGCAACACCGGACAGACCTGTGTCTGCACCAACCGTCTGCTGGTACAGGCTGGTGTCTATGACCTGTTTGCAGAGAAACTGGCAACTGCAGTTGCCAGGATGCGGGTAGGCGATGGCCTGAAGGGAGATGTACAACAGGGGCCACTGATCGATGAGGCCTCAGTGCTGAAAGTGGAAGAACATATCCATGACGCCGTATCCAAAGGGGCCAGGATCGCCCTGGGCGGCAAACGCCATGAACTGGGCGGCACCTTCTTCCAGCCCACCATCCTGTGTGATGTGACCCCCCAGATGCTGGTGGCTCGGGAAGAGACCTTTGGGCCGGTGGCACCGATCTTCAAATTCAGCACCGACGCAGAGGCGATCCAGATGGCCAACGACACTGAATTCGGACTGGCCTCCTATTTCTATACCCGTGACATCGGCCGGGTCTGGCGGGTGGCAGAGGCGCTGGAGTACGGCATGGTGGGAATCAACACCGGCCTGGTGTCAACGGAGATCGCCCCCTTTGGCGGGGTCAAGGAGTCCGGCATCGGCCGGGAAGGTTCCAAGTACGGCATCGAGGAGTTCTGCGAAGTGAAGTACCTTTGTATGGGCGGGATATAGCAAGCGATGAGCCTTCTGCATCCCTCATTGCGGGCCAGAATGACCCTGGCAGTGACCGGCCTGATCCTGGTCCTGATGCTGGTAACGGCCATCGTCACGCTGACCTTTTTCGAGCGGGAATACGAGCGGAATATGACTGCACAACAGTCCGATATCGTTCGTTACCTTGCTGGAGATGTTGATGCCACATTAACCAACATCCAGGAGGCCTTGTTCGTCAATGCCCAGTCGGTGCCGGACAGTGCCTTGACCAACCCCCATGCAGCGCAAGAGTACCTTGCGAGCCGCACCGGACTGCAACGTTTTTTCAAAAACCATCTACACCTGTATGGGGCTGACGGCCGCTTGATCGGCACGTCAGTTCAGCATCATCACGACACCCTGGAATCAATTGCCAACCAGCCGTACTTCAGACAGACCCTGCAACAGGCCAAACCGCTGATCAGTGATCCTGCAAGCCATGGACACACGGCCAACCAGGCCAATATCATCTTTACCGCGCCGGTTGTACGCGGAGACGGCCATGTTGTTGCCGTCTTGACCGGAAGCTTCAATCTGTATGAAAAGAACCCGCTTTCACGTTATGTTTCAATCACCCTGGGCAGAAGCGGCATTCTCCGGCTTATTTCAGACAGTGGCAGGGTTCTGCTCCACACACAACGCAGCAGACTTCTTCAGGATGTCTCCCGGGGCGCCAGCCCGCTTGTAGAGACGGCATTGCGTGAAGGCACCTCAACCGGCCGGCACATTGGTATCGATAACCGGGTTATGATCGCCTCCATGCAACGTTTGAAGTCTGTTAACTGGGTGCTGGCTGCCAGTTATCCGGAGGCGGATGCCTACACCCCGGTCCGCACCGCACGAATCTGGTTCACCGTTGCCACCCTGCTCGGCATGGCAGTGGCTGTACTGCTGGTACTGTTCATGATGCGTCTGCTGACCCGGCCGCTGGCCCAGCTGGCCAGCCATGTCGCAGGGTTGCCGGAAAAACGGGGCGATGCCCGTTTCATCCACCTGCCGGTCAATGGTGAGATCGGCAACCTGACCGGCGCCTTCAACAGCATGGTGGAAGAGATTGACCAAAGCACCCAGGCGCTGCGCAACAGTGAGCAGCGCTATCGCATTGTGACTGAATTCACCAACGACTTCACCTACTGGCGACGGCCCGATGGCAGCTTTGAGTTTATCTCGCCAGCCTGCTTCGAAGTGACCGGCTACAGCCGTGAAGAACTGTTTGCCCAACCCTCTCTGATGGAAGAGATGATCCATCCCGGTGACCGTGAGTTGTTCAACCAGATGGCGGCTGAAAGCGGGGAGGATGGCAACTGCAGCAATGAAGAACTGGAATACCGCATCATCACCAAAGGGGGCAGTACCCGCTGGGTACGCCACACCTGCCGCCCGATTGTTGATGAAAACGGAACCTTTCTGGGACGACGCGGCTGTCGTTCCGATATCACCGAACACAAACAACTGGCTGACCAGGTCTCGCATATGGTGCTGCATGACCTGCTGACCGGCCTGCCCAACCGCTCTTTGTTCGCAGACCGGCTGTTCCTCACAACCACCCAGAAAGAGCGGGGGGATCACGACTTGACGGTAGTGCTGTTCTTCGGCATCGACCGCTTCAAACTGATCAATGACACCCTGGGGCATGAAACCGGCGACCGGCTTCTGATCATGGTTGCCGAGCGGCTTCGGAAGCTGTTGCACCCCAACGACACCCTCTGCCGTTTTGGCGGCGATGTCTTTGCCTTCATCCTGCCGGGCCGCGAAAGCCGCCATGAAGCGGTAACCATGTCGTACCGCATTCTGGCCAGCCTGGCTGACCCTTTCAATCCGTCCGGCCAGCAGGTCACCCTGAGCGGCAGTATCGGCATTGCCATCTACCCCCAGGACGGGACCGATGCGGAGACACTGCAGAAGAATGCCGAAACCGCCATGTACGACGCCAAGCGCAGCGGCAAAAACAGCTTCCGCTTCTATGCCCGCGAGATGAACGCCCAGGCAGCCGAGATGCTGCGCCTGGACAACAGCATGCCCCAGGGGCTTGTCAACGGCGACTTCTACCTCCACTACCAGCCCCAGCTGAATCTGGAGGACAATTCAGTTGTTGCGGTTGAAGCGCTCCTGCGTTGGCGCCATCCGGAACTGGGCATGATCCCTCCTGACCGTTTTATCCCCCTGGCAGAGGAAAGCGGCTTCATCATCAAGCTGGGTGAATGGGTACTGCGTACCGCCTGTGCCCAGTGCGCGGCATGGCAGCAGGAGGGTCCGGCCCCTTTGCGGATTGCCGTCAACGTATCCGGCTGCCAGTTCAACGAGCCTGACTTTGTTGACATGGTCTCCACCGCACTGAGCAGCAGTGGTCTTTCCCCGGAGTTTCTTGAGCTGGAGCTGACTGAAAGCCTTTTGATTTCAAACGAACAGCAGGCGTTACAGAAGCTGCAGTTGTTGAAAAACATGGGGATCTATCTGGCCATTGACGATTTTGGCACCGGCTACTCATCATTGGCCTACCTGAAACATTTCCCGCTGGACCGCCTCAAGATCGACAAGTCATTTATTAACGACATCCTGAGCGACCCTGATGATGCGGCCATTACCGAGGCGATCATCGCCATGGCGCACTCTCTGAAGCTGAAGGTAATTGCAGAAGGGGTTGAAACGAGGGAACAGTTGCTCTTCCTTGAAGACAGGGGCTGTGATGAGATGCAGGGGTACTACCTGAGCAAGCCGTTGTCTGAACATGACCTGAAGGTCTTCATTACTGCCCGGGCGGAAGAAAATAAGGCACAAGATACCTAACACGTTTGAAACATCAGAAAACTGGCCAGCAGAGCAGATCCCCCCTGAGCCAGCCGGCAGCACAATTCTTTTAAACCATTCTTGCAGACACAAAAGCGGGCCTGGGAACCAGTCCCCAAGCCCGCTTTTGTCAATCAATGCACCTCTGCTAAAGAAACCGATTTTTGTTGTGACTGCGACGCTTAAGGAACGTCTCAGGGGCGCAGCGCTGCAACGCGAGCAGTGACGTCAGAGCAGAAACAACCACTCCGGCCTACTGCAGCCTGAAGCGGGAAACCGCTCCATGCAGCCCCTCCGCCATCCCAGAAAGGTTTGACGCTGCACCAGCAGTCTCATGGGAACCACGGGCCGTATCCTGAATAATCTGCGTCATACGGTGAATATTGTCGGTAATCTCGCCGGTGGTGGCACTCTGTTCTTCTGCAGCGGTGGCAATCTGCCTGACCTGATCGGCAACGGCATCGATCTCGGCCAGAATCTGCTCCAGGGCTGCACCGGAACGTTCAGCATCATGGGTCCCGGCCTCAACTTCACGAACCCCCTCATTCATGGCATTCACCGCACTTCTGGTTTCCGACTGGATCGCCTTGATCATCTCACCGATCTCACGGGTGGCCTTGGTCGTCCGCTCCGCCAGGGCACGCACTTCATCCGCAACCACAGCAAAGCCCCGCCCCATTTCACCGGCCCGGGCTGCTTCAATAGCCGCATTCAGGGCCAGCAGGTTCGTCTGGTCGGCAATATCTTCAATGGTGGCAACAATGGCACCGATCTGATCGGAACGGGCCCCGAGCGAATCGACCGTACGGGCAGTATCCTGTACGCGACTGGCGATTCTGCGCATCCCTTCAACGGTCTGACGTACGACATCGGATCCGGATTGGGCTGCCTGATTGGCCCGCTGGGAACCCTCAACAGCAATCTGACAGCTGTGGGCAATGTCATGGCTGGTTGCCGCCATCTCTTCACTGGCAGTGGCAACACTGATCGTCTGCGCTGCTGCGACCTCGGCGCCACCGGCGATCTCCGTCGAAGTCCCCTGCAGTTCTCTGGTTGCCGACGTAACGGCACCGGTGGTTGCATTGACCTGGGCGATCAGATCCCGCAGCTGCTGCACCATGGCTGCAAACGAGCGGGCAAGATTGCCCATCTCATCACAACAGTGTGCATCAATTGTCACGGTCAAATCACCTTCAGCAACCTGCTGGAAACGTTTCTGCAACTGCTGCAGGGGGTTGCTGATCCGGCCGGAGACAAAGATGCCGATGGCGAGCGCCACAGCCACTGCCGCAACCGACATGATCAGTGAAAAAACCAGGGCTGTCTGAGCCAGTTGGGCGTTGTTGGCAGCGGTTTCCTTGGCATGCTTCACACTGACCGTTGCCATCTTGTCCAACGACCGTAACATGGCGTTTGCATGGCGCCCTGCATCCCCCTTGGCAAGCTGCAGCGCCTCTTCGCTTTTCCCACCCATTGAAAGGTCAATCATCTGTTTCAAAAGCGGCACATAGGCATCAAAGGCTGTCTTGAATTCAGCAAAGGCTGCCTTTTCTTCAGCACCATCCATCTTTTTGACATAGGCGGCGGTCTTGGCCTCCAGCGCAGCCAGGCTTTCCTTCAGACTGTCGGCAATCTCCTCCCGCTCATCAGGGTCGGTTGCGCCGATCAGGGCGCGGGTACTGATCCTGTTCAGCAGAAAGGCCTGGGTAATATCCCGCAGACCGGCCAGCGGCACCGCCACTTCCTGATACATGAAGGTATCGGCCTTCTTCATCTTCTGGATGTTGACGATACTGACGCCACCCAGCAGACCGGCAAAGGCGGCCACCACCAGAAAGGCAATCACCAGCTTGGTCTTGATCCCCAGATTTTCAAATGAACTTAACATGTCCCCTCCCCTTCTGACTGCTTATCGCTTTTCTATCTTGTCCCACGTGGGCTTTTCATGCGGATTCTGCAGCCTGAACAACAGATAGGCCGCAGCCTTTTTCAGCTTTTCCGTGGTTTTGATTTCCCCATCAAACCGCTCCAACGCGGCAACCATACGCGTGCGTGAGTAGTCAGCAACGACCTCCTGCTCAATCACTGTCCGCAACAGCCCCAAGACCTGCTTATGCTGCTCAGCCTCCTCCAGCTTGCATGGATCAAGCAGAAAGACCAGCAGCCAGGCCATGACCCGCTCTTCGGTCTCGACAGCAGCAGCGGCGAACTGGAGCAAGGCGGTTGCCAGACTGCTCTGCTCGGCAGCATTCAGAGAACTCTTTTCCAGGTATTCGCGCAGGTAGCGCAACGCCGCAAGGTGATGCCGGGTTCCCGAAACATTAAAAAGCAACAGGTTGGCAGCCTGGGGCTTCAGCTCCTCATGCTGGTCGCTTTTCAGGAAACTGTGCAGGATACGGGCAATCTTGTCAGTGGCCAGATCGGAAAGGCCACCACCGGTCAGCTTGCTTTTAACAGTCGACAGCAGCTCCTGTTTGACCGGATGCCCACTGTACACCACTGCCATGATGCCATCCCTGACCTCATCGTCGGCGGCAAACTCCCATAACTCCTCAACCTGTTTCAGGATGCTGGAACGGAAGCGCTTGACCTTGTCCATCTTGGTAATCTCTTCCGGTTCCCAACTCTCCGGCCAGGTATCAATATGGTTGTCCACCTCGTCTTCATTCCAGGTCTTGTCCAGCAAAAAACAGAAATAGGTCAGGATCTTGAGCTGATAGACCTTGCCTCCTTCCTGCAGGGGACGCATCAGGTCTTCCAGGTAGCTGGCAGTCAGGCCGCAGGTGCCGCTGCAGAGGAAACGGTAGACGCTTTCACCTTTTTCAACCTGCTTCTCAATATATTTTGCCTTGAGATGGGCTCCAAGTGCCGTGGTGGAAACCTTTTTAAAGAAGACCGACAACAGGTTGGTGGCATGGTGCTTGACCGGCATCTCGATCTCATCAGAGAGCACAATATCCAGACAGGCATTGAAGATCTTGACCTGTTCCGGCTCATCCTCCGAGGCATCGATATACTGTTCAAGGATATCAATAATCTCGACAATATGGGAACGGTTGCGGCTGGATAGCAGACTGGTCAGGGTGATCCGCAACGAATCGGCATCCACGATCCCGAACAGAAACCTGACCGCGGCATTACGCCGGGCAGGCCCCTTGTGTTCGGCAGAGCGCAGCACCTGCAGAATACTGGCAGCCGGGTCAGCCACCCAGCCGGGGATCAGCGCCTCCAGCAACAGCTCTGCCTTGCGGCGGATATGGGCGTCAAGGTCATTGACAAAATAGCGGGCAATCTCGATCTTGAACTCACGGCCGGCATTCGACTCAACAATCAGCGAAAAGGCCGAAGCCTTATCCTTGGCAGAGAGCTTGGCCATATCCTTTTTGGCCCGGGCACTGTCATTGATCTTGATATAAAATCCGATAATGTCTTTGACGCCTACTTCTTCTTCAAAATCCTTCATGACACCCTCGTTGTGGGTTATGGCATTTCAATTCCGCTCATTCAAGGTGCTGATCGCTTCCCTGGCCAGGGAATCGCAACGTTCGTTCTCGGCATGGCCGGCATGACCACGTACCCATTGCCAGTCAACCTGATGCGGTTTGACAGCCTCAACCAGCGCCTCCCAGAGATCGCGGTTGAGTACCGGTTCCTTCTTGCTGTTTTTCCAGCCGTTACGCTGCCAGCCTGCCAGCCACTCCGTCATCCCTTTCACCAGATACTGGGAATCCGTCGTTATCGTCACCCGGCAGGAACGGGTCAGCTGCCGCAACCCCTCCAGGGCGGCTGTCAGCTCCATCCGGTTATTGGTGGTCTCTGGCGCAGCACCGGACAGCTCCTTTTCCTTGCCGCGGCAACGCAGAATAGTGCCGTAACCGCCGGGGCCGGGATTGCCGCTGCAGGCGCCGTCACAAAAGATCTCCACCTCAGTCAAGCTGTTCTGTTGCTTCAAAGAGCCATCCTCAAAATATGGCGGTTGTTCTGCCCGCCACCCTTACTTTTCCGCACGCCCGACATAGGCCCCTTCCTGCTTCAGCAATGCCGCAATTGACTCCATCAGCCGCTCAACAATCAGCTGGTGGGTTTCCTTGCAGTCCTCCAGAGTAAACAGATCGTCAAAATGGACCTGAGCACCAAAGACAATCGCTCCCCTGGCCCCCAGGCTGGGAAAACGCCAGTGGTTCAGCCCCACCAGGGCCGTAGGGATCACCGTTGGCCGGGTGTCAAAGATCAGTTTGCCCACGCCACGGTTTCCCGGCCCCAGGCGACCATCCTTATGACGGGTTCCTTCCGGGAAAAGCATCACCTTTTGATCCTGCAAAAGATCATTCAACACCTTGCCGGCCTTGACATCCCTGCCCCGTCGTACCGGAAAAGCCCCCCAGGATGAATAGATCAGCCGCTGAAACGGTTTCCTGAACAGCTCTTCCTTGGCCGGTGCCCAAAGCATCTGCAAGGGATGACTGCGTAGGACGGCCCAGGGCAGAAAAATGGTCTCATAGGCCGAGATATGGTTGGAGGCCAGCAACACACCGCCCGAGCCGGGGATGAACTGTCCTCCCCGCACCTCCAGGCGGTTCAGCAACGAAGCATATATACCGACAACATAGGCAGAGAAGGTCACCCAGACCCTGCGCAACAATGACACCTTCACTCTGTCACCTCAAAAATGCAGAAAAACGACGGCTTCACAACGGAGAATGTATAACATGCAACGGACGATTCGGCAACAATCCTGCAGCTTTTTTGAAAACAAGGCACTGATTGCACTAACCCTGAAGATAACGTATACTATTTCTTTAAACATTATCGCCAGTGACGGAACAGGTTAGCCCATACTATGGATCAGACCGGACAAAAATACCTGATCGGACGTCAGCCGATCCTGAATCGTGATGAGCAGATCTGCGCCTATGAACTGTTGTTCCGCTCCGCCGATTCGCTGAGCAGCGCCAATGTCAGTGACGCCTCACAGGCCACTGCCAGTGTGATCCTGAATACCCTGGCCGGGTTTGGTATTCAGCAGATTCTGGGCAATCACCAGGGATTTATCAACCTTGAGCTGGATATCCTGATGAGCGACTCCCTGGAACTGCTGCCCAAGGATATGGTGGTGCTGGAGCTGCTGGAGACCCTTGAAGTAACACCGGAGCTGATAGAACGCTGCCGTGAGCTGAAGGAGGCCGGATTTGTACTGGCCCTGGATGATCACGACTATGACCCGATCTACGAAGAGCTGTACAAGATTGTCGAAATCGTCAAGGTCGATCTGATGGCAACCCCGGTTGACACTCTGGGGGCAACCATTGAGTGCTATCGCAACTACCAGTTCAAGTTGTTGGCAGAAAAGGTGGAAAGCAAGGAAGAATTTCTGAAGTGCCTTGATCTGGGCTTTGACTACTTTCAGGGCTATTACTTTGCCCGACCGGCGGTAATTGAAAAGAAGAAGATCGACGAAGGCGGCGCAGCGCTGTTGAAACTGATGCGCCAGATGATGGATGATGCAGATATTGAAGAGATCGAAAAGACCTTCCGCAGCAGTCCGGGACTGACCTACAAACTGCTGTTGCTGGTCAACTCAGTTTCCTATGCCGGCCTGCAGAAGATTCAGACCGTACGTCACGCCATCAGCATGCTGGGACGTGCCCAGATCAAACGCTGGGTACAACTGGCCCTGTTCGCCACCGATGACAGCCATGCCACGGAAAATCCGCTGGTGGATATGGCAGCGGTGCGGGGAGGTTTCATGGAGCAGATGGCCACAGCCTGTCCCCGCCTGCGCAGCAATCGGGAGGCCCCGGACCAGGCCTTCATGACCGGCATACTCTCCCTGCTTGAATCGCTCTACGACATTCCGATGGGGCAAATTGCCGAGGAACTGAACCTGTCCGAAGAGGTACAACAGGCCCTGGTGGACCGGGAGGGGGTTTACGGCAGCCTGCTGGCCCTGGCCGAGGCCCTTGAACAGGTTGATTTTTCAACCGCCTCAGCACTGCTGGAGACGTTGTCAATTCCGTACAATACCGTGATGGAGGCCCAGCTAAAGGCCTATAACTGGCAGGCAGGCATGCAGTAATGGCAAGCCCGCTTTTCGCCGTCAGTGATCAGAAAAACAGATGGCTGGTAGCCCGCATGGCGGAGCTGGGAGTAAAAGAGGAGGAACTGGAGGAACAGTTTGTACGTTCATCCGGCAGAGGAGGCCAGCACCTCAACAAGACCTCATCCGCCGTTCAGGTCCGTCACCTGCCCACCGGCATTGAGGCGCGCTGCGGTCGCGAACGGAGTCAATCCCTAAACCGGTTTCTGGCCCGCCGCGAACTGCTTGAAAAAATAGCCCGCCACCTGGGGCTTGTCACCGAACAGGACCGGGAACTGGCCCGGATTCGCAAACAAAAAAGCCGCCGCAGCCGTCGTTCTGCCGCCAAACAACAGACCAACGAAATCCCATGATCTCACACACGACCCTTTGCCGTCTTGAATTCAACAAAGTCCTGCAGTCCATTGCGAGCCATGCACGCAGTGACATCACTGCACACAGCATCATGGCCATGCAGCCCTCCAGGCAGCCGCAGGAGATCCGCACCGGCTGGCAGCGCATCGAGGAGATCAGGGGGCTGTTGCGCCAACGGATCTGTCTGCGAATCAGCCGCTTCAGCGACATCCGCCCGCTGCTTGACGCGGTCCGTCCCAGCGGCGCCATCCTCTCCCCCTTTGAACTGCTGGAATTCATCCCGGTACTCGGTTCACTGGCCGAGCTGGCCCGACAACTGGCCCCGCGCGAGGATATCCCGGCCCTGAAGCTGCTGTCCCCCTTCCCGGTGGCTTTCAACGACATCCTTGAGCCGCTTGCCGCCACCCTGGATGACGAAGGCAACATCCTGGACAGCGCCTCGCAGGAACTGTCCCAGATCCGCAAGGCCAAACGCACACTGGCGGCACGGGTCCGCAAAAAACTGGAGGAATTTGTCCGCAGGCATGAGACCGCCATTTTTTTGCAGGATGATTTCATCACCATCCGCTCCGGCCGCTGGGTCATTCCGGTCAGGATGGATTCAAAGGGGATGGTACCGGGGGTGGTGCATGACGTCTCCTCCTCCGGTGAGACCGCCTTCATGGAACCGCTGGAGATCATCCCCTTTGTCAACGAGCTTGAAAACCTCTCTGCCGAAGAAAAAGCCGAAGAGATCCGCATCCTGCGGCGCCTCTCAGCCTGGATTCGTGAAGATGCCGAGCAGATCGGCGCCTGTTTCAAGAGCCTGGTTGAGCTGGACCGCCTGGACAGCGTGGCGGCGTTTGCCGAAAAATTCAACATGTCGGTTCCGGAGTTGAACCAAAACGGCTCACTGCGCCTGCTATCAGCCCGTCATCCGCTGCTGCTGGTGATGCGGGAACAACAGCAGGATACCACGCCGATTGTGCCGCTGGACCTGGAGCTAAACAGTGCACGGGTTCTGGTTATCAGCGGCCCCAACGCCGGGGGTAAAACAATCGCGCTGAAGACCGTCGGTTTAATCACTGCCATGGCCCTGTCCGGGATGCCGGTACCTGCCTCACCCTCCTCATCTATCCCGTTGCTGGATGCCCTGCTGGTGGATATTGGTGATGATCAATCGATTGAACAGAGCCTTTCGACCTTTTCAGCCCATGTTGCGGCCATAGCCGGCATTTTGGGTCAGACCGGCAGCCGCAGCCTGGTACTGCTGGATGAGCTGGGAACCGGTACCGAGCCGCTGCAAGGGGCTGCCATCGGCTGCGCAGTACTGCATGAGCTGCAAAGCCGCGGCGCGCTGGTGCTTGCCACAACCCACCTGACCGAGATTGTCGGTTTTGTGCAGCGCAGCCAAGGGATGCAGAACGCCGGAATGGAGTTTGACAGTGCCACCTGGACCCCGCTCTACCGCCTGGTGATGGGTGAACCGGGGCAGTCCCATGCCCTGGAAACCGCCCGGCGCTACGGGCTGCCTGAATCTGTGCTGCAGTTTGCCCGTAACCTGCTGGGGGATGCCGGCACCGCCTTTGCCGGTATCATTGACGAACTGCGTCAGAAACGGAACGCCCTGGCAGATGAACTGGACAGCCAGCAGCAGGAACGCCAGCGGCTTGATGGTCTGGCTATGGCATTGAAGCAGCAGGAGGCTGACCTTGTCAGTCTCAGGCAGGAAACCATTGAAAAGGCCCGTCAGGATGCACGGGACACCATCACCGCTGCCCGGCGTGAAATGAATCAGTTGCTGGAGCAGTTCAAGCAGGATCGACGGAAGGAGACTGCTGATAAGTTCAGACAAAAATCTGAAGAGCTGGAGGCCAACTTTGCTCCGGCAGGACAGCAGGCTCCATCCGCTGATGCCCTACAGCCCGGCAGCATCGTGCAGGTACGTTCTCTGGGGCGCGAAGCCACCGTCATCAGCATTGACCAGGCCCGTCACAAGGTACGGGTCAGGGCAGGCAGCATTGAGATGGAGGTGCCGCTGCACGGCCTGATTGCGGGTACGAACGCAACGCACAGCAAGACACGCAAAAACCGGCCGGAGATCAACATGAAGCTGCAGCCTGAAGAGGCAGCACATGAATTGAACCTGATCGGCAAACGGGTGGAAGAGGCCTTGATTGAGCTGGAAGGATTCATTGATCAGGCAGTTCTGGCCGGACAGAAAGAGATCAGGATCATCCACGGCATCGGCACCGGTACCCTGCAGCGGGCAGTGCGTGAGTTTTTGGGGCGGCACCCGCAGATCAGTTCCTTCCGTAGCGGAGAACCTCACGAAGGACGGGACGGCGCGACTGTTGCCGGACTGGGGTAACCATGAGCGAATTTATTATTGAGGTATCAGAGGAAGAGATCAGGCGAGAACGGGACAAATCCCGGGAACTGCGCCGCAGCCGTTGGTGGAAAAACCGACTGGCCCTGGGGATCTGTCACTGGTGTGGCAACCGTTTTGCACCGGATGAACTGTCCATGGACCATATCGTACCGGTGACCAGGGGCGGCAAGGCCAGCCGCAACAACGTGGTGCCGGCCTGCAAGGAATGCAACAGCCGCAAAAAATATCTGCTGCCCATGGAATGGGATGAATTTCTGGCAAAGGCCCAGCAACGGGAAGAGGAAGATAGATGACAGCACGTTACAAGGCGGTAATCTACGACTGCGATGGTGTGATCCTGGATTCCATTGAGTCAAACTACATCTTCTACAACCGGATCATGGCCGGCCTGGGCAGACCGGAGATCGACCGGCTCTGCACCGAATCAGAACGGGTGCTGCACACCTTTTCCTATCTGGATGTGATTGAACATTTTTTCGGCCGTGATCCCCAGAAGGAAGAGGCGATCGCCATCGGCAAGACCATCCGCTACAAGGAACTGATGCCGTACATGCGCAGGGAAGAAGGGCTGGTGGAGACACTGAGCGCGCTGAAAGGAAAGGTTGAACTGGCCATCTGCACCAACCGAGCCGCCTCCATGGAGATGATCATTGAAGACTTCGGGCTGGAAGGGTTCTTTGGCTGTATCATGACCGCCGCCAAGGTCCAGAACCCCAAGCCACACCCTGAACCACTCTTGAAGGTGCTGGAACATTACGGCATTACCCCGCAGGAAGCCCTGTTTGTGGGGGATAGCGCGGTGGATATGCACGCTGCCGCAGCTGCAGGAGTACCGTTTATCGCCTACAAATCAGATCTGCCTGCACTGGCGGTGATTGAACGACACGAGCAACTGCTGGAGCATGTCTTCGGCTAAAAAACAGCAGGGGCCGCTTCTGGCCCCTTGTTGAGAGTATGCTTCCGGACAGTAGCCCACCCAAGACAGCAGCCCGTTCCTTTTTTGTTACATAAATAACCGCACGGCATCCCGCCCGCTTTCTTTTACCTGGTACATGGCCGTATCGGCATTTTTACACAATGCAACCTCGTCAGAGCCATGCTCAGGAAAGACGGAAATACCGATACTTGAAGAGATCTCTAGGGAAAGAGTAGTAAGCATAAACGGCATGTTCAGTGAAGTACGTATTTTTTCACCAACCGCCAAGGCATCTTGCGCGTCTTTAATATTCTTTAAGAGCACCACAAACTCATCACCACCAATGCGTGCCACAGTATCAGACTCTCGAAGAGACAGTTTAATTCGATTTGCTACTTCCTTCAGCAACAGATCGCCAACGGCATGGCCATAATTATCGTTCACCGGCTTGAATTTATCCAGGTCGATAAACATAATGGCTAAGCATTTTCGATCACGTTTTGACTCGGCAAGCGCCTGTTGAACACGGTCGCTGAACAAGGCGCGGTTGGGTAGACCCGTCAAAACATCATAATGTGCCATTTGCTGCAATACTTCTTCCGCTTTCCTGCGTTCGGTGATGTCGACAAACGTAATGACCGCCCCTACAAGCCTGTCATTTGTTACCTGAGGGTGTGTCCATATCTCTACCGGGAAGCTGGAACCGTCAGAGCGCCACAAGGTTTCACTGTCCAGATGGATCTGAAGACCGTCATGAATTGCGCGGTGAAAGCAACTCTTTTCAACCGGAAATGGAACCTCGTCAGGAGAGGTGTGATGCGTGAGCTGATATACATTTTTTCCAATGACTTGCACCAGATCAGTGTAACCAAACATTTTGAGAAAGGATGGATTGGCAAAAGTGCAGTTGCCATTCAAGTCAATGCCGCAAATAGCTTCAGCAGCCGAGTTGAGCAGAAGACGCACATTTTCTTCGCTATGCTTTAACGCCTCCTGTTGTTTTAAACTTTCTGTAATATCACGGAGTATCCCAACGGAATGCCACTCACCATTAAGCAGGAATGCCGAAAGAGAGTGTGATACAGCAATCTCTTGACCATCCTTCCGGAGGGCAAAAAAACTGCGAATATTTCCAACCGCATTACCACTTCCCGTATGGGAAAAATTGGGCAGCGCTGCTTGGTACTCTGCATGGTAACGTTGGGGTGCCAGCAGCTCATGGAGGTTTCTTCCTATAACCTCTTCAGAACGATAGCCCAGCATCTGTTCAGCGGCTGGGTTCCAGTAGGAAATAGCCCCCTGGGGGTCCATTATAATGATGGCATCTCCTGCCGTATCAGTGATTGCGCGTAAACGTTCTTCACTGTCCTTGAGGAGTCCCACAGACGTTTCCAGATTTTTTAAAGTCGGCCGAAAAACGAATAAAAAAACAAGGTAAAGCACCAGCAGGTCGGCGACGAGGATACTGTTTTGCAAATGCGCAAGCAGCTTGATCCGTTTTTTCGCACCTTCATCAAAGTGAAGCGTTATTTTCTCCATGATCGACAGAAAAGAAGGCTCATTAGCAAACATGACATCAATCGTACGTTGCAACATGCCCTGATCAATAGTTGGCCCCGTACTTTTTTCGAGTAGTGTTGTAAGTGCCTGGATGATCTTCGCATGATACGGCTCAACAGCAACAAACAATCCCTGTATCTGCGGCGTAGTATCACGGATTGCCAGACCAAGCTTTGGGTCACCATGCTGTAATCCGAGGTGAACTTGCTGTATGTCATGTAATGATTTTGACAGGACCTCTAATTGCCGCTTCTGCTCAGTTGAATCCTTTGTACGCTCAAGGATAAGAAGTGTTTTGGTGATAAGCTGACTCAGCATGCGTTGACGGCCGGATAGATTCACTATTTTTGAATCGGCTTCATTACGCTTGATGGCGTTATGCATGAGCAGGGCTGACAAAAACATGGTCAACCCGATAAATGCCAATGCAATACCGTAAATCAGTTTGAGGTTATGGATTTTCTTTTGGTCCATCCAACAGTAGCCCTTTTCGTTGCGGTGGCCCTCACCATGATTTTGTTTACCTGATACTACAAATTCCTCATGGACGGCTCGATGCAAGGTTCTGATGTAAGAAATGCTCGAAACAGGAGCTGTATTTCGATTTGTCTGTTGCCTTTAATTACTACTGTATCAGGCTGTTTTCAAAGCCGCGCAATTCACATCAGCTTACGCATACTGCCGCAGATGATAACACCACGCACTGTTGCAAGCCACCAGTTTCTTAGAGAAACTGCACTCGAATATCATCAGCCTGTTCAGTGGCGATTAGCTCCTCAATCGTCACACCCGCTGTGAAAATCTGGTCTGTAGACATGGATGGAGCACAAAAAAAGTCCCCGCCTGAGGCGGGGACTTTGTCAGCAGTCTGTGAAGCCGTTTCCGGCTCCTGTGCGTTAATCCTTTTTGATACTGACCCCCAGCTCACTGATCTTCTTGCGCAGGGTATTACGGTTAATCCCCAGAATATCAGCAGCGCGCACCTGGTTACCCCGTGTCTTTTCAAGCACGTAACGGATCAGGGGACGTTCCACTTGTTCCAGCACCCGGTCGTAGATATCACCTTTATCCAGCTTTTCAATCCCGTTCATGGAGTTGCGCAGCTTCATCTCCACCAGCGATTCCAGTGACTGTTCCTGCGGAATGGCATGGATGGTTTCCTGGCGGTTGGTCAGACTGGCAAAATCGGCTGTGGTCAGATAGGGGTCACTGGAGAGAATAACGCCGCGTTTGATGGTGTTTTCCAGCTCCCGCACGTTACCGGGCCAGGAGTAATTGCTCAGCAGCTCCATCGCCTCAGGGGCGCACTGCTTGGTTGGGATCTCAAGCTCGGCGCAGGCCCGCTCCAGGAAGTACTCCACCAGGGCGGGAATGTCCTCACTGCGCTCACGCAGCGGGGCAAGATTGATCGGCACCACATTCAGGCGGTAGTAAAGGTCTTCGCGGAATTCGCGGTTGCGCACCCGTTCCTGCAGCTCCTGATTGGTGGCTGCCACCACCCGCACATCAACGCTCAGGTTCTGGGAACCGCCGATCCGGGTGATCTCCTGTTCCTGCAGCACCCGCAGGATCTTGGCCTGCAGGTCCAGCGGCATGTCGCCGATCTCATCCAGGAAGATGGTGCCGTGGTTGGCCTGCTCAAACTTGCCGGTCTTGCGCTCGGTGGCCCCGGTAAAGGCTCCCCGCTCGCTGCCGAACAGCTCGCTCTCCAGCAGATCCTTGGGGATGGCGGCACAGTTGATCGCCACAAACGGCTTTCCCAGCCGGGTTGAGTTAAAGTGGATCGCCCGGGCGATCAGTTCCTTGCCGGTACCGGATTCTCCCTGGATCAACACGGTGATATCACTGCCGGCCACCTTGCCGATGGTCTTGTAGACCTCCCGCATGGCTGCCGAGTTGCCGATGATATTCTTTTCGACCTGATAGTGATCCTTCAGTTCCTGCTTCAGCAGCGAGACCTGATTGCTGACATCCCGTGCCCGGCTGACCTTTTCAATGATGGCATCAATCACCTCAAGGTCAAACGGCTTGGTGATGTAATCGTAGGCACCGCGCTTCATCGCCTCAACCGCGTTCTTCATACTGGCCTCGGCGGTCATCACCACCACCAGCAGGTCAGGGCGCAGCTCCCGGGCCTTGTCCAGGAATTCAAGACCGGACATGCCGGGCATCTTGATATCGACGATTACCAGATCATAGGACTGTTCCCGCACCTGACGCAGGGCCTGGTTGCCGTCAGCAGCCAGATCAACTGAATATCCTTTTTTGCGCAACGCCTTGGAAAGCACCCAACGCATGCTCTCTTCGTCATCAGCCACCAGTATCCGATGCAGTCCCATACTGTCTATCCTTTCACGGGTGACTGGATCAACGGCAACAGCACACTGATCTTGGTCCCCTGTCCCGGTTTTGAGTCTATCTTCAGCATACCGCGGTGCTCCCCGACAATCTTCTGACAGATGGCCAGCCCCAGCCCGGTACCGTTGTCCTTGGTCGTGAAGAACGGTGTACCGACCTTGGCAAGATTTTCTTCGGATATGCCCGGACCGGTGTCAGCCACCTCCACCGCCACCATACGTGAACGGTTCTCGTTGCGGGCTAGGTGATACTCGGCCAGCACACGACTGGTGACAGACAGACGCCCGCCCTCGGACATCGCCTCAATGGCATTGCGGATCAGGTTAAGAAAGACCTGGGTCAACTGGGCCTCATCTGCCATGATCGGAGGGATACTGGGGTCGAACCCGGTGGAGATGGAGACATCCCGGCTACCGGCCGCCTCCCGTTGCAGCAGGATGATATCCCCCAGCACCATATGCAGATTGACCGGCGTATAGCGCGGCCCCCGCGGGGATGCCAGCTCAAGCAGCTGCCTGATGATCTTGTCGATCCGCTCCGCCTCTTTGATCATCACCCGCGGATACTCCAGCAGATCGCTGTCATCATCCAGCTCACGCTCCAGCAGCTGGGCCGCCCCCTTGATCCCTCCCAGCGGATTCTTGACCTCGTGAGCCAGACCGGCAGCCAGGGTACCCAGGGTGGCAAGCCGGTCAGCCTGCCTGACCGCTGCCTCCAGTTCACGGATTGAGGTGAGATCACGCAGGGTCAGGACGACCCCGATGGTTTCTCCGTCTGATCTCATCAGGGGAAATGTTGTGGCATTAGCCGGAATGACCCGCCCGGAGGGGTTCAGCACCACATTATCCTGATCAGAGAGTGAAATACCGCTTGCAGAGGTGCGCTCCACCATCTCAACCAGCACAGGCTCTGTCTTGAAGGAATCGAGAAAGCGTGAGCCCACCACCTGACGGCGGGAACGGCCCGTCATCTCCTCGGCGGCCGGATTCATCAGCGTAACCAACCCTTCAGCGTTGATGACGATTACCCCGTCACCGACACTGTCAAGTACGGTGAGGGCGTATCCACTCAGGTCTGTATGCACCGTAGTATCAGACTCCTGTTTTCCTGATCTGTTCGATCACGTCCAGCAATTCATCTTGAGTGCGGGCTGTATTGACGGCCCTGCGCAAGGCCGCTGCTCCCGGCACACCATGAATATACCATCCCAGGTGTTTCTTCATCTCCCGCACCGCAATCGATGCACCGGCATAATCGCTATACAGGGCAAGGTGCTGTTCGGCCATTGCCATCCGATCGGCACAGCTTACCGGGGTTAGCGGCCTTCCCTCCAGCAGCTCACAGGTCTGGCTGAAGATCCAAGGGTTACCCAACGCCCCCCGGGCCACCATCACGGCGTCACACCCGGTCTCTTTCAGCATCCGCTGGCAATCCTGCGGGGTGAACAGATCTCCGCTGCCGATCACCGGTATCTTCACCAGCTGTTTTAACTGCCCAAGCTGCCGCCAGTCGGCCTGTCCGTTAAACATCTGGGCCCGGCTGCGGGGATGCAGGGTAATGGCGTCACACCCTTCCGCCTCGGCAATCCGCCCCACCTCCTGCCAGGTAACATCACCGCACTGCCAGCCACTGCGGATCTTGATCGTCAGAGGCAGTTCCGTTGCCCTGCGGACCGATCTGATGATTTCTGCTATCCGCGCCGTATCCTGCAACAAGGCGGACCCGGCGCCGGTACCAACCACCTTGCGTACGGGACAGCCCATATTGATATCAATAAGATCTGCGTTATCCTTAACCATACTGGCGGCTTGAGCCAGCAGTTCGGGGGAGTTTCCAAACAGTTGCACCCCCAGTGGACGATCATCTGGAGAGCTTGCAAGCAAGGCCAGTGTCTTTTCACCTTCACGAACCATGCCGTTGACACTGACCATTTCAGTAAAGGCCAGACTGGCTCCCGCCTGTCTGCAGATAAGCCTGAAAACATGGTTGGTAATGCCTGCAAGCGGCGCAAGCAATAAATTATGCGGCAGTGTCAGACTGCCAATTTTGAGGGGACGAAGCAATGACACCGGCAACTCCTGACTATATTTTAATCACTTGTGATTATTTTTTGCGCATATTTGTACATCGCCACCACTGTACAAACAACTCATTTTTTTGTTGCCTTGCACCAGCGAATAACGCTTTAATAGGCCAGTACTACAAGACAGGTATCCAGGAGAATATCATCATGTTTGGAATCGGCATGCCGGAACTGATTGTCATAATGGTCATCGCCCTGATCGTAATCGGCCCGAATAAACTGCCTGAGCTTGCCAAATCCCTGGGTAAAGGGCTGGCCGAGTTCAAAAAGGCCTCAGAAGACTTCCAGCGTAACATACAGGAAGAGGCCCGCAAGGTAGAGGCACAGGAACCAGAAAAAAAGGCGGAGGTTGCACCTGAAGCCCAGCAGCAGCAGGCAGCTGCCACCTCTGATGAAAGCAAAAAGCCTGCCTGATTTTTGATCAACGTGCGGTTACACGCAGAAAAGGCCGGGGTTTTCCCCGGCCTTTTCTGCGTTACAGCGTTCCTGATGTTCGTGAAAATCAGGCTATTATTTTACCTCAACATTGATCTGCTTCGGCTTAACCTCTTCCTTTTTGGGCAGCGTCACGGTTAAAACCCCCTTCTCGCAACTGGCTGCAACCTTTTCCTGCTCAACCGTGGCAGGCAGCTTGAAACTGCGCTGGAAGGAGCCGAAATAGCGTTCAATCCGATGGTAATTCTCCTTCTTGACCTCACTTTCGTGTTTGCGCTCACCCTTGATGGTCAACAGATTGTCCTCAATCCGGACATCGATATCCTTTTGATCCACATCAGGCAGCTCGGCCTTGATCACAATCGAGTCAGCGGTCTCATAGATATCCACCGCCGGTTGCCAGATCCCCTCTTTGATATCCTCCCCCGGGTACTCACCACTGCCCCAGGAAAGGTTCAGCAGACGGTCCATCTGGTCCTGCATACTGCGCAGCTCACGTAACGGGTTGTACTTGACGATTGCCATGACACAGTCCTCCTTTGTTCACTTGGTACGTTATGCGGTCCTTCTGGTCAAAAGATAAGCATTCATTTCCGGCTGTCAAGGGGGGGGGATGAAGAACGTTCCAGGCGCTGGATGAGCCCCCCGTCAGGGCTGTACAACTCCAGCTGCAGCGGCATCCTGCCCATGGCATGGGTAGAACAGGAAAGACAGGGATCGTAGCAACGGATGCCGTGTTCCACACGGTTTAAAAGTCCCTCATCCAGCCGGCTGCCGGCGAGGTAGTGCTTGGCGATCTGCAGCACGGTCTTGTTCATGGCCAGATTGTTCTGACCGGTGGCAATGATCAGGTTGACATGATTGAGCAGCCCGTCATTATCCAGATGGTACTCGTGAAACAGCACCCCGCGCGGCGCCTCCACCACGCCGATCCCGACCCGGTTGTTGGTGCGGGCGTGACTGCGCACATGGCTGTCCAGCAGGTGCGGATCATCCAGCAGCTCGCCGATCCGCTCCAGACAGTAGAGCAGTTCGATCAGCCGGGCCTGATGGTAGTAGAAACTGCCCAGCACCGGACCGCCCCCTTCCCTGAATTGACGAAACCGCTGCAGTTCCTGCTCGGCCAGGGGTGTTCCGGCATAACTGGCCACATTCAGACGGGCCAGGGGACCAACCCGGTACATGCCGGCATCGCCTTCATGACCACGGGGCCTGTAATAGGGGAACTTCAGGTAGCTCCAGCTCTGTTCTGCCTCACCGATAAACTCGGCATAACGGGATGGATCACTATCACCTTCCAGATTTGCGCCATCCGCATCAATCAGCCGCAGCTTGCCATCGTACTGTTCCAGCCCGCCATCTGGCGAGACCAGCCCCAGAAACAGGCTGGGGAAGCTGCCGTAGCAACCGGCCTCTTCGGACAGGCGTTGCAGGGCCTCATAGCCAAGGGCCAGGGCCTTCTTCGCGGTTGCCAGCGCCTCCGGCAGCCGGGCTGCAATCCAGTCCCGCTTGTCTGCTGTCAGCGGCTCCCGCACCCCGCCTGATACCGCCCAGGCCGGATGCACGGCCCGGTCACCCAAAAGTTTGATCACTTCCTGGCCGAACTGACGCAGCCGGATCCCTTGCCTGGCCAGCTCAGGTTGGGCCTCGATCAGACCGATCAAGTTGCGCTTGGCCGGATCGCTCTCCATCCCCAACAACAGGTCCGGGCCGGAAAGCAGAAAAAAACTCAGGGCGTGACTCTGTACCAGCTGGGCATAATGCATCAGGCGCCGCAGCTTTTCGGCCGTTGGCGGTATGTTAACCCCTTTGAGCATATCACCGGCCTTGGCCGAGGCCAGGGCATGGCTGACCGGACAGATGCCGCAGATCCGCTCGGTAATCGAGGGCATCTCGCGGTAGCTGCGCCCCAGACAGAACTTTTCAAAGCCGCGAAACTCGGTGACATGGAAACGGGCATCAGCCACCTCACCGGCATCATTCAGCTGGATGGTGATCTTGGCATGTCCCTCGATCCGGGTAACCGGCGCTATGGTAATGGTCTTGGACATAGAGTAGCTTCCTTCAACCACCCCCAACCCCTCCTTATCAAGGAGGGGAGCAAGGCGTGTGATCGTCGTCCCCCTCCTGATTCAGGAGGGGACAGGGGTGGTAAGACTATCCAAACGTTCGTTGTTCTTCACTCAACTGCACCGTTTGCCCCTGCAACAGGGCTGACAACGCCGCCATAATCCGTTCCGGATCGGGGGGACAGCCGGGGATGTAAGCATCCACCTCCACCACCTGATGCAGCGGCAGCACCCGCGGCAGCAGTTCCGGCAGCACCTGATCCGCTTCATCACTGCGGGGTGCGCTGCCGGGACCGGCATGGTAGACCGCCGTCAGCAGGTCATCCACACTGAAGAAGTTGCGTAAACTGGTTACATTGCCGGTAATGGCACAGTCACCAAAACTGATCAGCAGTTTTGATCTATTACGAATCTGCTGCAGCAGTTCAAGGTTCTCAAAATTGGCCACGGCACCTTCGATCAGGGCCACATCCACCTCTTCCGGGAACTCCTTGGCATCCACCAGCGGACCGTAGACCAGTTCAAGTGCGTCAGAAATCTCAATCAACTGTTCTCCCAGGTCCAGAAAGCTCATATGGCAGCCGGAGCAGCCCCCCAGCCAGGCTGTTGCCAGACGCAACCGGCTCATGGCGTACCCCCTTGGGCTGCCAGCCGCCGCCGCTCCAGAATCCGGTTCAGGAAGCTGCGTTCCTTGCGCATCTCGCCAACAGTGGCCCCTTTCTTGAACAGGGCACCGGTGGGGCAGAGCTGGACACATTTACCGCAGTCAGTACAACTGGTACTGGTTCCCCAGGGACGATCCAGGTCAGCCACAATCCGGCTGGTTGATCCCCTGCCCCGCACATCCCAGGTATGGGCGCCTTCCACGGCATCGCAGACCCGCACGCAGCGCAAACAGAGCACGCAACGGTTGTGGTCCAGGGCAAAGCGCTCCCGGCTGGCATCCATCGGCAACTGCTGGTTCAGGTAATCAAAACGGACATGGTCAATCCCCAGTTTGGCAGCCAGAGTCTGCAGCTCGCAGTTGTTGTTCTGCACACAGATGGAACAGGTGTGGGTCCGCTCCGCCAGCAGCAGTTCCACCAGCATCTTGCGGTATTCCACAAGCTTGTCACTGTGGGTGGTCACCACCATCCCCTCGGCCGCCCTGGTGACACATGAAGGAACCGGGCGCGAACTGCCCTGTAGTTCCACCAGACAGAGGCGGCAGCCACCCATCGCCTCAAGTCCATCCAGATGGCAGAGGGTGGGAATCTCAATCCCGTGCTCACGGGCCACCTCCAGCAGGGTCTGGCCCTGACGGGCAGAGATCAGGTCATTGTTGATGGTCAGGGTTATGGCCGGCATCAGTATCCCTCCCCGTCACAGCGCAGTGCCGCGATCCGCTGCAGCAGCTGTTCACCCAGCAGATGCAACGGCAGCTCATCCATGCTGCAGACCCCGGCCGGACAGCGCCGCTCGTTCACATGGGTCTCATACTCTGCCCTGAACCAGCGCAGGGTGGACAACACCGGGTTGGGTGCCGCCGCCCCCAGTCCGCAGAGCGAGGTGTCCTTCACCATCTGGCAGAGCTGTTCCAGGGTCTGTAGATCCCGTTGAGAAGCACTGCCGTTGCAGATCCGCGAAAGCAGACGATAGATCTCCACCGTGCCGGTGCGGCAGGGCACGCACTTGCCACAGCTCTCATCCAGACAGAACTCCATGAAGAAGCGGGCCACATCCACCATGCAGCTCTGCTCACCCATCACGATCAGGCCGCCCGAGCCCATGATCGAGCCCAGCGCCTGCAGGTTCTCGTAATCCACCGGGGTATCCAGTTTTTCAGCCGGGATACAACCGCCACTGGGGCCGCCGGTCTGGGCTGCCTTGAAGGCGGCGCCGTTTGCCAGCCCTCCGCCGATCTCAAACACGATCTCCCGCAGTGGAATCCCCATCGGCACCTCAATCAGGCCGTTGTTGACCACCTCGCCGCACAGGGCAAAGACCTTGGTGCCCCGGCTCTTGCCGTTGCCGATGGCGTTAAAGGCCTGGGGACCGATGCTGAAGATGGCGGGGATATTGCCGAAGGTTTCCACATTGTTGATCAGGGTGGGACAGCCCCACAAGCCTGCCTCGGCCGGATAGGGGGGACGGATGCGGGGCTGGCCGCGCCTGCCCATGATCGAGGCCAGCAGCGCGGTCTCTTCGCCGCAGACAAAGGCACCGGCACCGATCCGGATATCGATCCTGAAGCTGAAGCTGGAATCCAGCACCCGGCTGCCCAACAGTCCGGCCCGCTCCGCATCCCGGATCGCCTTACGCAGCCTCTGGGCTGCCACTGGATACTCGCCCCGCACGTAGATGTAGCCCTGCTCGGCTCCGATGGCGTAGCCGGCAATGGCCATTCCCTCCAGAATCCGGTGCGGATCAGACTCCATCAGTGAGCGATCCATGTAGGCACCGGGGTCCCCTTCATCACCATTGGCCACGATAAACTTGCGGCTGCCGCTGCTCTTGCGCACCAGCTGCCACTTAAGACCGGTGGGGTAGCCGCCACCGCCCCTGCCCCGCAGGCCGCTCTGCACCACGCTGTCGCAGACCTGATCCGGGATCATCTCGTGCAGCACCTGAGCCAGACCGTCATAGCCTCCCCGGGCAATGTACTGTTCAAGGTTCTCAGGGTCGATCCTGCCGCTGTTAGCCAGTACCAGCCTGGTCTGGCACCTGAAGAACGGCCAGTCCGCAGGCAGCAGGTTGGTGTCAGGAAAGGCAGATTGCTGTAGTTCTGCCTCAAGAATCGACACGGCCAGTTCCGGCGTGCACTTCTGCCAGACCTGCTCAGGCTGGCCGGGACGCAGCACCGTCAACAACGGGCCACGGCTGCAAGGGCCTTGGCAGCCAGTACCCACCAGCTCCAGATCCGCCGGATGCCCCAGAGCGGCAAGCCGTTCCCGCAGGGCCGCCACCACCGCCTGACTACCGGCCGCTACACAGGGGGTGCCGCAGCAGACCAGCAGCCGCATGCGGCAGGACTGCTGTTGGGCTGTCACCGCTTCGGCCAGTTCAGCCAGCTCAACCCTGTTCATGGGGTACCTCCAACAGCGTGTTCAGCTTCTTAGCCGCACCATCCGGGCTTTCCGGCCCATGCACCGTATCATCCAGCATCATCATCGGTGCCAGGGAACAGTTGCCCAGGCAGCGGGCCGTGCCCAGCGAGAGCTTACCGTCTGCCGTGGTCTGACCGGCCTTGATCCCTGCCTCCTGCTCCAAACGGCCCAGGATCTCGCCCGCCCCTTTGACATAACAGGCCGTGCCGGTGCAGACGATGCAGGAATGCTCACCCTTGGGGCGCAGGGTAAAGAAGTGGTAGAAGGTGGCCACCCCGAAGACCTGGCTTTCCGGCAGTTTCAACTGGGCCGCCACATGGGCCAGCAGCTCGCGGTTTAAATAGCCGAACGCCTCCTGGGCCGTATGCAGCACCTCAATCAGGGCATCAGGCTGGTACTGCAAGCGCTTCATGGCCCGCTCCACCAGCTTCAGGCGGGGATCATCGGCCAGCAGTGCATGTTCGCAGCAATCACCACGCATAGGCGCTCCTTGACGGGCTAAACATGAATATTCCCGTATAGTTTTAGATACAACTGATTTGGCGATTGTCAAGACCGCTTTCCGGATTGTAACCAACCTGTATGATCAGGTAGTATACCAGCGAACGGAGGTGTCTCATGCTGCAGTACAAGGTAGTTGAACTCTCAAACGTAACGGAAGAGACCATTGAAGAGGCCTTGAACGAGAAGGTCGTCGAAGGATGGAACTTTGACGGCATGCAGTTTGCCATGCGGGAGAGCAGCAAGCGCCCGGCCATGGCCTTTCTGCTGTTTACGCGGGATAAAGACAAGGCATAACCCTATTACCGGAGGTCTTTCACAATGTACCGTTTTTACATAGTCTGTATCCTACTGCTGTTGAGTGCAACATCTGCCTCTGCCGCTGTGCCCCCCTCCTCCATCAACCTGAGTGTGGAGACCTCGGCGGCTGATCTCTCGACCATCGTGAACCAGTCACTGCCCAAAGAGCTGTACAAGGGGCAAGGCGGGCTGGGCACCTCGGTAACCGTGCAACGCACCGGCCCGGTTGCGGTAACGGCCAACGACAACTTCATTTACCTGACCCTGCCAATTCAACTGACCTTCAGCTATGGCTTTTACGAAAGCTATCCGCTGCGGGCCGGACTGCGCTTTAAGGCCAGGGTGAACATCACCCCGGATTGGCGCCTGAAGACCGAGCTGTACTACACCGGCCTGTCCGACAACCTGGCCGACACCCTCAAGCTGGGGCCGCTCTCCCTGAAACCCAAGAGCATGGTGGAGGGGATTACCCAACCGGTGCAACGTCTGCTGGCACCGATCATCGACAGCAAGGTCAACGATGCGGTCCAGCTACGGGCCAAGGTAACCCCGCTGTGGCAACAGGCCTTTACCCCCACTCTGGTCAATAAGGAGTTCAGCACCTGGCTGAAGCTGACCCCGGAAAGGGTCGTGATCAGCCCGTTACAGGCCTCAAACAATCAGATCAGGCTGTCGCTCGGCGTCATCACCGGTGCTGAAATCACCATTGGCCCCAAGCCGGCCGCGGCTGCGGCACGGCCATTACCTCCGGTCCAGCTGCTGTCAAGTTTCGACAAAAACTTTCATATCCAGCTTGCCACCGATATCTTCTTTGATGATCTGGTGACGGCCCTGAATCCGGTCCTGCTGGACAAGACTTTTGGTGAAGACAAGAAGATCACCATCAAAAAATTCAGCATCAAGGCTGCAGAAGGCCGCCTGATGGTGAACCTGACCAGTACCGGTGATTTTGACGGCGAGCTAACCGTGCTGGCCAAGCCGGTCTACAATCCGCAGAACAACAGCTTGACCTTTGAAGAGGTGGATTTTGATACAAAGAACGCCGGTTGGCTGATCAGCGCCGGCAGCTGGCTGTTCAGCAGCACGATCCGCAGCACCATCAAAGAGAAGCTGGACAGCGCCGTTGTCGAGCAGCTGGACAAGGCCCGCACCAAGGCCTCTGAAGCGCTCTCAACCATGAAACTGGCTGATCGGGTCAGGCTGACCGGTACCGTCAAGTCGCTCTCCCTTGGCGAGGCGGCTGTGCTGCAGGATCGCCTGTCTATGCAGGTGGTGGCGCAAGGTGAGGCCGGGGTGATTTTAAAGTGACTCCAATTCCATTTCAAGGCGACATCTTCGTTGGCTTGTCATTGGCTCCTCGACGTACTGCTTGTACGTCTGCGTCGCCAATTTCCTTGCCGCCTTGATCTCATCCTTGATCTGAAATTGGAATAAAGCGGCTCTAATCTTTGGATACGAGATGAGACACACAATGACTGAACAGACAAACAACATACATTTCTGCCGATGAACTTAATCATGCTTCAACTGTGTCCAAAATGGAAAGAGTTCAATCCGAGGAAAAGCGCCCTGTCAAGCTGGTCTATAGCGTTCAAATTCACTTGGTGGGTTAGATAGATTCTCAAAGGCATATTATGGACCGACAACTAGTAGCAAAGACATGGATTAACTACGGCTTGACTGATTTGTATTTTGCCTTCGACAGCGATTATGATGCTTTTTCTGACAACGTTCTGTTCTCAGAGATCATGGGGTTAGAGAAGTTTGCTAAAGCAGTGCTTTTATTTCATCTCCATAAAGAATATGAGGCGATGGATCGTCCAGCTGCAAAGAAAAAGATTGACGAACTTGCCAGAGACATGGGTCATAACTTCAAAGAAATGCTGAAACAATTATCCCATTTTATGGCAGATGACATTTCTCGGATAAGAAAGACCGACTTCGACGGGTACTCTGGTTCTGAATTAATCCGTGCTGTGCGCGCTGGATATATGGAAACGAGATATCCTGTGCCTAAACCAATATCAGACACGTTCCCGATAATGGGCACAAAATTCAAACATGATCCTCTGTGGTCCTCTGGGATTACAAAATTCATTTACGCCGTATGCAATGCTTGCTTTGCCTCATTGTCATTGGACATAGATTTCACAGACTTGATAAGCCAATACAGTCAAAAATTCAGTCACAAAGAATCATTTCGGCGGTTCAACAATCTTTTCTGGGAAAGCCAATATAAACCGAACATCTAATCAACTTTATGAACACTGATCGGACGGAAAAGCTGCCCGGACTGGTCAGCGGCGGCCTTCGCTAAACAACCGAAGTACTATAACAGAAACCGGACACCCCATGACCAACAACACCCTCTATCTGATCGACGGCTCCTCCTACCTCTACCGGGCTTATTTTGCCATCAAACGGCTGTCATCACCCAGCGGCTTTCCCACCAACGCCATCTACGGTTTTACCCAGATGCTGCTGAAGCTGCTGAAGGATTACCAGCCCCAGCACCTGGCCATGGTGTTCGATGTGGGACGGGTGACCTTCCGCACCGAGCTGTACCCGGCCTACAAGGCCAACCGGGCCGAGATGCCGGATGACCTGCGCCAGCAGGTGGGGCCGATCCGTGATCTGGTGCGGGCCTTCAACATTCCGGTGGTGGAGCTGGAGGGGTACGAGGCGGACGACCTGATCGGTACCCTGGCAGCCCGCTGGGAGGCAACCGGCGGCCAGGTGGTGGTGGTGACCGGCGACAAGGATCTGATGCAGATCGTGACTGAGCAGACCACCCTGCTGGACACCATGAAGAACGTGACCTCGGCCATCCCCCAGGTGCATGAGCGTTTCGGCGTGGGACCGGAAGGGGTGATCGACATCCTGGGTCTGGCCGGTGACAGCTCCGACAACATCCCCGGTGTGCCGGGGATTGGCGAGAAGACCGCCATCAAGCTGGTCCAACAGTTTGGCTCCATGGACAGTCTACTGGAACGGGCTGCTGAGGTACCGGGCAAGGTTGGCGAGAAGCTGCGGGAGTTTAGCGAGCAGGCCCGTCTTTCCCGCACCCTGGCCACCATTATCAAGGATGTACCCTATGAGCTGCACCCGGATCAGCTGCTGGCACAGGAGCCGGACAACGAACGACTGAACGAGCTGTTCAAGCTGTACGGCTTCCACACCCTGATCAAGGAGATGACCGCCCAGGCCACCCTGCAGACCGACCAGTACCACTGCATCCTGACAGGCGAAGAGCTGGAACAGCTGGCCCAGCGCCTGGAGGCAGCCTCTGCCTTTGCCTTTGATACCGAGACCACCGGCCTTGATCCACGCACGGCCGAACTGGTGGGGATCTCGATCTCGCTGCAGGCACACGAGGCGTTCTACATCCCGGTGGGACACCGCTATCTGGGGATGCCGGATCAGCTGCCGCGGGAGACCGTGCTGGACCGCCTGCGCCCCGCCTTTGGCAACCCGGCCATCCGCAAGGTGGGCCAGAATCTGAAGTTTGACCTGCAGATACTGGCCACTGCCGGGCTGGAGGTCCAGGGCAGCTGGTGCGACACCATGCTCTGTTCCTACCTGTTAAACCCCTCCCGCGGCGGCCACGGCCTGGATGCCCTGGCCCAGGAGCACCTGAATCACAAGATGATCTCCTACGACGAGGTGACCGGCTCCGGCAAGAACCGGATCTGCTTCAGCGAGGTGGAGGTGGAGAAGGCCACCCGCTACGCGGCCGAGGATGCCGATGCCACCTGGCTGCTGCATGAGAAGCTGCTGCCGATGCTGAAAGAACAGGGGCTGGAGAAGCTGTTGTTTGAGCTGGAGATGCCGCTGATGGAGATCATGACCCGGATGGAACAGCATGGCGTGCTGCTGGATCTGGCCTATCTGGCCGAGCTGGGTAACGGTTTTGGCCAGCGGATGCAGGAGCTGGAAAAGCGGATTATTGAGCTGGCAGGTGGTCCGTTTAACCTCAACTCCCCCAAGCAGCTGGAAGAGGTACTGTTCGAGCGGCTGGGGCTGCAGGCCGGCAAGAAGACCAAGGGCAAGACCGGCCGTTCCACTGACAACGAAGTGCTGACCGGCCTGGCAGAGGAACATGAAATTGCCAAACTGCTGCTGGATTACCGCGGGCTGGCCAAACTGAAGTCCACCTATACCGACGCCTTGGCCAAGCTGACCGACAGGCAGGGCCGTGTCCATACCTCCTATAACCAGGCCGTGACTGCCACCGGACGGCTCTCCTCTTCAGACCCGAACCTGCAGAATATCCCGATCCGCACCGACGAAGGCCGCCGCATCCGCGAGGCGTTTATCGCCCCTGAAGGCAGCTGTATCCTGGCAGCCGACTATTCCCAGATCGAGCTGCGGGTGCTGGCCCATCTGTCCGCTGATCCGGTCTTCTGTGATGCCTTCAGCCAGGATGAGGATATCCATACCCGTACCGCCAGTGAGGTGTTCGGTCTGTTCCCGGAGATGGTGACCAGCGAGATGCGGCGTCAGGCCAAGACCATCAACTTCGGCATCATCTACGGTCAGGGGGCCTTCTCGCTGGCCAAGCAGCTGGGGGTTGCCCGCAACGTGGCTGAGAAGTTCATAGCCGCCTACAAAGAGCGTCACAGTGGGGCGATTGTCTTTCTTGATTCCTGCATCGCCAGCGCAAAAGAGACAGGATATGTCACAACCATCCTGGGACGTAAACTGCCGATTGCCGATATCACCAGCAGCAACGGCAACCTGCGTTCCTTTGCGGAACGCAACGCCATCAACTACCCGATCCAGGGCTCGGCAGCCGATATCATCAAGCAGGCCATGCTGGGGGTGGATCGCGCCATCCGTGCCGAAGGGCTGCAGAGCCGTCTGATCATGCAGGTGCATGACGAACTGGTCTTTGAGGTGCTGGAGACAGAATTGGAGCAGATGCGGGCACTGGTGAACCGGGAGATGTCGCAGGCCGTGGCGCTGAAGGTGCCGTTGAAGGTTGATATTCAGTGGGGAAAAAATTGGAGTGAGGCGCATTAACCTGAAAACGACAGTTGGCGTTCCCCCGGCTTCGCTCCGACGCCCGAAATCTGTAGCTCTAGGGCTCATTTCGCTACAGCCGATAAGCTCG